>JAYSZM010000163.1:0-36869 GCA_043738015.1 Lysobacterales bacterium
GATTGGCCCAGCGCAGACCGGGCTCGCGCGCGGTACCCACATAGCGACCGAACAGCTGCAGGACCACGCCCTGGTTGGGTTGCACCATGAACAGGCCAAACCAGCAGAAGAAGGTGACGATGCCGACCGGCACGGCGAACAGGCGGAACCCGCTCAGCGCCAGCGCCGGGAGCACGCCCAGTGTGAGCACGAGGAGCAGAAGGATCATCGGGATACCCGGCAGGGTACTGAGCTTGCGTTCGGTAATTTCGGCGTTCTGGTTCATGGTGCGCTCCTGGGTCTGTGGGCATTTGATATCAAAAAGATATCAAATGCAAGCAGAATTGACGGGGCGGTCAAGTCAGTGCAACGAGACGCGGTAGATCGGTGCGAGCAAGTGTTCCGAGAGCACGATCGCGTCGCCAGCGGCTGCATCGATCGCTACTGCCTCGGCCTGCGGCAGCGCCGGCAGCAGTATGCGCCGCGGCTCGGCCTGCAGCGCGGCCAGCCAATCCTCGCCGGGCAGGCGCGGGTAGTAGTAGAGATCGCGGTAGCTCAGTACCAGCGCAAATCCACCGGCAGGATCAAGCGCCAGCGAGGTGATGTCGCCGCGGAACCGACCGAACTTCGGGTCGCGACTTTTCTCGACATCGGATGCCGGCGGCAGCGTGTTGAAATAGCCGACGCGCTCGGCGAGCAAGGGCTTGTCCGTGGCATGTGGATGCAGCGGCAATCGATACAGCACGCGCGGAAAGTGTCGTTTTGCGATCAGGTAGATGGAGGCTGAGCTCGCATCGACCGCCACCGCCTCGATGTCGCGCGCGCCCTCGGGCAGCACGAACGGGATACGCCAGGCGATATCGACGCTATCGGCGAGTGGCAGTTCCGGCTCGACGACAATCAGCAGTTCGAGGCTCTCGCGCAGTCCGCCGTTGTCGCCGGTATCTGAAATCAGCAGGTACGGCTTATCGTCAAGGACAAAGGCGCTGAGGTCTTCCCAGTCGTGATTTTCCGCGCCGTTGACGCGCAGCTTGCCAAGGGCACCGCCATCGCGTCGAACCATATGTAGCCAGGCGCCGTTCTGACTGTCGTTGACGACATAGAGATGATTGGGGTCGCGCTGCGAAAGTGCGGCACCACTGATCTCGTTGATCCGGCCCTCGCGGATCACCCCGATGAGCTCGGCTTCCTTGCCCTGCGCGTCCGCCACATTTGCCGTGCAGACGGCGCAGATCGCAAGGATGATGAGGGCAGCCCGGTGCCGCATCAGTGGACGACCGCCTCGATCGCCTGAATGCGTATGTTGCCGAGTAGATTGATGCTGCCGAAGAATGTCGCCGGATCACCTTCGCCGGTCGCGAGCGCGATGTGGCCGCTGTCGAATCCGCCGAGGGCGGCGTCGTAGCTGGTCCAGCGGTCGTCGACCCAGGCCTGCACCCAGGCATGCGGCACAAAGACCTGTTTGTGAGTGGCGAACTGATCGATATAGGCCAGGCCAACGGCGACCCGGGTCGGTACGCCGACGGCGCGTCCGGCGGCAGCCAGCAGCAGGGCATGTTCGGTGCAATCACCTTCGCGCATGCGCAGTGCTTCGAGGGCGCTGGCGTAGCCGACCCGCAGATTCTTGCTGTTGATGTGCTTGGCGACCGCAGTCTGCAAGGCCATCATCCGGGCTCTGGCGTCCTTGGACTTGGCGGTAGCCTTCTTGGCAAAACTGATGATTTCGGCCGCGTCACTCTGCACCCAGTTCGAGGCGCTGCGGTTCGATGCAACCGGCTCACTTGCCGCAGTTTTGCCCGCAGCGCCATAGGGCGGTGCATCGATCAGCAACTGCCAGCCGCCTTCAATGGAACTGAGGCTCTGTTCGCCGGTCGGGAGACTCTGCGCGATTCCCTGCTCGCCGAGTTGCAACTGGTAGCGCAGATCGCCGCCGAGTTCAGCGGTGGACAGGGCACGTGGCGACGCCACCACCGTCAGCGCGAGCAGATCGGTCGCCGGGTCGCGGTGCTGGGCGGCGCTGGCATCGGTTGCCAGCATTTCCAACTGCAGTCCGAACATTGGCGTGAGGCTGCGCAGCAGCCGACCATTGGGGTCGGTCCAGGACTGGATCACCAGGGGGCTGCCGGGCAGGGCAAGGGTCTGCTCGGTGTGGCGGGCAGTGTGCGCCTTGCCATCGACGTCGACAGTCTCTTCGCCGATGTATTTGACGCGCACATCGACCGCCTCCATCTGGCTGGCGACAAAGGTCTGGAAGCGTATTTCCTCGCCGGGCTTGAGCGCGCTGCGTGCTTCCAGCAGGCGTGCGCCTTCACTGAGCAGGGCGCCATTGGGATAGCGGGCTTCCTCGGTACGTACGGTGCCGCCCTGGCTGCGTATCAAACTGAGCTTGCCATCGCTGGCAATGGCACCCTCACTGAGTTGGGCCATGCTGCCCAGATCGGTCAGCGTCGAGAAGCCCAGGGGCTTGCCGTCAATCGATTCGCGATGGGTTTCTTCGGTGATGATCTTCATCGAGGTCCCGGCGCGGGCGAGGCTGGCCTCGAAGCGTTCACTGGTGATCACGGTGTTGCCGACGACGCGCCGGCTGTGCTCGATATGCCCGATCTGCTGGCCTTGCAGCAAGACCTTCATCCAGTCGCTTTCAGCGGCGCAGACATTGGCCGCAGCAGTCAGGAAAAGCAGGCACAGGACGCAGAAGTCGCGCAGGATCATCGGACTGGATCTCCAGGAAGAGGCATAGGAAGGTTCCATTGGTCGGCGCATTGTTGCAACTGCTGGGCGAACATTGCACTCAAACGCCGTCCGGAAGCGCGGGTTGGGCCAAGCGTAGCCGGGCTCTCTCGGGCGTAAATGGACGGTTAGGGGCTGCAGTGGACGATTGCCGACATAAATGTTAAAAATTGGCTAAGGACCACCGGCCGAATCCGGCGGGTCTGAGCCGTTGCCTCGGCAACGCGAGTTTCGGGAGCAGCGGATGCGTCCGGCGGCGGAGACCGTCCCGCGCTCTGCTTGCCGAATTGGGTGAACAATTTGGGGAGTACTGACCAATGAAGCGTATACGGCATAAGTTTGCGGCCAATCCGATCGCATTCGGAGTCAAGTGTGCCCTTGGCGGCGTCGCCGCCTTCGGCCTGTGTGGAGCAGTGTTGGCGCAAGAAGCGCCGGCACCGGCGGAGGAAGATGCCACCACCATGGAACTGGTCACGGTGCTGGGTACCCGCAGCAAGGCGCGTTCGGAGACCGATTCCGCGGTGCCGATCGACATCATCAGCGCGACCGAACTGCACAACCAGGGCTATACCGACGTCCTGGACCAGTTGCGCGTGCTGGTGCCCTCGCTCAACGTCAGCACCATCCCCATCGACGATGCCGCCAGCCTGGTGCGTCCGGCCAACCTGCGTGGCTTGCCGCCTGACAACACCCTCATTCTGGTCAACGGCAAGCGCCGCCATCGTTCCGCGGTCATTACGTTCCTCGGCCATGGACTTTCCGATGGCGCCCAAGGTGCAGACCTGTCGGTATTCCCCGCTATGGCGTTGGAACAGGTCGAAGTGCTCCGCGATGGTGCGGCAGCGCAGTACGGTTCTGATGCGATTGCCGGCGTAATCAATTTCGGGCTGAAGCAGTTGCGTGAAGGCGGCTCGTTCGAGATTTTCGGTGGCGAATACTACGAAGGTGACGGCTTTACCCAGCAGTACAACGCGCAGGTGGGCATGCCGCTGTCGGCTGACGGCTTTGCCACCTTCACTGCCGAATGGCGCGCAGCCGATCCGACCTCGCGCAGCGTGCAACGCGATGACGCCGCTGCGGTCGCCGCCGCCGGCTATCCTGGCGTACCTGATCCGGCGCAGATCTGGGGCTCGCCCGAGGTCGATCGCGATTTCAAGTTCGTCGCCAATCTTGGTGTGTCCAGCGACAACACTGACTTCTACCTGTTCGGCAATGCCGCCTCGCGCAATGTCGACGGCGGCTTCTACTACCGCAACCCGACCACACGCGGCGGCGTCTACTCCAACGATGGCGGCCAGACCCTGTTGATCGGTTCACCCAGCGGTGCCAGTTGCCCGACAATTGCGCTGCGCGACGCCAACGGCAACCTGATTCCTTACTCCACAGTTGGCGCCCTGGTCAGCGCGCTGCCTGGCGATTGCTTCAGCTTCCTGGAGATGTTCCCCGGCGGCTTCACCCCGCGCTTCGGCGGCAAGATGAAGGATGCTTCGGTGGTGGGCGGTGCGAAGGGCGTTTGGGGTAGCGAACTGTATTGGGATTTCAGCGCGTCCTATGGCCGCAACGAGATCGATTTCTTCATGTACAACACGGTCAACGCCTCGCTCGGCGCCAATCAGCCGGACGGCCTTCTCTTCCGCCCCGGTGGCAACGAGCAGACCGAGTACAACGTCAACTTCGACTTGAGCCGCAGCTTCGGCACCGGCTTCACGGTCGAACCGATGAACGTGGCAGCAGGTGTCGAATGGCGACGGGAGAGTTTCGAGATCAGCGCCGGTGATCTGAGTTCGACTGCGATCGGGCCGCTGACCTCGCAGGGCTTCAGCATCGGCTCCAACGGGTTCCCCGGCTTCAATCAGCGGACCGCTGGCAAGCATGACCGCGACAACTGGGCGCTCTATCTTGATGCCGAGGCGCGCTTTACCGAGCGACTGCTGCTGGCAGGCGCGGTGCGCTACGAGGACTACGACGACTTCGGCGGTACGACCAACTGGAAGCTGACCGGGCGCTTCGATTTCACCGATACCTTTGCCGCCCGCGGCGCCGTCAGCACCGGCTTCCGCGCACCGACGCCGGGTCAGGCCAATGTCAGTCAGGTCACCACGGCCTTTATCGATGGTGAGCTGCGCGACACCGCCACACTGCCGCCGACCAATCTGATCGCGGCGTTCTATGGTGCCGAGCCTCTGACGCCTGAGGAATCCCGCAATGCCTCGCTCGGTCTGGTCTGGAGTGCGGACCCCTGGCTGTTCACCGCAGACTGGTACCACATCAAGGTGGAAGACCGCATCGCGCGCAGTGCCGACTTCACCTTGACCGATGCCGACCGCGCGGCCCTGGTAGCGGCCGGTGTGCCGGAAGCGGCGTCGTTGAGCCGCGTCGGCTTCTTCGTCAATGATTTCAACACCACAACCACGGGTCTCGATGTGGTCACCAGCTTCAGCAGCGATCACTTCGGCGGTGATACAACCTACTCGCTGGCAGTCAACTTCAACGACACCGAGGTCGACAGCTTTACGCCCGGCATCATCAGCGAGGCGCGCGTCAAGAAACTGGAGGAATCACTGCCGAGTACCAAGGGCTACTTCTCCATCAACCACCAGCGTGGCATCTGGCACGTCAATACGCGGGTGAGCTATTACGGTTCGTTCTATGAGGACCACCTGGACAGCGACGTGGTGTCGATCGAGGACGGCGGTCTGCCGATCTACGGCGGCAGTGCGGTGACGGTCGATCTGGAAACGGGCTGGAAATTCGACTCGGGCCTGTATTTCAATATCGGAGCCCAGAACCTGTTCGACAAGGTGCCGGCCGACAACCCCTGGGGAGCCGCTGTGGCAGGGGCTGCCTATCCCGTGCACGCGCCGTACGGATTCAACGGTGGCTTCTACTACTTCCGCGTCGGCTACACCTTCTGATCCACTGCTTGCGTATCAAGGCAATACCCGAAGGGCGGCGCAGGCCGCCCTTCGCTTTGATGTTGAGCGCCGCGCAGGTGATGCTTCGCCGATGGTCGGACGCCTGAGTAGGGCAACGGCTGTGCACGATGCGCCAGATCTGCAGTTCCTGCATCGGCTGACTGATTCAACTCCGATTCGATCACGCAATCCGGTCGCGCACTGGCGACCGGCAGCATCAGTCTCGATCTCCAATCAGGGCAGCGGGCGGGCGATTCGTTGGCCATCCGGTGCTCGCGGCTGTCAGGCGAGGATAGAATGCCGACCCTGCCTCGATTATTTTTCGAGGTTCACTGCCCAGGGAATTTTCGTCATGCACGCTCATGGAACGCCGCTGACTCCGGCAGCAACGCGATTGCTTCTTCTGGGCAGTGGCGAGCTCGGCAAGGAAGTCGCCATCGAGGCGCAGCGTCTGGGCGTCGAAGTGATCGCTGTCGATCGCTATGCGAATGCGCCGGCCATGCAGGTGGCGCATCGCGCGCATGTCATTCCGATGCTCGGCGCGAAGGAGCTACGCCGGGTGATCGAGCTGGAGCAGCCGACCCTGGTGGTTCCGGAGATCGAGGCGATCCATACCGCGACCCTTGTGGAGTTGGAAGCCGAGGGCTTGCGTGTCATTCCGACCGCGCTGGCTGCCCGACTGACCATGGACCGCGAGGGCATCCGCCGACTCGCTGCCGAAACCCTGGGCCTGCCCACCTCAAGCTTCCGTTTTGTCGATACTGCCGAAGAATATCGTGCTGCCGTCGAGGCGCTCGGCCTGCCTTGCGTGGTCAAGCCGGTAATGAGCTCATCGGGCAAGGGTCAGAGCATTGTGCGCCATGTTGCCGAGGTCGATAAGGCCTGGGCGTATGCGCAGCGTGGGGGCCGGGCGGGGGCCGGGCGGGTGATCGTCGAAGGCTTTGTGCCGTTCGACTACGAGATCACCTTGCTCACCGTGCGTCATGCTGGCGGCACCAGTTTCTGCGAACCGATCGGCCACTGGCAGGATGAGGGTGATTACCGCGAGTCCTGGCAGCCGCAGCCGATGTCGCCCAAGGCGCTGCAGGCTGCGCAGGAAATTGCGTTGGCGGTGACCGGCGCCCTCGGTGGCTGGGGCGTGTTCGGCGTTGAACTCTTCGTCCGCGGTGATCAGGTGCTGTTTTCGGAGGTGTCACCGCGCCCGCACGACACTGGCCTGGTCACCCTGATCTCGCAGGACTACTCGCAGTTCGCCCTGCATGTGCGTGCGATTCTGGGTCTGCCGATTCCAGTGATCCGCAGCCGCGGCTACTCGGCGTCGATGGCCATGTTGGCCGAGGGCAAAGGAGTGCCGCGTTATTACGGGGTCGCCGAAGCGCTGGTTGAGCCGGATACCGAACTGCGTCTTTTCGGCAAGCCCGAAGTCGATGGCAAGCGCCGCCTCGGTGTGGCGCTGGCGCGCGGCGACAGTCTGTTCGCGGCCAAGGAAAAAGCGCGCCGTGTTGCCGAGCGCGTGCGCATCGAGCTGGAGTAGGGACGGGGCCGCGCTCGGCGGCATCTGTCACACTCAGCGTCTTTGCCGGAAGCATCAGCATGAACCAGGACATCGACGACGCCATTGAAGCCGAAGCGGAACAGCCCGGAATCGAGTATCCCGGACTGTTCCTGAAGAAGGGCGAGGACGCCAGGCTGCGTCAGGGTCATCTCTGGGTGTTCAGCAATGAAGTGGACACCAAGCGCTCACCGCTTACTGACTTCACTCCGGGCGAGATTGTTGCCATCTGCGATGCTGCTGGGCGCGCGTTCGGCCTTGGCTACATCAATCCACAGGCCCTGATTTGTGCGCGTCTGGTCGAGCGTGGACTACGGCATCCGATCGACAAATCGTTGATTGTGCATCGACTGAGGGTCGCCCTGGAGTTGCGCAAACAGCTCTACGCCGAGCCCTTTTATCGATTGGTATTTGGTGAGGCCGATGGCCTGCCTGGCCTGGTGCTCGATCGCTTCGATGACGTGATCGTCGGCCAGATCGGAACGCTGGGCATGGAGTCACTGCGTGAGGCCGTGCTTGAGGCCGTCGTCAAAGTGATCAAGCCGCGCTGCTTCGTCTGGAAGAACAATGGCTCGGTGCGCAAGCTTGAGGGTCTGCCGGAGTACTTCGAAGTCCCTGTCGGCACGCTTGAGCCGCTGACGCGAGTGGTCGAGGCGGGCGTCGAGTTTGCCGTGGATATTGCCAATGGGCAGAAGACCGGCTGGTTTTACGATCAGCGAGACAACCGCGATCGACTGGCCAGGCTGGTGCCAGGCAAGCGTGTCCTCGATGTCTTCAGCTATGTCGGGGCCTGGGGTTTGCGCAGCGCGGTTGCCGGTGCGAGCGAGGTGGTTTGTGTCGACAGCTCGGCGACCGCCCTGCTGGCCGTGAATGCAGCCGCCGCTGCCAATGGCTGTGCCGATCGCGTGCGCACCGTCCAGGCCGATGCCTTCGATGCGCTCAAGCTGATGCGTCAGGAGCGCGAGCGCTTCGATGTGGTCATCATCGATCCGCCGGCTTTCGTCAAGCGCAAGAAGGATTTTGCCGAGGGTCGCCTGGCCTATCGGCGGATTTTCGAGGCCGGCATGCAGTTGCTCAATCGTGACGGCATCCTGATTGCGTGTTCCTGCTCGCACCACATGCCGCGCAGTGCCCTGCTCGATACCATCAATCAGGGCGCCCGCCATCTCGACCGCAGCGTCCAGGTGCTCGCCCAGTTGCAACAAAGCGCCGATCACCCGGTCCATCCCGCCATCCCCGAGACCGATTACCTCAAGGGTTACATTTGTCGCGTATTGCCATCCTGAGTGCACCGCGGCGTTGGGGCGGCATCTCACAGAGATGCCCTACAAGAATGCGTGTCATCCTCATCGCAGCGCTTATTGAGAGGGCGCCGCTCCTGCGGCGCCTGGTGATTACCGGCAGGCCGGCTGCGAACGCAGCGAAGCCTGCGATCGAGCGTTGAAGCGGCTGATGCGCAGCGTACGGCGAAAGCGGCCGCGCGGGAGCGCGGCCCTCCAGGCGCGACACATTTTCGCGGTGCGCGTGTTTGGAGGGAGCCACTCCCGCGGCGCCTGGTGATTACCGGCAGGCCGGCTGCAAACGCATCGAATCTTACGATCCAGCGTTGAAGCGGCTGATGCGCAGCGTGCGGCCACAGCGGCCGCGCGGGAGCGCGGCCCTCCGCCGGAGCCCATTCCCCAGCGCACTCTGTCCGTTTGCCTGAGCCCCCTCGAGTCCGAGGGGGCGGCGAGCGACAGCGAGCCAGGGAGTTGGCATCGCACAACCCACCGGTACCAAGCAAACAAAAAAGGCCCGCAGAAAGCGGGCCTTTTTTGTTTGCTTGGTACCGGTGATAGGACTCGAACCTACACGACATTGCTGCCAGTGGATTTTGAGTCCACCGCGTCTACCATTCCGCCACACCGGCATGGATTGGCCGCGCATGATAGCGAGGCGGTGTCCTAAGACCAAGCCCCCTTGCGAAAAACCGGCGCCGTACGAATACGGGCCGGGCTTCGCTACAGGTGTGCGCCCCGAATCAGTCGGTTTCGCCGCGGCCAAGGCGGCTGCGGCTGCGGCTGTAGCCGAAGTAGACAAGCACCCCGATCAGCGCCCAGCCGAAGAACAGCTGGATGGTGTACATGCCAAGGCTCACGAACAACAATGCGCATCCGGCAACGGCGATTGGCCCGACGAGCCAGATCATCGGGGCGCGAAACGGACGTTTTCGGCCGGGATCCTTGACCCGCAGCATCATCACGCCGATGGCGACAATCAGGAACGCGAACAAGGTTCCGGAATTGGAGATATCCGCCAGCGCACCGACCGGAAACACTGCGGCAAACAATGACACGGCAATACCCGTCACCAAGGTCACCTTATGCGGCGTGAAGTAGCGAGGATGCACGTCCGAGAACATCTTGGGCATCAGTCCGTCGCGCGACATGGTGAACAGAATGCGCGTCTGGCCGTACATCATCATCAGGATGACTGAGGGCAGGGCAACGATTGCGGCGCCCGCAACGAAGTTTCCGGTTCCCGGAAATCCGAGATTGCGCAGTACGAATGCCAACGGTTCTTTGGATTGCGAGAGCTCGCCGCCCGGCTGCGCGCCGGTCGTGCCGATCGCCGCATACGAAACCAGGAGGTAGAACACAGTGCACACTGCGAGGGAAGCGATCAGCCCGATCGGTACGTTGCGATTGGGATTCTTGGTTTCTTCTGCTGCAGTAGATACAGCGTCGAAACCGACATACGCGAAGAAGATCGATGCGGCCGCGCCCAGTACACCCAAGCCCGAAAGCGGTGTTCCCCAGCCGTTGGGAAGCATGGGCTCAAAGTTGCTTGACTGCACAGCAGGCAGCGCCAGAATGATGAAGACGGTCAGTGCTGCGACCTTGACCAGCACCAGCACCGCGGTGACCTTTGCGCTCTTGGAGGTGCCGATGATCAACAGCCACATCACCAGTAGCGAGATCAGAAAGGCGATGAGGTTGAATCCTCCCTTCGCGATCGTGCCGTCGGCCAAGGTAACCGTATCGGCCGGACCTGCGGTAAGCGCCAGCGGTAACGCGAACGTACCTGCATCGACGAGCCCGAACATGTCGCTGGCAAGGAATCCATTGGCGTATCCCGCCCAGCCCACGGCCACCGCTCCGGCAGCCACTGCATATTCCAGGATCAGCGCCCAGCCGACCATCCACGCGATCAGCTCACCGAGTACGGCGTAAGAGTAGGTATAGGCCGAGCCCGCGACCGGAACCATCGCTGCGATCTCCGAGTAGATCAGCGCGGTCAATGCGCAAACCACACCCGCGATCACAAACGAGTACATCATGCCTGGACCTGCCTTGTTGGCAGCGACCGCAGTCAGCACGAAGATGCCGGTGCCGATGATGGCGCCGATACCGAGCATGGTCAGGTCAAAGGCGTTGAGTTGGCGCTTGAGCCCTTGCTTCTCGGCTGTGGCCAGAATCTGGTCCAGCGGTTTGATGCGGTCGAAAATCATTCAGTTCTCCCCAGGGTGATCGTCTCTAGCCACGGTTGCACATGCAGACGGGCCAGCACTTCTTTGTTCAGTACGGGATTCCTCGCGGTGCAACGAGCATTTTGTGCCCCGCCGCACCGATGGCGCGGCTAAGATACGCGACGCTGACGGGGGCGGCAAGCTGCAGCGCCGCCTCCAGAACCTGGATCAGCCATCGTGGTATCGCCTATGGAACGCAATGCTCTGCTCGATCTGCTGCACGCCTATGCCCGCAATGCCGAAGGCGGTGAGGGCGCAGCGACCCTGTTCAGCGATTTCATCCGCAGCCACCCTGACTGCGCTCATCGCCAGTTGCAGATTGGTCATCTGACTGGATCGGCTTGGCTGGTAAGTAGGGACGGTCGTCGTGTACTGCTGACCCATCACCGCAAGCTGGAGCGCTGGCTGCAGTTGGGCGGGCATGCCGATGGCGATCTTGACCTTGCCGGTGTTGCTTTGCGTGAGGCGGAGGAAGAGAGCGGGCTGGGCGAGCTGACCGTCGACCCGGATATTTTCGATCTTGATCGGCACTGGATTCCCGAGCGGGGCGACGAGCCCGGACATTGGCATTACGACCTGCGCTTTGTCGTGCGTGCGACGGCGGGAGAAGCGTTCTCCGTTGGCGATGAATCGCATGCACTCGCCTGGCGCGAGATCGCCCTGCTGGCCGAAGATACCGGCGCCGACGAATCGCTGCGAAGGATGGCTCTGCGTTGGTTGAAGCGCGATTCCTGAGCCAAAAAAAACGCCGGCAGTGCCGGCGTTTCTTCTTCGTGCAGGTTTCAGATTACTTCGGTGCGGCTTCGCCGGCGGCCGGGGCCACGGCTGGCGCCGGATCGACTGCGAGCAGTTCCACATCAAAGATCAGCATCGCGTTCGGTCCGATCGGACCCGGGCGCGGCGTGTCGCCGTAGGCCAGGTTCGACGGAATGAACAGCTGGTACTTCGAGCCTTCGTTCATCAGCTGCAGCGCCTCGGTCCAACCGGCGATGACGCCATTCAGCGCGAACTCGGCGGGCTGGCCGCGATCGTAGGAGCTGTCGAACTTGGTGCCGTCGATCAGGGTGCCCGAGTAGTGCACCTTCACCTGCGAGGTGGCTGCAGGCTTCTTGCCCTTGCCAGCGGTGATGACCTTGTACTGCAGGCCCGAGGCGGTGGTGGTGACACCCGGCTTGGACTTGTTGGCGGCCAGGAACTTCTCGCCTTCGGCCTTGTTGGTCTCGGCCAGGGCCTTGCTCTTGGCTTCCTGCTGGCTGCGCATCTTGTTCATGAAGTCGTTGCGGACGGTCTGCGATTCTTCGGCTGTCATCAGCGACTTGCCGCCGGCAAGCTGGGTGCGCACGGCTTCGAACAGCACGTTCAGATCGATCTCGTCCTTCACCTGGCCAAGACCCTGGGCCATGTCCATGCCGATCATGTAGCTGACCTTTTCTTTCTCAGTGGTCAGCTTGTCGAGCGCACTCGCATTCGTCGAAATGGCCAGACCGACCGCAATGGCAGCGGCGAGGGTGCTACGGAAAAACTGCTTCATTGGTGCTGCTCCTGGTGATGGAAGTCCGGCAGACGCCGGGAAAAAAGCGGCATATTGTTGCGGCCCACGGGCGCGGACGCAATCGTCCGGCAACTGGGAACGCTGATGGACCTCCTGAGTTCCCGGAAGTTCCGCTCGCGTCAGCTGGCCTTCACGCTATATGTGGGCCGATTTTGTGTGTTCCAGTGGGGTCCGCAACATTTCTATCGCCGGATATCGCCCAAACCCCTTTCCAATTGCCGCGATCTGTCGCAGCATCCGCCTGTGCCTCGTCGACACGGCCCGGAGCTCTGGGGGGAATTTGCATTCGACGCCGATACCGGGCCGGGTCCCCGCCGCTGGCGGCTGGCCGGCAATGCTGCAAGGAGATTTGCATGTCTAGCACCGATTCCCGCAACAAGGACCGCAAGAAGGGCGTTTTTGGACAGGTGCGCAGTGCACTGGGAGAGATTTTTGGTGGTGGCACGGTCACGGCCGATCAGCAGTTGATGATCGAGGTGCTGTTTGGGCTGCTCGGCGCCCTGGCCCAGGCCGACAGCATCGTGACCACCCATGAGACCGAATTCGTCAATGAGTTGATGGACGAGGAAGAACTGTCGACCAACGCGCGCCGTATCGCCAAGGAAAGTTTTGATCGCGGCCGTCATCGCCAGATTGACGGTGAAGCCGAGGGGCGCCGGTTTGTCGCCCGCTTCGGCAAGGGATCTTCCCAAGTGGACCGTCTCTACGATGCACTGCTCCGCTTGGCTGCGGCTGATGAGCGGATTCGCCCGCGTGAGCGCGAATTTCTGGAGAAGCTCACCATTGCACTCGGATTCGAGGCGCATGCACTTGAGGTGCGGCTGAAGGTGATCGGCGAATCGATCTAGGTGGGGTGGGCGGCGGACCATTCCGCCGCGACGCCACCCCGGCAACAGCGCGGCGGCTCCCCCCGTTTGCGGGGGGCGTACCGCCCCTCAGGTTCGACTGGTCTGCCTAGACTTTGACCACGCGAATTTTCGCGCGCCTGTCTGTCGAGACCGCCATGTCCAATTCCTTCACTCCTGCCCTGCGTGCGATGCCGCGGCTGCGCGCCCTGCTCATGATGATCCTGTTGGCCATGCTCAGCGGGGGCGTTGTGGCGCAGAACTACCAGGGCATGTGGTGGGTCGCCGCCGAGTCCGGCTGGGGCTTCAATATCGCGCACCAGGGAGATACGCTGGCCGCAGCCTGGTACACCTACGATACCAATGGTAAACCGCTCTGGCTGGTGCTGAGCGCAGCGCGCCAGGGTGATGGCAGTTATCGAGGCGATCTGTTCCGCACCACGGGACGTCCGTTTGCGCAGATCAATGGCAGTCCGGTGACCGCCAGCACCACCCAGGTGGGTTCGGCGACGCTGCGTTTCCCGACCGCTGACAGCCTGCAGATGAGCTACACCGTCAACGGAACCGCCCAGCAGAAGAACATGACGCGCTACAACTTCTCGGCAACGCCACCGAGTTGCGCCTTCAGTTCGGCGCCGATGTCCACGGCAACCAACTACACCGACCTATGGTGGAACCCGAGCGAGTCGGGCTGGGGTGCAAACCT
The DNA here is from genome assembly GCA_043738015.1 of Lysobacterales bacterium. Taxonomy (GTDB): domain Bacteria; phylum Pseudomonadota; class Gammaproteobacteria; order Xanthomonadales; family Ahniellaceae; genus 0-14-3-00-62-12. The sequence goes on from JAYSZM010000163.1 coordinate 13,788, forward strand.
CGTGCACCAGGAAAATACCGTGGTCGTTGCTTGGTACACCTATGGCGCCGATGGCGCCCCGATGTGGCTGCTCGCTGCGCCAAGCCGCCAGGGCGACGGCAGCTTCAGCGGCGAAGTGTTCCGCGCCACTGCTGGTACGCCCCTGCTGCAGATCAATGGCACGCCGGCGCTGCCCTCGGGCGGGATGCAGAGCGTAGGCACCGTCACACTGCGCTTCAGCGATGGCGAGACGGCGGTGATGAGTTTCACTGTCGACAACATCAGCCAGACCAAGAACATCCAGCGCTACGCATTCAGCAGCCCGCGCTCGGTCTGTACCGCGGCCACCACGGGTGGGCCGGGCAATCCTGGCAACGCGACCGGCCGCTGCTACCCGGGTTATACCGTGGGTGATCGTCGCAGCTTCCGCAACACCTCGCAGATTGCCACCCAGCCGCAGATCATCGACAACAACAGCGAGCACGTCGTCGGCACGTCCAGCTACAACGGCCATCCGGTCTATGTGCTGGAACAGCGGGATGCCCAAGGCCGCCTGACCGTACGCAATTTCAATGAACAGACCGATAGCGAGATCATTCTCTGGGGTGCCGAGACCTTCGATCCAGCAACCGGTCAGAAAACCGGAACGGTGACCCATGTGCCCGAATTCCGCTCGCCGCGCACACTGCAGATGAATCAGACCATCACCAGCAACTTCAGCACGATCACCTCGGTGACCGTGCAGGGCTTCACCTACGAGGCTACCGATCGCCACGTGCATACGATCAAGCTGGTCGGCAACGAAAATGTCAGCGTGCCGGCTGGAAGCTTCAGCAATGCCTGCAAGATCGAAATCAATGACACGGTAACTCCGCAGGCCACCGGCACGCCGATCGCTGTGAACACGATCAACTGGGCGAGCCCGAACGTGGGTACGGTCAAGATCACCGCGACCACGCCGACGCCGTTTGGCAACAGTCAGAGCCTGATCGAGTTGATGTCGGCATCGGTTGGCGGCGTCAACGTACCTTGATGCACGATGGCCCGACCTGTCCAGGGCGGCAGGTCGGGCGCGCTTGCGGACCGACGCACAAGGCGACGGATTCTGAGGGCGCGGCGCAACCGCCCTGAAGCGCGCATCGCCCACGTCGACGCGGTTCTTGGCCTTGAAGCCGCAACCGCCGATCACCAGAACCGCGACTTCGGTCGCACCAACGACCTGTGCATATTGCGCTTGGGCGTCGTCACTGGCCAGATAGCCGAAGAGCGCCGCAGGCGCAGCGCACAGCGCTGCCGTGCCAAGCTCGATCCTGTGACTTCGCTGGGGCGGAAAACCGTGAATCATTCCAAAACGCAGACCTGGTTGGTCGTCCTCGGCACCGTGCTGGTCTGGTGCTTGATCGGCTGGATCCTGCTCAGCCTGCGCGGTGCAACGCTGACCGCACAGTTGCCGGCATCGACCCGCGTGCTTGCCGTACTGTGCGCTGGCGCATCGCTGCTATTGCTGCTGATCGTCGTGCTGGCCTGCCTGCGCCTGCTGCGGATCGCCGCCGACAGCGAGCGCGAATCGCGATTCCCGCCGGAGAGTGCCAGTCAGTACGGCATCGCGACCCGACTCGAAGGCGAGGCCGCCTGGATGATGGCGGCGCGACTTCGAGGCTGGGGTGTGCTGGCGTTGGCGGCGGGAATCCTGATCGCCGGCTGCGGTTTCGGCATCGCCCTGCGCTCGGCCAATCTGCTGGCCGAGCCGACGCTCAGATTCGCGCCAATGCCTGCGCCAGATCTGCCTGCAGAACGGCAGCTGATTCCAGACCGATCGACAGGCGCACGAGGTTGAGCGGAACACTGGCGCTGTCGCCCAGGGATTTCCATTCGCGGACACCGGCGACCGGAAAGACCAGGGATTCGTAGCCGCCCCATGAGGCGGCGATAAGGAACCGCTCGAGCCCATCGACAAAGCGGTCAACCGCGGCGATGTCGGCGACGTCGAGTTCGATCGAGAGCAGACCGTTGGCGTGGCGCAACTGGCTGGCGCTCAACCGCCACTGCGGATGGCTGCTGTGCTGCGGATAATGGATGGCGAGCACCTTCGGCTGCGCTTCGAGAAAGGCAATCACTTCCTGGGTGGTCTCGGCGATCTGGCGCATGCGTGCGGGCAGGGTGCGCAGACCACGCAGCAGCAGCCAGGCATCGTGCGGTGACAGAATCGCACCGAGCGTCATGTATGGGCCCTGGAAAACCTGGCGCATCAGTGCTTCACTGCCGATCAGGCAGCCGGCGAGTACATCGCTATGACCATTGAGGTACTTGGTCGCCGAGTGCGCAACCAGATCGATACCCATCGCCAGCGGCTGCTGGCCCAGTGGCGTGGCATAGCTGTTGTCGACCATCGTGCGGATGCCACGTGCACGCGCCAACTCGGCAATGGCGGCAAGATCCTGCTGCTCGAAGGTCAGCGAATTGGGGCTTTCGAGCAGGATCAGTCGGGTGCTGTCGCTGATTGCTGCCGCAACATCAGCAGCGGCTCTGGCATCGATGAAACGCGTGGACACGCCGAACCGACTCAGCAGCTTGCGCAGCAGCAGGCTGGTCCAGGCATAGGGTTTGTCGACGCAAAGGACTTCATCGCCGGCTGACACGGAAGCGATCACACCGGCTGCGACCGCGGCAGCGCCCGATCCGAACATCAGGCAGGATTCGCCGCCCTCGAGTGCGGCGAGCTTGCGCGCGACGATCTCGACGGTGGGGTTGAGGCCGCGCGTGTAGACGTGCTCGGCAAATTCGTCGCTCATGCGCCGCCGCATGGTGGCGACATCCGGATGGGCGAAGATCGCACTCTGCACGATCGGTGGGATCACCGCGTCGAAGTAGCGTGCCCGATCCTCACCGAGGTGGTTGAGGATGTAGGACAGGTCCATGTTCATTCCCGCGCCAGGCGCTCCCGCATCAACTCGACCACAGGTGCGTGCAACTCGGCGTCCTCAAGTGCCAGATGCACGGTGGCCTGCACCATGCCCAGACGGTTGCCGCAGTCGAAGCGGCGACCATGGAACCGGTACGCCAGCACCGGCTTGTTGCGCATCAGCGAGGCGATGCCGTCGGTCAGCTGGATCTCGCCGCCGCTGCCGACCTGGGTGGTTTCCAGGTGCTCGAAAATGCTGCCATCGAGTACATAACGTCCGACCACGGCCAGGGTAGAGGGCGCCTGCTCGGGTTTGGGCTTCTCGACCAGACCACGAACACGCGAGAGCCGGTCGTCGATCGGTTCGGACGAGACAATGCCGTAGCGGTTGGTGTGTTCGCGCGGCACATCCTCGACGGCGATCACACTGGCATGGTCACGCTCGGCGATCTCGATCATCTGGCGCAGCGCGCCATGGCCACGGTTCCAGATCATGTCATCGGCGAGCATGATGGCGAATGGCTGGTTGCCGACTACAGGTTTGGCACAGAGCACGGCATGGCCAAGACCCAGGGCTTCGGGCTGGGTGACAAAGATCGCACGCACGCCCTCGGGCAGGATGTCGCGGATCAGCGAAAGCAGTTCATGCTTGCCGGCCGCCTCGAGTTTGTTTTCGAGTTCATAGGCCTTGTCGAAATAATCGGCAATGGCGTGCTTGTAGCGATTGGTGACGAACACCAGGGTGTCGCAGCCGGCGTCCAGGGCTTCGTCGACCGCATACTGGATCAGCGGCCGATCAATCAGCGGCAACATCTCCTTGGGCAGGACCTTGGTCGCGGGGAGAAATCGGGTGCCGAGTCCGGCAACAGGAAATACGACGGTGCGAATACGCATGCGGGTGGTCTCCTTGTATCCCTCTACGGGAAAGTGCCCAAGTTTAAGCTATAGGGTGGTGAGTCCGAACTCCAATCGATTGATTTTTCAGGAATTGTCAGAGCATTGCCTTTGAATGGGTACCACCCAAAGCAAAACCCCGGCGCGTGGCCGGGGTTTTGCTGGGACGTAGATCCCGCGTTCAGGCCGGAACCTGATGCAGGTCAGAACTGCTGTGAGAACTTCACACCGAAGGTACGCGGCTGATTGGTCACCGAGTAGATCTGGCCATCGGGATACTCGGCCAGTACGCCGGCTGCGCCGCATACCGATTCCGCACACTGGGTAAAGCGCGATATCTCGGCGCGCTCGTCGGTGACGTTGTTGACATACATCTCCACCGTCCAGTTGTTTTTGCCAATGCCCGCCGAGAGGTCGAGGGTGCTGTACGAGCCGAGTTTGCCTAGGATGTCGCGGGTCGCAATGCGCAGGTCCGACTCGCGTTCACCGGTGTGGGCGACGATACCCTGGCCGAAAATCTGCATGTCACCGACATCGGCGGTGTAACGCGCGGTCAGATTGCCCTTGATCTTGGGCGTTACCGGGAGCTGGGTTCCGCTCGGTGCCTGCGGCTCGTCGCAGTCGGTGACCGGAATGCCGTTCTCGTCGGTGAAGCCGCAGTAGTTTGCGGTCAGCTCGGCGTCGTACATCGACACGCCGCCGGAGATCTGCAGGTTATAGCTGGCCGACCAGGTCAGATCGAGCTCCATGCCATTGATGCGCGCCTGGTTGGCGTTCTTGATCTCGGTCAGGCCATTGGCACCGAGAATGCTGAACTGGAAGTCTTCCCACTCCTGGCGGAACAGCGAGGCGTTGAAGATCACCGTGTTGTCCAGCCATGCGCTCTTCATGCCGACTTCGTAATTGGTCAGGAAGTCCGACAGGTAGGGCGGCAGCGAGCCGCGACGGTTGATGCCGCCGGGTCGATAGCCTTCGGACCAGGTGCCGTAGAACATCACTTGATCGGTGGCCTGATAGGTCAGGTTGGCACGGCCGATATTGCCGTTCTCCTTGACCCGCTTGTCCAGATTGACGCAGGGCGCGCCGTCGAAATCAGTCTGGTCAAAGCAGGCCGCCTCGCCGGTAGAGCCACTGAAGCCATCGCTGAATCCGAAGAAACCCTTCAGGCTGTTGTTGACGCGGAAGAAGCGGGCACCGATGTTGCCGGTCAGCTTGTCGGTGAAATCGAACGACAGCTCGCTGAAGATCGCGCTGTCCTTGTCACGCCGATCCTGCTGGGTCAGCCACAAGGTATCCGGCCAGTTGGTAACTGAAATGCCATCGGCGAGATCGCCATCGATCAGATAACGCTGCTCGATGTCGTGCTTCTGTTCCTGCACGAACACGCCCGCGGCAAAACGAAAGCGCGCATCCTGCGGCGATGCGAAACGCAACTCATGGCTGGTCTTGTTGTAGCCGTCGACGCCCTGAATGTACTGCGAGGGATTGATCAGGCTGCCGGGAACGCAGGCGCCATCGGCGTCGAGTTCGGAGCAGATATAGCCACCGTAGCTGTACAGGGTGTCGTACCAGAACGAGTAGTCGCTGTAATCGGAATCGACATCGACGTCGCGCTTGAGATGGGCAAAGGCATAGGTCATGTCGAAATTGCCGATCCGGCCTTCGACGGTCAGCGCGGCCTGCGTCCAGCGATCATCAGCGCGTTCACGGTAGAAATGGGTGAGGGCGAGGTCGCCGACGTTCGGATCAAAGGCAAAGCTGCCATTGGACACCTGGCGCTGGCCCATGATGGTCGGACTGATCGTCCATTCATCGTTGAGGTCCAGCTTGAGGGCGATGCGTGCACCGGTGGTGTCGACATCGTTGTAGTTGTCTTCAGCGCGCTCGGCATTGTCGATTGTGCCATTGCCACCGGAGTCGGCATCCCAGGACGGGAAGGTGCGGGTTCCAAACACATTGTCGATATAGCCGGCATCATGCTTGTGCCAGCCGACGAGGCGGATCGCGGCGGATTCCGAAAGCGGCTGATTGAGGAAGCCTTCGGTCACATAACCGGTGCCGCCGTGGCTGATCGAGTTGATTTCAAAGCCGTAGCCAGCGGAAAAGCCGCTCGGATCGGGCTTGTTGGTGATGATGCGCAGCGTACCCGCCTGCGAGCTGGCGCCGTACAGGGTGCCCTGCGGTCCGGACAGTGCCTCGACTCGCTCGATGTCGTAGACATGGATGTCGAGCGGTCCCTGGATCGTGGTAATCGGCTGTTCGTCGAGGTACACGCCGACGCTCGGCAGCGATCCCGAGTGATTGCCATCGCCGCCACTGGCCACGCCGCGCATATAGATCTGCGCAAAGCCCGGACCAGCGCTCTGGTAGGAAACGCTGGGCAGGTACTTCACATAGTCTTCAAAGTCGGAGATGTTCATCGTCTCCAACTGCTCGGTGCCGAGCACCTGGATATTGATCGGAACCTCTTGCAGATTCTCGGTGCGCTTCTGCGCAGTCACCGTCACGGTTTCCAGTGCCGTGGTCTGGCCCTTGCTGCTGTCGGCGGTCGTACCAGCGTCAGGCTCGGCGGCGTCCTGGGCGAATGCGGTCGAGCCGATCGCCAGATAGATCGCCGCTGCCAGGGGCAGTCGCGCCATCCGGGATATGCCCGCCGCTCTGGGTCGGGTAGTCGCTATCTTGTGCATTTGGTGCTCTCCGCAGGATGTGGGTGGATCGAGGCTATGTGATTATTCTGTCAACGGGCGCCACCGGGCGAAAATACCGGAGGATCGGGGTAGTTGGCTAGGACCGGTCCGAGTGCTTCCTGCAGTGGAGACAGCCATTCGGCGTAGTGCTGCCAATGGTCGATGCCATCGCGATAGATCGGGCGGCGCACCTGCTCGGAGCTGGCGGTCCGGACTGGACGGTCATTTTCGTAGAAGCGCAGGCAGGCCGGTTCGAACGCCAGGCCGCAGTAATCGAGCAGTCGACGCACCTCGGCTTCGGTGTTGTCGACCATATCCTCATAGATCACCCGGTGGATGCGACCCGGCAGCACCTCGTCGAAATGCGCCATCAACTCGACGTAGTCGTGGTAATAGCGGCCGATGTCGGCGAGGTCATAGCTGAAGTTCTGGCCCCGCGCAAAGTGCTGCTTGAAGCCGGAAAGGCAGCAGGCCAACGGGTGGCGCCGGGCATCGATGATGTGCGCATTGGGCAGGGCGAGCTGGATCAGGCCGATGTGCACGAAGTTGTTCGGCATCTTGTCGATGAAAAACGGCGCACTGCTCTTGCGCTGGACCCGCGTGCGTTCAATGTATTGCTCGCCAAGCTGGCGCAGCGCGGCGTGGTCAAGCTCTGCGAGCACGTCGTGGTAGGGGGTGACCTGCTCTGAATCGCTCTGTCGACGCAGCAGTCGCGTCATCGAGATGATTTCGGGCAGCTCCATCGTGCCCTCCACAGCCGAGTGACTGGAGAGGATCTGCTCGATCAGGGTCGAGCCCGAACGCGGCAGTCCGACGATGAAGATCGGATCGGCAGCTGTACAGCCGGCACCGGCGCGCGCCTCGAAAAATGCCCGGGTATAGGTCCGCTTGATCTTGCTGACGCGCGCCGTGGTGTCGTCGGCGTTGTAGAGAATTCCAATGCGCCGGAGCGCATTGCCAGCCAGATAGTGGCGGAACGAGTCGGCATACTCGGCGCCATCCTCGAGCGCCTTGCCGAGGGCGAATTCGAGGTGGTAGCGGTGTTCGTCGCCGAGCTCTGGACGCTGCAGCTGACTGCGCATGGCCTGCACATCTTCGGCGGAAAAGCGCACGGTCTTCAGATTGGCCAGACTCCACCAGGCCTCGCCAAAGCCGGGTTCGATGGCCAGGCTACGCCGATAGGCCTCGATCGATCGATCCTGCTCGCCTGCGGTCTTCAGGGCATGGCCATAGCTGAGCCAGATCCGCGCATGCTGGGGCTGGTGCGCGAGGATATCGGCGTAGATCGCGATCGCTGGCGCGTACTCGCCGATCCGGCAAAGGATGGCGGCCTTCAGATTCAAGTGTCCGGGGTTGCCGGGCTCCAGCCGCAGCAGTTGTTCGAGTTCGGCCAGCGCTTCGCCGGGCTTGTTGGCGCGGTGCAGGATCAGCGCATAGTTCTGCCGCGCTGCGTGGAAGCCGGGTGCCAGTTGCAGGCAGCGTTCGAGCAGGTTTTCAGCATCTTCGTGGCGGCCCAGCCGCTCGGCAATCTCGGCCAGCATGCGGATCGCCACCACATCGGTTGGCGCGCGCTTGAGGTGGTTGCGCAGCATCGGTTCGGCATCGGCGATGCGATTTTCATGCACCGCCTGGCCGATCTGCAGCAGTTCGGGATCGCGCGTCGCGTGCTGCACGTGCTGGACGTAGGCCGCGCCGGCGCCGGCGCGATCGCCGCTCGCCCGCAGCTGATCTGCAAGAATCCGCCAGCCCTGGGGCAAGTTCGGATTGACCGCGAGCAATTGCCGCAGGACCTGGATCGCCTCGGCATAGCGGCCGCAGCGACCCAGGGCGATGCCGAGATCCAGGCGGGCGAGCAGGGCATCGGGATGCGCCTTGGTCAGCGGCCGCAGGATGTCGATTGCGTTCGTCCATTCGCCCTTCGCGCCGTGCGCAGCCGCGAGCAGTCGTGATGCAGCCGGGTGGCCGGGCACAGCTCTCAGGATTTCGCGCGCCTGTTCGGCGGCAAGAGCAGGATCCTGATCGAGCAGGCGCAGCGCATGTGCCATCGCGGTGGCCAGCGATCCCGAGGGTTCGGCGACAACGTTCATGGCGTGCTGGCCCATGCGGGCGCGAGTAGGGGACCGCTGTGCATCTGGCTGGTTTCCCCTCAGAGTGATTTCAATAGGCGATAGATGAATTCTAGCGACTGATCATAGGAAGCGACCAGAATGATGTTGCCCCAATATTTCGGACACTCGGTTAAGCGAGTTTTGCCGCATCGGACTCGTTCGGCGTTCTGTAGCCGATCGATTGATGCAGGCGGCGCTGATTGTAGTAAATCTCGATGTACTCGAACACGGCTGCACGAGCCTGCCGTCGCATCGTGAAGCGCTCTTCGTAGATTGCCTCGGTCTTCAGGCTTCGATTCAAGCTTTGCATAGCAGCCTTGCGCCACGCGTACAGCATCGATTCCGGAAGCCCCACGTCCGCGGCAGTCACCGCAACGCCTTCGCGGTCACACCGCTCCAACACCATCGTCCTGAATTCAGGGGTGTGCCGCTGACGGGTCTTGGCGACCCCTTGGCGAACGCCCGGAGCACCCACTTTTTCCTTCTTCATTGAGCACCTCTCTGGACAAGAACAAGTGCTTATCCGGTTGAAACCGCTCGTGAAATCGGGGCAAGATCAGATACAGCGCAAGCATCATCCACGGACTGCATCGCATGGCCATTCTCCCTTGAAGTCTGATAGCGTCGGATCATATCGCTGCAGAGGTGCTGTCCATGTCCGTCATCGCAATTCAACCATCGCTTGAGCAGGCGCGCGCCCTGCCGGCGCATCATTACTTCGGCCAGGACATGCTCGATCTGGAGCATCGCGCGGTGTTTGCGCGTAGCTGGCAATTGCTGGCCCGTCAGGAGCAACTGGCCGAGCCCGGCGACCATGTGGTCGAACAGATCGGCAAGGTCCCGGTGCTGCTGGTGCGGGGTCAGGACGGTGTGCTGCGCGCATTCCCCAATGTCTGTCGTCATCGCGCCGGGCCCCTGGCGCTGTGCAATGGCAAGGGTGCCCGCGCCCTGCATTGCAAATATCACGGCTGGACCTATGCGCTGGATGGACAACTGCGCAGTGCACCCGAGATGCAGGATGCAGAAAATTTCGATGTGGCCGATATCCGTCTGCCGCCGCTGCGTGTGCATGAATGGCAGGGCCTGGTGTTCGTTGCGTTGAGCGACGATGTGGCCGCGTTCGACACGGTGTACGCCGGGATCACGGCGCGGATCACACCGATCAACCCCGCCGCGATGCGCTTCGTGCGCCGCGACAGCTATGAGCTCGCCTGCAACTGGAAGGTCTACATCGACAATTTCCTTGAGGGCTACCATCTCCCCCATGTCCATCCCGGATTGTCGAAGCTGCTCGACTACCGCGCCTATGACACCGAGCTGTTCCCCTGGCAGTCGCTGCAGCATTCCCCGCTGCGCAACAGCGAGGAGATCTATGGCAGTGGCGAGGCCTACTACTACTTTGTCTATCCCAACATCATGCTCAACATCATGCCCGGCCGGATGCAGACCAACCGAATCCTGCCGCTCAGCCCCGATCGTTGTCGCATCGAGTTCGATTACTACTATGCCGAGGACCCGGCCGCGCAGGCGCGCATCGCCCGCGACAAGGAGTTCAGCGATGAAGTCCAGCACGAGGACATCATGATCTGCGAGGCGGTGCAGCGCGGACTGGCCTCGGGCACTTACGACGCCGGTCGGCTCTGCCCCAAACGCGAAAGCGGCGTCTGGCATTTCCACAATCAGCTGCGGGCGGCGTATGCGGCAGTGGGAGCGTCCGCATGAAACGATTCGCAGTGGCCTCGATGATGCTGGTCGTCGCGGCGCAAACTTCAGCGTCAGACGGTGCAACGTTGCGCATTCGCGCCGGCAAGGTGATCGATGTCGAAACCGGCGCGATCCTGGTCGATCAACTGCTTTCGGTACATGCGGGAAAGATCGAGTCGATGGCGCCCTGGAAGGCCGAGAAGAAGGATTCGCGTCGTCTTGTCGACTGGTCAGCCTATGTTGTCGTGCCCGGTTTGATGGATATGCACACCCATCTCGCCGATGAAGGCCAGAGTGCAGACCCGGCGGCGCCGCTGCACAGCAATCCCGCACGCGATGCCTTTATTGGGGCGAAGAACGCGCGCGATACCATCCGCGCCGGATTCACCACGGTGCGCGATGTCGGCGTCTATCGCGGCTTCGCCGATGTCGCCCTGCGCGATGCCATCAATGCCGGACTGGTGCCCGGCCCGCGCATGTTCGTGGCGGGTGCCTACATCACGATTCCACAGGGCGGCGGCGAGATCACCGGTCTGGCCAAGGGGGTCAAGGTACCCGAGGCATTTCGTCGCGGGGTAGCACGGGGACCGGAACAAGTGCGCGACAAGGTCAATGCCGTGCTCGATCAGGGCGCGGACTTCATCAAGGTCATCGCCACCGGCGCCGTGCTTACCGCGGGCACCGAGCCCGGCGAGTCCGAGTATTCCGAGGCCGAGATTCGAGCCGCGGTCGAGACCGCCGCCAAGCGCGGGAAATTTGTGACGGCGCACGCGCACGGTGCCGAGGGCATCAAGCGCGCGGTCCGCGCCGGCGTGCATTCGATCGAGCATGGCTCGCTGATGGACGACCAGGCGATTGTCATGATGAATCGCGCCGGCACCTGGCTGGTCGCCGATATCTACAATGGCGACTACATCGACCGGGTCGGCCGACGCGACGGTTGGTCGGAGGAGATCCTGCGCAAGAACATGGAAACCACCGAGACCCAGCGTGCCGGTTTCCGCAAAGCGGTTTCGGCCGGCGTTCGCATAGCCTATGGCACCGATAGCGGTGTCTATCCGCATGGCGACAATGCAATGCAATTTGCCTACATGGTGCGCTATGGCATGAGCCCGCTGCAGGCATTGCAATCGGCCACCATCGAATCCGCCAAGTTGCTCGGAAAGGAGGCCGAACTCGGCTCGATCAAGAAGGGCAAGGCGGCCGATCTGGTAGCGCTGGCCTGCGATCCACTAGCCGACATCGAGTGTCTGCGCCAGGTGCGCGCGGTGGTGAAGGCCGGCGTCAGCATTTCACTCGATCTGGATTGACCGCAGCGGCTTGGCTTCTGTTTTGAGCGCAGCTCCGCAATCGGCTGCGCTCAGCTCGGCTGCATCGACTCAACGGCGCTGATCATGCTCGACCAGCCCATGCTGGATCGCCATGCGGGCGAGTGCAACATCATTGTCGACGCCGAGCTTGGCAAAGGCGTTGTACTTGTGTGAGGCCACCGTCTTGGCCGAGACGTGCAGACGGCCGCCGATCGCGCCCATGTCCTCGCCCTGGACGATACCGATGACAATCTCGGTCTCGCGCTTGGTCAGACAGTCGAACGGCGAGTGGGTCTTGCCATTGACCGCATCCAGGGCCATCGCCTGCGCAATGTGCTGACTGATGTGCTTGCCACCCGCCGCCACCGTGCGAATGGCTTGTACCAACTCTTCCAGTGGGCAGGCCTTGGTGATGAAGCCGGCCGCGCCAGCTTCGAGAAATTTGCGCGGAAACGGCGAGTCTTCCAGCGCAGTCACCGCGATCAATCGACTGCGCGGACTTTGCAAGGCGATTCGCGAGGCCGCTTCCAGTCCGGTAATTCCCGGCAGATTGACGTCCATCAACACGACATCGGGCTTGAGCTCCTTGGCCAAGCGGACCCCTTCCTCGCCTGTGCCCGCCTCGGCAATCACGTTCAAATCGGCGTGCTTGGCAAGCGCCGCCTTGAACGCAGTACGTATCATCGCGTGGTCATCCACGATCAACAGACGAATCATAAAGTCCCCCAACAGGAGCCGACATCCTCAATCAAGCCGGACGTAGCTAGCAAGCCCAAAGCGCACAATTAAGCAATTTCCCAGATCGAATCCGGAGAATCCATCGGCTGCGGGCCCCGCCATCCCATTCCAGCGCTCCCGCGCATCCTGAGCGCTGTGGGGCGCTGACGCAAATGGAAGGCTCCGTATGTCGGTCCAGACACGGGCGAACTTGGGGTAGGGCCCCGGTACGGGCCGCTATGCAGCGGACCCCGGAGACCTTCGAGCGACTTCCGGACACTCACAAGCCCTTGCATGACTTGCGTGCGCAGCCAAGTTCGGGTCCCCTCTCCTTCGAGTCCCCTCTCCCGCTTGCGGGAGAGGGCCAGGGTGAGGGCGCTTTTCGTTCGCACTCCGTCCCAACGCCTGCCCGCAAAGCGCCGCCCCGAGCAACGGACTCGGGTACCACCCCTGGTGCCGCAACATCACCAAGCTCAATTTGCCCTTGGCGCCACGCCACCCCCGCACCTACAATGCGCGACTTGCCGTGGCGGTGACGTCGCTGAGTTACAAATCGGAGAGATGGCCGAGTGGTTTAAGGCAGCAGTCTTGAAAACTGCCGTGGGTGTAAGCCCACCGTGGGTTCGAATCCCACTCTCTCCGCCACATACCAAGAGGCCGCCCGCAGGGCGGCTTTTTGGTATGTGGCGGAGACGGTTAGCTCGGAGCGACTAGGGCTCGACTGAATCGCCGGGAGCGATTCAGGACAGCCGGAGGCTGTCCCGCGCAAGGCGCGGGCTGGGCTGAGGGATGAGCCCGGCAATCCCTGTCTCCGCCACATACCGGAACTTGTAGAGCGCGGGCTTGCTCCGCTGCGTTTGACTTGCTCGTTCCGTTGCGCACAATCAACGGCAGCGGGGAAAGCCCGCGCTCTACAAAATCACAATCAACGGCAGCTGGGCAAGCCCGCGCTCTATGGCTCTCAACAGCGGAGCTGGTCAATCCCCTCGGGGACAAAATCACAATCAACGGCAGCGGGGCAAGCCCGCTGTCCGCCGCATCTCAAACCAAGCCACTGATTCAGTGACGTTTCGTTGATGCGCAAGTGAAGATGGACAGCGGTCTCAAATCGCGTAGGGCACCAGCACTTGCAAATTCTCGCTCGTACGAAAATCCCGCGTATTGCGCGTCACCAGCACCAACTCGTGATGGATTGCTACCGCCGCCTGCAGGGCGTCGGGAAGTTTCCAGCGTTCGGTTCTGCGCAGGCGCGCGGCCAGGGTGGCGATTTCGCTGGTCATGGGCAGGGCCGGAAACTCGTCGAGCAATTCCAGCGCCAGCGCTTCTTGCCCATCGGCGAAACCTGCAAGCACCTCGGCGCGGGTAGTCACCGATAGCGCGCAGGCGGCACCATGTTCTGCTGGGAACTGGGTTGCGGCCGCGATCCCATTGAAGTGATCAATGACAATCACCGAGTCGAGCAGGTACCTCACTCCGGGCGATCCCACTCACCGCGCAAACGCTCCTGCCAAGTCAGAGCATCTCCTCGCCGCCACAGGCCGGCGGTACGCGCCAGGGCCCGCCGTAAATTCGGCCGCTGACGACTCTCCTCAGTGACGCGAAAGCTGCGCACCGCCTGCCGCACCAGTTCGGTCATAGGAACCTGGCGTCGGCGCGCCTCCCGGTCCAGCCAGGCCTTGTCCTCGTGCTCCAGATTGATCAGGGTTTTGGGCATGGATGGAAGATATCAAATCGCAGAATTGTGGATATCCATAGCGTCGTTGCGATTGATTTTAAAGAGTTTTTATCGCCATGGGCATCATCGTTCCTTGCCTTTCGAAGTTGCGTCACAGGAACAATCGCCGCGGATCATCCGGCGATTGGCATCGGTATTCGCCGCACATGGATTTGGCGTCACCCTACGCGAAATGCCTCTGCGGCACGCGCCAGCAGCCACGACGAAAACAGAATTCACACTCTGCGTAGCAGCAGTTCGCGGAGAAACTGCATCCGCGCGGCGAAATCGGGCAGGGCGGCGAGGTCCCGTCGCAAGGCGGCCCAGCGATTCGGCGCTTGCAGTAACTGCGCGAGGGGCTCGCGGTGAATCGGCACGGGTAGGGCGCAGGGCAGCGGCGTGTCGAACACGGCAACGCTGCGCTCCAACGCGTCGGCAATCAGGCTGGCGATGCGCCATTCGCCGGCGAGGGAGCAGGCGCGCTGCACGGCCTCTGGCTCGTGGCGACAGAACTGATCGATGTCGTACAGCCAGATCCAGCGCTTGTGGCGGTTCTTGGCCAGATGCAGGGCGGCGATCAGGAACCCGTCGAAGGCGCCGGGCACGCGCAGACCGGGCAGATCCAGCGCTTCGGCCGAATCCGCCCAGACCGCGGCGAAGTCACGCTGCGTAAGCATGCGCGGTCGGAAGAACGGACGGACGTGGATATCGAAGCCGATTTCGACCGCCGCGCCGCCGCCATGAACCAGTTCGAATCGAGCCCACTGCTGGATGATGCCCCGTATGCAGGGGTAGCCCAAATTCACCAGCACCGCGCGCAGCGCGTCAAGCTGGCTCGGCCCTACCCAAAGATCGATATCCGTTCGCGTGCGCGTTCCGGGTTGGTGAAGTGTGCGCGCCAGCGCCTCACCCTTGATCAGCAGCAGGTCGATGCCTTGCCGCGCACAGGCGGAAGCGAGCGAGCGCAAGGCCTGCTGATGAGCGAGTTCTCGCATCGCCAGTCGGCGCGCGGAATCTGTCCATAATGGTGGCACGGGATGCGCTGCGGCCGATCTTCGTGCGGCAGCCACGGCAGACATGCCGTTGTCCTCAATCTGCTGAGTCTGTGCTGGCGCGAACTCCACTGGCTGTCCCTGCAGGCAGGCGCGCAGCCAGGCGAGTGCCGGTTCAGCGACACATTGCTTCACAGGATGGCGTGCATTTTCAGGCATGCTGCGAGGATAGTCTGTGCCAGCCGGCATAGGCAGTGCGTGACCGACCGCGGTCACTGCACTAGAATTTGGCTATTACTGCTGGAGGACGTCATGTCCCGATTATTGTGCGCGTTGATGCTGGCTGGATTGATTCTGAGTGGATCGCTGCAGGCCCAGGTGCCCGAGTGGTTCGACCCGGCTGGCTCGACCTTGGCCAATGCTGCCCAGGCGGAAGACGACAAAGTCTCGGCGGCGGACGCCACCCGAGGCCTGATCCATGCCGGAACCGATCCCGCGCATGCGGTTCAGGCGGTGATCGAGACATATGGTCAATGCGATACCGTTTACGATTCGGTCGGCGCCGCCAGCGAACTGGCGCCGACGCGAGCCACTGATCTCGTTCAGGCCGCCGCGATCAGTGCGCGCTGTCCCTGCGCTGGCGAAAACATCTGGTCCGCCGCGCGCATTGAAGCGCGCACCCGTGCTGGCGTTCGCCGTCTCCCGGTCGAAATTTTTTCGCTCTGCGGTTGCGCCGGTGCCGCTGCCCAGGCCGCTGCGCTCGCGTTGCCAGACCGTGCCGACCAGATTCTCGCCGCCGCAGTCGCGGCCAACCGTCGTGCCGGTGGCGTGGTCGATTCGCTGGGCCAGATCGGCAGCATCACCGGTCCCGTGCTGGCTTCAGGCGGCAGTCTGCAGCGCAAGGACGACCAGCGCTGCGCACGCGACACCGATCCCTCGGACCAGTTCGAATCCGGACAGGTCTGGGTGGCGGGTGGACTCGATGCGTCGACGCCGCCGAAGACTCGTCTGGTCGATTGCAAGGACGAAGCGCTGGAAGATGAACTCGCCGTCGAGGGAGAAGAATCCGAAGGCAAGGATCGCGAGCGCGACGATGGCAGCGAAGTGCTGATCGATTCGTATGTCGCCGAAGGTGGCGACCGTGCCCTGGTGTTGTTCAATGGCAGCGATCGCGTGGTCGATCTCGCAGGCGAAAGCTACCAGGCCGAACTTTATTTCCCCGGCGTGACCGGACCCGGTCGCCGAATCAGCCTCTCCGGCCAGATTCCGCCCAAGGGCCTGTTTGTCGTGGCCGGCACTGGCGCCAGCAGCGGGCTCGCCGAACGCGCCGATATGCTGGTGCAATCGGCCCTGCTGCAACCGAGCGAGGCCGTGGTGCTGCGCCGTGGTCTGCAGTCCAGCGGTTGTGATTGCGCCGAAGTTTCGGTGGCCGGCACGCTCAATGGACTCGGTGAGCAGTCGGAAGAATGGCGCCAGGAAAAGGTCGAGGAGAATCAGACCAATGCACTACGCAATGCCGACAGCGTGGGACAGGTTCGGCCCGAAGACGTGGCTTCCAGTGACTGGGTAGCTCCGCTTGGTGTGGTGCCCAAGTCGCTGGCGCGTCAGGATGACTCCTGCAATGGCGACAGCAATGTCGGCGACGCCTTCCTTGGTATCGGCTGGCGCGATGGCGGCACCGAGGGTGGTGTATTTCGTCCGAGCTGCCCGATCGCGTCCACCGATGTCGTCATCGCGCAGTACGAGGCGCGCCGCGAGCGCGAAGAAGATCCCTCCTGGCGTTTTGTCGAACTCTTCAACAATACCGGTACCGCCGTCGACTTGGCCCAGCAGGGCTATGTCATCGAGGTCTACACTGACGGTGCGCGCGAGCCGGCCCGGGTAATTCCGCTCGAAGGTGAAGTGCCGCGTGGCGAACGCTTTGTAATGTCCTCGGATACCTCGCCGGATGCGGTCAAGGATCGCTCCAACCTGGTCAGTAGCGATCTGTCGGGCGAGCGCGTTGATGCCATCGTGCTGCGGCGGCTGTCGGTGCGCACGATGGACAATTGCCCGCTCGATGTGTACGCGGCATTGTCCGAACTTCGCGCACCAGTGCCCTTGATTCCGACCACCCGCGAGGGATCGGGAGAGCCGCGTCCCGACGAGCCGATCATCGATCCGGATCGCGGCGGCGACGTTGCCAGTCCGAATTGAGCCTCGCTTCATCGGCTCAGCCGGGCGCACCGCAGCATGTCGTCTTGATGTCGACTTTGCGCACTACACTATTGCTTACGGGTCGCGACTGCGACCCTCGCGCCATTGGCAAGCGCGAACTCAAGCCAGATTCTGCTGGGCGCGAACGTAGCTGACCTCGATTGAAGGCATCCTCAGCTCGTGATTACTACGGCTACTGTGCAGACCCAAACCGAAGCGACAGGACCTCATGCAAGTAACGATCTTTGGAACGGGATATGTGGGACTCGTCACCGGCACCTGCTTGGCTGACGTCGGCAATTCGGTGGTCTGTGTCGATATCGATGTCGACAAAGTGGCCGGACTCAACGCCGGCAAGGTCCCGATTTTCGAGCCCGGCCTCGAAGACCTGGTGCTCGCCAATCACAAGGCGGGTCGCCTGCAATTCACCACCGATGCCGCCGCTGCGCTGAAGAGCGCGCAGATCGTATTCATTGCGGTCGGCACGCCGCCGGATGAGGACGGCAGCGCAGACCTTTCGCATGTGCTTGCCGTGGCGCGCACGATCGGCAGTCATCTGGATCATTACGCCGTGATCGTCAACAAATCCACCGTTCCGGTTGGCACGGCCGATCGCGTCCGCGCCGCGATCGCGGGCGAACTGGCCAAACGGGGCGCCGATGTTCCGCACGATGTCGTGTCCAATCCCGAATTCCTGAAAGAAGGCGATGCCGTCAAGGACTGCATGCGGCCCGACCGGATCGTGCTCGGCAGTGACAGCGCACGCGCCATCGATCTGATGAAAGCCCTGTACGCGCCGTTCAATCGCAATCACGAGCGCATGGTGCTGATGGATGTACGTTCGGCTGAGTTGACCAAGTACGCGGCCAACGCGATGCTGGCCACCAAGATCAGCTTCATGAACGAGATCGCCAATATCGCCGAGCGGGTCGGTGCCGACATCGAGCATGTGCGTCACGGCATTGGCTCCGATTCGCGGATCGGCTATGCCTTCATATATCCCGGCGTGGGCTATGGCGGCTCCTGCTTCCCCAAGGACGTGCAGGCGCTCGACCGTACCGCCCGCCAGCATGGCTACACGCCGCGCCTGCTCGAATCGGTCGAGGCGGTAAATCAAAGTCAGAAGCACCGCCTGTTCGAGTTGATCAGCGCGCACTTCGATGGTGCTCTGCAAGGAAAAACGATCGCGGTCTGGGGACTTGCCTTCAAGCCCAATACCGATGACATGCGCGAAGCGCCTTCACGTGTCTTGCTCGAACAGCTCTGGCAGGCCGGCGCGCATGTGCGTGCATTCGATCCCGAAGCCGCACACGAGGCCGGCCGCATCTTTGGCGAGCGCAGCGATCTTCAGCTTTGCGACAGCGCCGATAGCGCCCTGGACGGCGCCGATGCCCTGGCCGTGGTGACCGAGTGGAAAGCGTTCTGGAGTCCGGATTTCGCGGCGATGCGCCGCGCCCTGAAGTCTGCGGCGGTCTTCGATGGTCGCAACATCTTTGATCCGAAGACCGTCGAAGCGGCCGGGCTGGCCTATTACGGGATAGGCCGTGGGCGCTCGGTGCATCGTTCCTGAATGCGCGCAATCGCCCAAGGATTCCGGCCCTTCAGGGCGAACAGCGCACTGGCATGTGTCGCGGCTGCGACACGAAGTAGTATGAGTCCGCCAGCCAAATATTAGATCAGGGGAAGCATGCGCAATTACGAATCCACCAAACGCATTCTGGTCACCGGCGGCGCCGGATTTCTCGGCTCGCACCTATGTGACCGACTACTAGGCAGCGGTCACGAGGTGGTCTGCGCTGACAATCTGTTCACTGGCAGCAAGCGCAATATCGCGCATCTGCTCGCGCATCCGCGGTTCGAGTTTCTGCGCCACGACATTACCTTTCCACTGTTCATCGAGGTCGACGAGATCTGGAATCTGGCCTGCCCGGCATCACCGATCCACTACCAGCACGATCCGGTACAGACCACCAAGACCAGTGTGCATGGTGCGATCAATATGCTGGGCCTGGCCAAGCGACTGGATTGCCGGATTTTTCAGGCGTCCACCAGCGAAGTCTATGGAGATCCGAAGGTGCATCCGCAGCCGGAGTCGTACTGGGGCCACGTCAACACGATCGGGCCGCGCTCCTGCTACGACGAAGGCAAGCGCTGCGCCGAGACCCTGTTCTTCGACTACCACCGTCAGCACGGCGTCGACATCAAGGTCGCGCGGATCTTCAATACCTATGGTCCGCGCATGCATCCCAATGATGGTCGCGTGGTGTCGAACTTCATCGTGCAGGCGCTGAAGAATGAGCCCATCACGATCTATGGCGAAGGCCAGCAGACGCGATCGTTCTGCTATGTCGATGACCTGCTTGATGGCTTCATCAAGCTGATGGCGACTCCGAAGGGATTCACCGGCCCGGTCAATCTTGGCAATCCGGGGGAGTTCACCATCCGCGAGCTGGCCGAGAAAGTAATCGCCCTGGTCGGATCGAATTCGCAGTTGGTCTTCATGCCCCTGCCGGCCGATGATCCGACTCAGCGCAAGCCCGATATCGCTCTGGCGAACAGCGCATTGCAATGGTCGCCGAGCATCGATCTGGAAGCCGGCCTACGCAGCACGATCGCCTATTTCGATGCGCTGCTGGCCGGCCGCAGTATCCCGACGCCGGTGCACGCGGCGTGACAGCACACGTCCTGGTCAGCGGAGCTGCCGGCTACATCGGCAGCCATGTCTGTCGCGCGCTGGCCATGGCGGGGCAAACGCCCATTTGCGTGGATGATTTGCGTACCGGAAATGCCTGGGCCTTGCGCTGGGGCCATTCGATGCGCGGCGACCTCGCCGACCCGGCATTTCTTGACGCCGTTTTTGCGCGCTATCCGATTGACGCGGTGATGCATCTGGCCGGTAGTGCGCTCGCCGGTGAAGGCGAACGCGCGCCACTGCTGTATTGGGACAACAACATTGCCGCTGGTATTCGCTTGCTGCAGGCGATGGATCGCGCCGGCGTGCGCCGTCTGGTGTTCTCGTCCAGCTGCTCGATCTATGGTCAGCCGGCGCGCATGCCGGTCGATGAATCCCTGCCGATTCAGCCGCTCAGTGTGTACGGTCGCAGCAAGGCCGTTTTCGAATCCGTGCTGGCGGACGTCGCGGCCTGTGGTGGCCTTGACTATGTGGCCCTGCGTTATTTCAATGCCGCTGGCGCCGCCGCCGATGCCGAGATCGGCGAATGGCATGAGCCGGAAACTCATCTGATCCCAAATGTGCTCTTGGCCATTCGCGAAGGTCGTCCGGTACAGGTGTTCGGCACGGATTACGACACTGCCGATGGCACCTGCGTCCGCGACTATGTGCATGTCGAGGATATCGCCGCAGCGCATCTGCTGGCGCTTGACCATCTGCAGCAGAAGCAGGCCAGCCTGGCGGTGAACATCGGCAGTGGTCGCGGTTACACGGTGCGCGAAGTGATCGCCTGCTGCGAACAGGTCAGCGGTCGTCGCGTCGAAGTGCAGTCGATGCCACGGCGACCCGGCGATCCGGCGCGTCTGTTCGCCGACAGCGGGCGCGCGCGCGCGCTGCTCGGTTGGGCCCCCAAGCATCAGGATCTCGTCGCCATTGTGACTTCGGCCTGGCGGTGGCTTGAGCTTGGCGCCGAGCGTCGTGCCGCGGATGCCGCGGTCGTCTGGGCGGATCGTTGAGACAGCGGCCCAGGTCGCAGCACGATCAGCCGGACTCCTGAATGGGGTGATTCCGGTGCGTGGGATCGGTCCTTTACGCGTCCCTTGCTGCGGAATGCCGCCGCCGAGCGGTCGAACTGGCCCTATCACAGGCTTTGCCATTCTCTGCTGCGGCGCACATAATGGAGCCGGGAAACCAGGACCAGGCATGCTCAATAGCACCACCAGGCTTTTCGCCTTGATTTTGCTGATATGCGCAGCTGCCGGCTGCGCGGGCTCCGGCAGCAATAAGCTGCGCGATGGCAAGATGTCCGCGGTGACTGCCAGTACGGAGCTGCCGGCGCCGGATACTTCGTCGAGCAGTGGCGCCTATGAAGGCGTTTCGGATTATCGTGTCGGTCCCCAGGATCTGATCGAAATCAGTGTGTTTCAGGTCGCTGACCTCAATCGGACGGTGCGCTTGAATTCGGCCGGGCAGATATCACTGCCGCTAATTGGCACGCTGCGGGCGGGCGGCAAGACCGTCCAGGAACTCGAAGCCGAGATCGCCACCCGCCTCAATGCAAAATATTTGCAGAATTCCCAGGTCAGCGTCTTCGTCAAGGAATTCGCCAGTCAGCGCATCACGCTGGAAGGTGCGGTCCGCAATCCTGGCATCTATCCGCTCACCGGCCGCACTTCGCTGATCCAGGCGATCGCGATGGCGCACGGTCTCGATCCGCTGGCCAATCCCCAGGGCGTCGTGGTGTTCCGGATGATCGAAGGCAAAAAAATGGCGGCGGTGTTCGACATTGCTGCGATCCGCGGCGGCAATGCCGAGGATCCGCGTGTGTATGGGGACGACATCATCGTGATCGAACAATCCGGCTCGAAGACCGCTTTGCGGAGATTCATCGAGACCGTGCCCGTACTAAGTTTCTTCGTATTGTTCTGAGCGAGGTCCACGTCAGCACCCCATGAGACGACATCGGCACGAGGACGCACACGCCGGCCAGCTCTCGATTGCGCTTGAATCGCGGCGGACCATGCTGACTGCAACCGATCCCCAGCGCGCGATCAGTGTCGATCTGCGTGGGCCCGAGGCCGAGTCCGCCGGCGGCGACATGGATCTTCGCGCTTACTGGCGCATCCTGGTCAAGCGGCGCTGGACGGTGCTTGGTGCCTGGTTGATCGTGGTGATCTCGGTTCTGACGGGCACCTTGCTGACCACACCGATCTACCGATCCTCGGCCACCTTGCAGATCGAACGCGACACCATCAAGGTGGTGGATGTCGGCGCGATGACACCGCTTGAGGGCGCCGGCGACCGTGATTTCTATCAGACCCAGTACGAATTGCTGAAGAGCCGCACCCTGGCCGAGCGCGTCGTCGCCAAGCTGGATCTGGTGGCGACCGGTGAACTGCAGCGGATAAAACCGCGTACGCTATGGTCCCGGATCACCGGAGTTTTCACCGGCTCCTCGCGCACCGCGCCGGTTGCATCGACCTCCGGTGCCCTGCCGCAGGCGGCAAATGCGGACGCATTGCGTGCTTCAGTCGTAAACCTTTTTCGCGAGGGGCTGACCATCGAACCCGTGCGCAATTCGCGCCTGGTGCGCGTCAACTACGACAGCCCGGACCGCGTGTTCTCCCAGCGTGCAGCGAACGCAATGGCCGAAATCTTTATCGCCAGCAACCTGGAGCGCCGCTTCGATTCCTCATCGTATGCCAAGGGCTATCTGGAAGAGCGGCTGCAGGAGTTCAAGCTCAAGCTGGAAGAGTCCGAGCGCAATCTGGTGCTGTTTGCGCAGAAGGAACATATCGTCAGTGTCGGCGATCAGTCGTCTACGCTGTCGGAGCAAACCCTGGCCTCATTGAACACCGCGCTCGGCAAAGCGCGCGAGGACCGCATCCGGGCCGAGTCGCTGTGGCGCCAGGCGCAGGCCTCGACCGGAATGGTGCTCTATGGCGAAGCTGGCAGCAGCTCGATGATCGAGTCGCTCAAGGAGGCGCGCGGCAAGCTGCTGGCCGAATACCAGGACAAGCTGCGCATGTACAAGCCCGACTACCCCTTGATGCTGCAGATGAAGGGCCAGATCGCGGAAATCGATCGCCAGATTGTCGATGAGATCGGTAGTATCAAGTCGTCGATCAGGGCGCAGTTTCTTGGTGCGCAGGAGCAGGAACGACTGCTCAACGAGCAGATGATCGGGGTAACCGATGAAGCCCTCGAT
>JAYSZM010000164.1:0-6342 GCA_043738015.1 Lysobacterales bacterium
CCTCGCGTTGCAACGACCGGATTGCGATCGAGAAAGGCAGGGCGTGCACCGCGCCGGAAATGTTGATGTGGCTGCGCGCAATACCTGGATGACGGGCTAGCAGGGCCAGCGCGCTCATGCCGCCCATGGAATTGCCGATGACGCAGGCTAGGTGCTCGAAGCCTAGCGCCCGTACTACATAGGCGACGGCGTCGGCGATATCCTCGATCGAGAGTTCGGGAAAGTCCAGGCGATAGGGCTCACCTGTGTCCGGATCGGGCGATGCCGGCCCGGTGGAGCCTTTGCAGCTTCCCAGCGAGTTCACGCAGATCACATGCCAGCGATCTGTGTCGATCGGCTTGCTTGGTCCCAGCATCCCCTCCCACCAGCCGGGCGATGCGTCATAAGCATGTGCGGCTGCATGCGCGCTAGGCGAGAGACCTGTGAGAATCAGGATGACGTTATCACCTACCGTGTTCGGCCTACCCCAAGTTTCGTAAGCGATGCGCGCGTGCCGCAGCACACCGCCGCGTTTCATCGCGAAGGCGTCAGGCAGGCTGACATACCGCGTCGCAGGGGGGATAAATTCGCTCATGCGCCCAGTTCGACTTCCACTGTCCGTCTTTCAGGCTTTGGAAACAGCTTAATGCTTCCCTCAAGCGATGCCAGCCATTCGTCGTCAGAGCCTTCGTTAATGCCGTCAAACAGAAAGGTGGACAGATAGCGTTCGCCAGTATCGGGCAGCATTGCCAGCAGTACCGATCCCTGCGGCGCGCTTTCTGCAACGCGAAGCGCCGTGGATAAGCTGGCGCCGGCAGAGATGCCAGCGAAGATCCCTTCCTCGGCAGCAAGACGGCGGGCCGTATCGCGCGCAACTTCTTCGTCCACACTCATCAGTGTGTCGATGACGCTGTCATCGAGCACGCTGGGCCTGAAGTTTGGGGCCAGGCCCTGAATCTTGTGCACGTACCATTCGTGGCCGGCCAGCAAGGCTGCGTTCACGGGCTCGACGACGATGATTCGCACCTCCGGCCGCGCCAACTTCAACATCTGCCCGACGCCAGTTAAGGTGCCACTGGTACCGAAACCGGTCACGAAATAGTCCAGCCGCTTGCCAGCGAAGTCGCCGAGGATTTCCCCAGCGGTGGTCTGGCGGTGGTACGCGGGATTGGCTTGGTTGTCGAACTGTTTTGCGCGGAACCACCCGTATTTCGCCGCAAGCCGATCCGCCCTAAGGTTTCCGCCGCTACTGCCTTCGCCGCTAGGAAAGAGGATCACTTTGCCGCCATAGGCGCGGATGAGCTTCCGACGCTCTACCGAGTAGCCGTCGCCCATCAGAGCAACGAAGTTGTAGCCGCGCGCCGCGGCCACCATCGCAAGCGCGATACCGACGTTGCCGGACGTGCATTCCACAATTGTGTCGCCGGGTTTCAGTAGTCCCTTCGCCTCGGCATCGAGGACAACAGCCAAGGCGAGACGATCCTTGACCGAGCCACCAGGGTTGAACGACTCAACTTTCACGTACAGGGAAACGTGCTTCGGTGGGAGATGATGCAATTTGACGATCGGCGTTCTTCCGATCGTGTCGAGAATGCTGTCATAGAGGGGCATGATGAATTCCGTAACCGACGAATTAGGGCACTAACTTTGTCCGCAGACCGCACGATCCCACTCAGGATTTCATGCTTATAAACGGGCATTTGTCCGTTCTCTCGGTGTTCTTCTCGGCGAGGCTGTACTGCCACCACTCGATTCCACCCGCGCCGTAGGAGGCAAGCTGTGGGCAGTGCGGCAGGTTGTCGTAATGTGCGATCCGATTGCGAATGTTGGAGCGGACTCTGCGGCCGGACGGGGAATCGTCGGCGACGACGTCAAACCGTTCGCGCGGATTGATGACGAACAGGAAGTACTCGCCGAGATTTCGACTCTTGCGGTCGCGATGCTCAGGATGGCTCATGTTGCAGAAGATTGGCATGCCGTTGAAGCACATCGACCACGAAGGCTGGTTCGGATCCTTGCCGACGCTTTCCGGCCATGGCGCCGGATCCATCTCATGTAGCGTCTGAAGCACCTTCCATCCGAAGGCGTCGTAGTCAGCCACCGACTGCGCCTTTATGGCTTCGTGCGAGAACGCGACGACCAGCGGATAGGCAGTGCTTAGGCTGCCGTCCCACTTTCTGGAGATCTCGACGTATTCGCTCAGGCCGGCCGCCAAATTCTGCATTCCGCTTGCATCGATGTGCTCTACGAAAATAAAGACCAGAAGTTCCTTGCGAAATGCATTCTTCGAGAAGATGCAGGGGAAGTCCGGATCGTCACCAAGTCGAGATTTCACATCCTTGAGCAAGGCGCGATGCCAGTCCTTTCCCCCTTCGCCGACACGCATCTGAGGGATCAATGTTGAGAAGTTCTGGGGCGCGACCGGCTTGTCCGGGGCGCTGGCTTCTTGGTGGCTGTGAGAAGCGACGTCTATCATGGTTCCGTTCCTTCGGATAAGAGCTGTTCATCTGGACTAAATGAGGGCGCGGGTGCGGGGGTGCGACTACAAGCTGAGAAGCGATTGTTTGGCGGAAGACAAGGCTGCAGCGCCGGAGGTTGAACGGAAAGAGTTCAACCCGGAACGTCGTGTCGGAGGTCATGAAGGCACAGCAGATGTCACTAGCCGATACAGACAGATGTCCCCGAGGTGGCTCTCCTCGCAAATTTGTAGCTCATAGCAGATTGGCGTCGGCGAACGCGCCAGCAGCATTACGTACTGGCTCAGGCAAACCGCTTCGCGAAGGCGACGCAGATGACGATGACTCCAGTCACAGCGACCATTGTCCAAGCGACCGGCTCGTGCAGCAGCAAACCGGCGAGCGCAAGCCCAAAGAAGGGTTGAAGCAGCTGCAACTGGCCAACGCTCGCGATGCCGCCCAGCGCCAGTCCCCGGTACCAAAACACGAAGCCGATCAGCATGCTGAATACAGAAACGTAGGCGAGGCCTAGCCAAACAGGTGCGTCAATGTCTTGCCACGAAGAAGGAAGTGTGAAGGCCGCCAGCACAAACATTAGCGGGGCCGAGAGGATGAGCGCCCAAGAGATCACCTGCCAGCCGCCGAGTTTGCGCGAAAGCTTGCCGCCTTCGGCATATCCGAGCCCGCAAACGATAATGGCGGCGATCATCAGGAGATCGCCGATTAGCGATGCCTTGCCCCCGTTTAAAAGCGCGAATGCGGCGACCGTCGCGCTGCCCAAACACGAAAACAACCAGAAAAGCGGCTTAGGCCGCTCGCCGCCACGTAGGACGCCGAAGATCGCAGTCGCAAGCGGCAGCAAACCAATAAAGACAATCGAGTGCGCCGAAGTGATGTGCTGGAGGGCGAGCGCCGTCAACAGCGGAAAGCCGACCACTACGCCCACGGCAACAATTAACAGCGAAACGATATCGCGCCGCTCGGGCCACGCCTGCCTCCACAAAAGCAGGAGCGCCGACGCGAGGAGCGCCGCAATTACGGCCCGGGCGGCGGTTAGGAAGAGCGGCGAAAAACCACCGACGGCCACCCGCGTGGCTGGCAACGAGCCGCTGAAAATGATTACGCCGAGCAGGCCGCTGCCCCAACCTTGGAGTGATGAATTCGCGTTGCTCATGCCGCTCTCCGTATGTAGGCGCACAATAGCCCGCCCAGATCGTCCGAGACAGTGACGAATAGATACGATATCGCCAAACTGTATTGACAGTAATGAGGATACACTTTGAGTATCATGCGACCACGCGTCAACCGAGGCGGCACCCGAACCGGGGATGTGGTGAATGCGATCCTCGCAAAGGTTACGAGCCGCGCGCTGAGCGCCGGTGACCGCCTGCCTTCTATTCGCAGCTTCGCAGTTACGATGGGCGTTGCGCCCTCGACAGTGGTGGAAGCCTATGATCGATTGGCGGCCGAAGGACTGATCCGTGCCAGGCGGGGCTCGGGCTTTTATGTTTCCTCCAGCGCTTTGCCTCCACTGACCCTAGCCGAAGACCGGCCGCAACGGGATCGTGCGGTCGATCCGCTCTGGGTGTCGCGGCAGTCGCTTGATGCTCACCCGTCGGCACTAAAACCCGGCTGCGGTTGGCTCCCGGCCGATTGGATGCCGACTGCGGGATTGCGCCGGGCATTGCGCGCCTTGGCGCGCGCCGATGACTCGGTGCTGTCCAACTACGGCAGCACGCGGGGCTCGCTCGTCTTGCGTCGGCTACTGACTGCGCGATTTGCCGAACATGGCATCGAGACCTCACCTGATCAACTCTTGCTTACGACTTCCGGCACGCAGGCCATCGATCTGATCTGCCGGTTCCTGCTGCGTCCTGGTGATGCAGTGCTGGTCGATGACCCTTGCTACTTCAATTTTCAAGCGCTGCTGCGTGCCCATCAGGCCAGGATCGTGAGCGTGCCCTACACCCGGTCGGGTCCGGATGTCGCGCGCTTCGAGGCCATCCTCGCCGCCGAACGCCCGCGCCTGTACATCACCAATTCGGCGCTGCACAATCCCACGGGAGCAACGCTCTCGGCGCAAATCGCGCATCGGCTTCTCAATGCCGCCGCCGCACACGATTTGACCATCGTCGAGGACGACATATTCGCTGATTTCGAGCCGGAGCCCTCGCCGCGACTGGCCGCGCTGGACGGTCTGAACCGCGTCATCCGCATCGGCAGCTTCTCCAAATCGCTGTCTGCCTCGGTACGTTGTGGCTACATCGCCGCACGGCCTGACTGGATGGAGGATCTCGTCGACCTTCAGGTTGCAACCAGCTTCGGCGGACCGAATCCGGTTGCGACCGAACTGATCACGAGCGTTCTGACCGGCGGTGGTTACCGCAGGCACATAGAGGAACTGCAGCGGAGGCTGGCACGAGCACGGCACGACGTGGCCGAGACGCTCCAAGGGATAGGCATCATCCCATGGTTGATGCCCCGCGGCGGCTTCTACCTTTGGTGCCGCTTGCCGGAGGGCTGCGATTCGGCGAGTCTCGCGCAATCGGCGCTCGAAGAGGAGGTCGTCCTTGCGCCGGGTAATGTATTCAGCCCGTCTCAATCTGCGGCCGCCTTCATGCGGTTCAACGTTGCTCAGAGCGGCGATCCGAGAATTTCGGAGGTGCTCGCGCGGGCGATCAAGAATGCATCGCGTCTTTAGACTGCTTGATATGACGCCGTGGCCCGCTGGTCCTTCGGCCTGAGAGCTGATGCGCTGGAATACGGTCCCCACCACGACGCAGCGGCAATCCGGAGCCCAGCGCGGCAGATCGGGCTATCGCAGCCCGCCTGAAGCAAGCGCTGGCGATCTTGGACATCCGGGTTCTAGACCACTTGGTTTTGGCGGCAACACCCACAAGAGCTTGGCGGCGCGGTGGTGGGTGTAGCCCGCCCTCGGATCTTGCACGGCACGTGCAGTTGCCCGCGCTCCAATCGCCTTGGCCGTGTCGCATCAGTCAGGCAATCGCGGAGAGTGCTAGACCTGCTCCCTCGATTGGCCGTGGAAGAGCCACGTTTTCGTAGGATTTTTCTTACGTGGAAGCGAGGAGCTTCCCTATGTTCGGATACCGAGGGGCGGCGGCAACTTATGCCGGTCGATTAAGCGACTTCACCCGAGATCGGAACCACGCCGCCTTGCCACTGGCCCCGCGGTGCAGTGAAGGGAGCCGAGTTATATCCCTCACTGTGCGCTGAAAGACCCGGACGCCTCCTTTGGAGGCCGTTCGTGTTTCGGGCCTTCTCTCACGGTATCGGTTCGCCCTTCACGACAGGTTGGCCTTGGACTGGTGAAGCTCGGGACCGGGAGGTGGCATGCGCCGTTTCGTTCAAGCCTTTGCTTCATCGAGCGACTTGCCAGAGAACTGGCCGGCAGATCTGCGCGAAGCGATTGCCTCCTCGCCGGATCACTACAACCTGGGCAAGGGCGACGAGGCCTGGGTAGTGCGGCAGGTCGACGGCACCTTACAGGCCGCCCGGATGCGGTGGGGGCTTGTTGAACCGGCCCCCTCAGACCGGACGCCAGGAAGCGATACTTTCATCGCACTCTGGAGGTTCCCATGCAACGCATTTCCCGTCGTCGTTACACGGACGATTTCAAGGCTCAGGCCATCCTGCTGGCCCAGTCGCTCGGCCCCGCCAAGGCGGCCCGACAGTTGGACATGTCGGTCAAGACGCTGAGCAACTGGCTCGACGCTTCACGTGCAGGTCGCGCGCTCAGCTCGCCCAGCCGCAAGCCTGTCGGTGAACTGGAGAGTGAACTGGCCCGGCTACGGGCCGAGAACGCCACGCTGAAGATGGAGCGTGACATCCTAAAAAAAGCGACGGCGTTCTTCGCCAGAGAGTCCAAGTGAGGTACGCCATCGTCGCG
>JAYSZM010000165.1:0-13311 GCA_043738015.1 Lysobacterales bacterium
AAATTTCCGGCGTCAGCATCGACAGCCGAAAGGTCGAGTCCGGCAATCTGTTCGTGGCACTGCGTGGCGAGCGCGTCGATGGCCATGATTTCGTCGGCCTGGCGCGCGAACGCGGCGCCAGCGCGGCCCTCGTCGAGCGCCCGCTTGCGATCGACCTGCCGCAACTGGTGGTCGGCAATACCGAGACCGCGCTGGGCGATATCGCAAGACGCTGGCGGCTTTGCTGCGCGGCGCGGGTCGTGGCCATCACTGGATCGAACGGCAAGACCACGGTCAAGTCACTGACCCACGAAATTCTCTCGCGTGCGGGTACCTGCCACACAAGTTTTGGCAACTTCAACAACGAACTCGGCCTGCCGCTCAGCCTCTGTGCCTTGTCCGACGAGACGCGCTATGCGGTGCTCGAAATGGGCGCTGGCAAGCCGGGCGATATCGAGTACCTGGCCAATATCGCGCGCCCGGATGTCGCCCTGGTCAACAATGTGGCGCCGGCGCATCTGGAACGTATGCAGACTGTCCAGGGCGTCGCCGCGACCAAGGGCGCGATCTACAGCGCGCTGGGCGATCAGGGCATCGCGGTGATCAATGCCGAGGACGAATTCTCCGGGTACTTCGCCGGGCTCGCCGGCAGTCGCCAGCAGTTCCGTTTTGGTCTCGTTGATCAGGCCGATATCCGCGGCAAGATACTGAGCACCGGGGCGACCCAACGCATCGCAATCAACACGCCGCTCGGCGCGTTCGAAGTCGAGCTGGCTCTGGCCGGTCTGCACAACGCGCGCAACGCACTGGCGGCCACGGCGCTGGCACTGGCCGCCGGTGCCAACCTCGGTCATGCCCAGGCCGGTCTCGAAGCCGCGCGTGCCGTTGGCGGACGCCAGACCCGATACCGGCTGGCCAGTGGTGGCGATCTGATTGATGACAGCTACAACGCCAATCCGGGCTCAATGCGGGCCGCGATCGATACGCTCGCCCAGGTCGCCGGGCCACGCATGCTGGTGCTCGGCGATATGGCCGAACTGGGTGAGAACAGTCCGGCCCTGCACCGGAGCGTTGGCGCGCATGCGCGCCAATCCGGTATCGAGGATCTGTGGGCGGTCGGCGCGCGCTCGATTGAAACCTGCGCAGGCTTTGGCAGCAAGGCCCAGCACTTCGCCGATCAGGCCAGCCTGATTGTGGCCTTGCGTCAGGCACTGCAGCCCAAGCTCACGATCCTGATCAAGGGCTCACGCTCAAGCGCGATGGATCGCGTGGTCAGCGCGCTCACCGACGCCGCCTCTGGCGATACCACATCCGGCGATACGTCCTCTGGAGCGCCCCATGCTGCTTGAACTGTTCGCCTGGCTCAAGCCGCACTTCAGCGGCTTCAACCTGTTCCAGTATCTGACCCTGCGCGCGATCCTGTCGGCGCTGACAGCGATGGCGGTGTCGCTGATTGCAGGACCGGCAGTGATCCGCAAGCTCGCGGAATACAAGGTCGGCCAGACCATTCGTCAGGATGGACCGCAGTCGCATTTCTCCAAGGCCGGTACGCCGACGATGGGCGGCGCCTTGATCCTGATCGCGGTGACCGCATCGACCCTGCTCTGGGCCGATCTGCGCAATCGCTACGTATGGATCGTGTTGTTCGTCATGCTCAGTTTTGGTCTGGTCGGCTGGATCGATGATTACCGCAAGCTGGTGCTCAAGGACAGCCGCGGCCTGCCTGCTCGCTGGAAGTATCTGCTGCAGTCGGTATTCGGTCTGGCTGCCGCGCTGGCGCTTTATTACACCGCGGATGTGCCCGCCAATACCACGCTGTATCTGCCGCTGCTGAAGAACTTCGCCCTGCCGCTCGGATTCGGCTTCGTAGTGATCGCGTATTTCTGGATGGTCGGTTTTTCCAATGCGGTCAACTTGACCGATGGTCTCGACGGTCTCGCCATCATGCCGACGGTGCTGGTCAGCTCGGCGCTGGGCGTATTCGCCTATGTTGCCGGCAATGCCGTGTTCTCGCAGTACCTCGGCGTACCCTCGATACCGGGCGCTGGCGAGCTGACCATATTGTGCGCAGCACTTGGCGGCGCCGGGCTTGGCTTTCTGTGGTTCAACACTTATCCCGCCCAGGTGTTCATGGGCGATGTCGGCGCCCTCTCGGTCGGCGCCACCTTGGGTGTGATCGCGATCATCGTGCGCCAGGAACTCGTGCTGGCCCTGATGGGCGGCATCTTCGTGATCGAGACACTGTCGGTAATGATCCAGGTTGCCAGTTTCAAACTGACCGGCAAACGCGTGTTTCGGATGGCGCCGATCCATCACCACTTCGAATTGAAAGGCTGGCCCGAGCCGCGCGTCATCGTGCGCTTCTGGATCATCAGCGTGATGCTGGTGCTGCTCGGCCTCGCCACGTTGAAGGTGCGTTGAGACGATGAGCTACTGGGCCGCCCCCATGCAAGCACTGCGCCGCGACGAGCTGCCGGGCCGACTCGATCCGGTTTTGCTGCTGGTCGCGATCGCATTGGCGGCGTTCGGCATTGTCATGGTCGCTTCGAGCTCGATCGCCGTGGCCGAAGGCGCCGGTTCATCGCCGTACTACTACCTCGTGCGCCATCTGGTGTTCCTCGCACTGGGCGGTGTACTGGCCGCGGTCGTGCTGCGCATTCCGCTCGATTTCTGGCAGCACAACAGCCGCGTGCTGTTGCTGTTGACCTTTCTGCTGCTGCTCGCCGTGTTCCTGCCCGGCGTCGGGGTGCGCGTCAATGGCGCGCGCCGCTGGCTCAATTTCGGCGTATCCAATTTCCAGGCAGTCGAGGCGGTAAAGGTCTTGTTGATCCTGTACCTGGCCAGCTACCTGGTGCGCTTCCAGGTCGCAGTACAGAACAGCCTCGGCGCCATCCTGCGGCCACTGGCGATTGCGGCGGTACTTGTGGTCCTGCTGCTCGGCCAACCGGATTTCGGCAGTGCGAGCCTGATCCTGGCAATCACTCTGGGCATGGTCTGGCTGGGCGGTGCGCGTCCGCGTGACCTGATCGCACTCGTTGCCGCGGTGACACCGATGATGGCCTGGGCTGCGATGTCCGAGACCTACCGACTGCGCCGCCTGACCAGCTTTCTGGATCCCTGGAAGGATCCCTTCAACGACGGCTTCCAACTGGTCCAGGCACTGATCGCGGTCGGCCGCGGCGAATGGTTCGGCGTCGGCCTCGGCGCCAGCGTGCAGAAGCTCTTCTACCTGCCCGAAGCGCATACCGATTTCATCTTCGCGGTCATCGCCGAGGAGCTGGGCCTGCTCGGCGTAGTCCTGGTAGTCGGCCTGTTTGCCGTGCTGTGCGGTCGCCTGTTCGTACTTGGTCAGCGCTGCATCATGCATGGACTGCGTTTTGAAGCCTATGTCAGTTTTGGTATCGCCATCTGGATTTCGACCCAGGCCCTGGTCTCGATGGGCGTGAACCTCGGCCTGCTTCCGACCAAGGGCTTGACCCTGCCCCTGATCAGCTCGGGTGGATCGAGTCTATTGATGACCTGCGTCGCCATCGGACTGGGCCTGCGCGCGAGCTATGAACTCAGTCGCGCCGAGGCCATCGCCGAGGTAGGCCGCAGCGAGCAAGACCAAGCGTCCGCCAGCCCGGAGGAGCGCGCGCATGTCTGAGGCGCCCTTCATGATTCTGGCTGGCGGCACCGGTGGCCATATTTTTCCGGGCATTGCGGTGTCGCAGGAATTTCAGGCGCTGGGCGTGCCCGTGATCTGGCTGGGCTCCAGCCACGGCATGGAAAACGCGCTGGTGCCGGGTGCTGGCCTGCGCCTGGAGACCATCACGATCAGCGGACTGCGCGGCAAGGGCGTACTCGCTCTGATCGGCGCACCGCTGCGATTGTTGCGTGCGATCTGGCAGGCGCGCGGCCTGATCCACAAATACCGGCCACGTGCGGTGCTCAGCTTCGGTGGCTTTGCCGCCGGGCCCGGAGGCATCGCGGCACGACTGAGCGGTGTGCCGGTGTTTGTTCACGAGCAGAACCGGCTGCCGGGCTTGACCAATCGTGTGCTCAGCAAGCTGGCGCGGCGTGTCTTTGCGGGATTTCCTGACAGTTTCGGTCCCGGTCGTGGCGAGTGGACCGGCAACCCGGTGCGTCGCGATATCGCAGCAATTGCCCCACCTGGAGAACGCCAGCCCGCCGCGGGTCGTGCGATGCACCTGCTGGTGCTCGGCGGCAGCCAGGGCGCGGGCGCTCTGAACACGCACGTGCCGGCGGCCCTGGCCCTGCTGCGTGAATGTGTCATCGAGGTTCGCCATCAGGCCGGTGCGCGCATGCTCGAAACCGCTCGAGCCACCTACGCGGAGCACCACGTCGATGCCGTCATCGAGCCATTCATCGCCGACATGGCGGAGGCCTATGCCTGGGCGGATCTGGTGATCTGCCGCGCCGGTGCATTGACCCTGGCTGAACTTTGCGCCGCCGGGATCGCCTCGATCCTGGTCCCTTTCCCGGCTGCCGTGGATGACCACCAGACCGTCAATGCGCGCTTTCTCGTCGAACAGCAGGCCGCCCTGCTGTTGCCGCAGTCGGCGTTGAAAGCCGAATCGCTCGCCGCGTTGATCGGGCCCTTGGCGCAGAGCGCATCGCGCCGCCTGGATATGGCACAGGCCGCGCGTCGACTCGCCAAGCCAGAAGCGGCGCACACGGTGGCACAACGCTGCATGGAGGCACTGGCATGACGCTGCGTCGGATTTCGGAAAGCCGTCACGTCATGCAGGTATACCGCCGCGTGCATTTTGTCGGCATCGGCGGCACCGGCATGTGTGGCATTGCCGAAGTACTGCATACGCTGGGCTTCGAAGTGTCGGGCTCGGACCTTGGCGACAATGCGACCACGCGACGCCTGCAGGCACTCGGAATCCGCGTCGAACGCGGTCACGACGCGTCCTATGTTGGAGAAGCCGACGCTCTGGTCGTTTCGAGCGCGATCCGCGCCGACAATCCGGAATTGCTGGCGGCGCGTGAGCGGCGAATTCCGGTGGTGCCACGCGCCGAGATGCTCGGCGAGCTGATGCGCTTCCGCCATGGCATTGCCGTCGCCGGCACCCACGGCAAGACCACCACAACGAGCCTTACCGCCAGTGTGCTCAACGAGGGCGGACTCGATCCCACCTTTGTAATCGGCGGATTGCTCAATAGCGCCGGCAGCAATGCGCGTCTGGGCAGCGGCCGCTATCTGGTCGCCGAGGCTGACGAGTCTGATGGCTCGTTCCTGCTGCTCAATCCCCTGCTCGCCATCATCACCAATATCGATGCCGATCATCTGGAAAACTACGGCGGGGATTTCAATCAACTGCGCAAGGCTTTCGCCGATTTCCTGCATCGTCTGCCCTTCTACGGCCTGGCCGTGTTGTGCATCGATGATCCCGAAGTGGCCGAACTGGCACGCAGCACGCCACGCAATGTAATGACCTACGGTGAGGCACTGGATGCCGACGTGCGCGCGGCCAATCTGCAGGCATCGGCGGGTCGCATGCAGTTCGACCTGTGGCTGCCGCGGCGCGCCACGCCGCTGGCGATCACGCTGGCGATCCCGGGACGCCACAATGTGCTCAACGCCCTGGCCGCCGCCGCGATTGGCTGGCAACTCGGCGTCAGCGACGAGGCCATCGCCAAGTCGCTGTCGGAATTTGGTGGCGTCGGCAGGCGCTTCCATCAGCACGGGCCGATCCAGGTACAGGATGGCGAAGCGCTGCTGGTCGACGACTATGGCCATCATCCGCGCGAACTCAAGGCGATCATTGACGCCGCCCGCGGCGGCTGGCCAGAGCGCCGACTGCTGCTGGTCTTTCAGCCGCATCGTTACACGCGCACCCGTGATCTGCTCGATGAATTCGCCGATGTGCTCTCCGAGGTCGATGCCCTGGTGCTGACCGAGGTCTACGCCGCTGGTGAAGCGCCAATCAGTGGCGCCGACGGCAAGGCACTGGCGCGCGCTGTGCGTGCACGTGGCCGTGTTGATCCCGTGCTGGTCAAGTCAGCGCGCGAACTTCCCGAGGCCCTGGCCCCGCTGGCCCACGATGGTGACCTGATCCTGCTCGCGGGTGCCGGCGATATCGGAGCCGTAGCCAATGAAATCGGCGGCCGCGGCCGCCTGCTGGGAGACAAGGAATGAGTTTGCACGATGCCAAGGCCTTTGGACGCGTTGCCGTGGTGATGGGCGGCGACTCGGCCGAGCGCGAAGTCTCGCTTCGCAGTGGCGCCGGCGTGCTCTCGGCACTGCGTGCGCGCGGAATCGACGCGCACGGAATCGATGGCATTCCGGCCCTGCTCGACGCGCTGCGCGCCGGCCATTTTGCCCGTGTGTTCAATATCCTGCATGGCCGTGGTGGCGAGGATGGCGTGCTGCAAGGCGCACTTGAAGCCCTGCGCGTGCCCTACACCGGCTCGGGCGTGCTCGGTTCGGCGCTCGGTATGGACAAGATTCGAACCAAGCAGGTCTGGCAGACCCTCGGGTTACCGACGGCGGACTATTGCGTTGTGGATCGCCTGCATGCCACCGACGTTGACGCCATCATCGGCAAGATCGGGCTGCCGCTGATCGTCAAACCTTCTCATGAAGGCTCGACGGTGGGCATCAGCCGTGCCCGCAGCCGCACGGAACTGATCGCTGGCATCGAAGCAGCTGGCCAATACGATGGCGAGATCCTGATCGAACAATTGATCGAGGGCGATGAATTCACCGTCGGCATCCTGGGTCGGCGAGCACTGCCGAGCATCCGCATCGTTCCGGCCAAGGGCTTTTACGACTACCAGGCCAAGTACCTGGCGGATGACACCCAGTACATCTGTCCGGGGCTCGACGGCGCGGCAGAAGCTGAAATGCAGCAACTGGCCTTGGCGGCCTTCGATGCGGTCGGCTGCAGCGGCTGGGGTCGGGTCGACTTCATGCGCGACCGCGCCGGCCGCAACATCTTGCTCGAGGTCAACACGGCGCCGGGCATGACCGATCACTCCCTGGTGCCCAAGGCCGCTGCCGCCATCGGCATCGACTATCCGGAACTCTGCTGGCGCATCCTGGCGATGACCCTGAGCGAGGCCGATCTATGAGTCAGCAACGCGCCTTCAGGATTGCAGCCTGGCTTGCGGCCTTGGCGATCATCAGTCTGCCGGTAGTCGCGGTGCTCAACGGCTGGCTGGCTTCCGAGCGCTGGCCGTTTCGCCAACTCAGCGTGAATGGCGAGTTCCGCCATGTATCGCTCGAGCAGATTCGCGCGGCAGCGAGCAGCAGCCTCGAGCCGGGATTTTTTGCCGTGGACCTCGAACGCGTGCGCGCTGACGTCGCCGCTCTCCCCTGGGTCGAGCAGGTCGAAGTGCGCAAGCGCTGGCCTGACCAGATCGTGCTCAATGTGGTCGAGCGCCAAGCGGTGGCAAGCTGGGGAGACGACCGACTGCTAAGCGGCAGCGGCGATTTGTTTACCGCGCCGACCGGCACAGTGCCTGAAGGTCTGCCGCTACTTGACGGACCGGTGGCGAAGCGCCGGGAGATCTGGATCTTCTACGTCAGTGCCGAGCAGCAACTTCGACCGATCGGTCTGACGCCCACCGGGGTAACGCTTAGCGGCCGCGGCGCGTGGACCCTGCCGCTATCCAATGGCGGCACGCTCCTGCTCGGTCGCACCGAAGCACGCACGCGTCTTGAGCGCTTTGCCGAGGTGTTGCCCGACCTCGGCGTCGCTGAGCCCGCATTGTTGCTGCGCGCTGATCTGCGTTATGCGAACGGATTCGCACTGCGCTGGCGGGAGCCCGACAGCGAGACCAAACCGGCGACCCCGCCCGCGATACCCGTCGATGCCCTTCCAGCATCAGCCCCTTCGTCAACCGAGCCCGCCCGCACATGAATCGCAAGTCCGACAAATCTCTGATCGTCGGCCTGGACATCGGCACTTCCAAGGTGTCGGCCATCGTGGGCGAGTTCGAACCCGGTCAGCCCGTCGAGGTGATCGGCATCGGTTCGCATGTGTCCAAAGGACTCAAGCGCGGCGTGGTCGTCGATATCGAATCGACCGTGCAGTCGATCCAGCGTGCGATCGAAGAAGCCGAGTTGATGGCCGGCTGCGCGATCAGCTCGGTCTACGCATCGATCTCGGGCAGCCACATCCGCAGCCTGAACTCCGAAGGTGTGGTGGCCATTCGCGATCGCGAAGTGACCGAGGGTGATGTCGAGCGCGTTCTTGATGCCGCACGCGCCGTGGCCATTCCCGCCGACCAGCGCATCCTGCATGTACAGGCCCAGGAATACGTGATCGACGAGCAGGAGGGCATCCGCCATCCGGTCGGCATGATCGGCGTGCGCCTTGAAGCACGCGTGCATGTGATCACCGGCGCCCAATCGGCCGCGCAGAACATCAGCAAGTGCGTCACCCGATGCGGCTTGCGCGTCGACGATCTGATTCCTGCGCAACTGGCGTCGAGTCTCGCGGTGCTGACCCAGGACGAGCGTGATCTCGGTATCTGCATGGTCGATATCGGCGCCGGTACTACTGACATCTCGGTATTCACCCAGGGCGCGATGCGCCACACCGCATCCCTTGGGATTGCCGGTGATCAGGTCACCAACGATATCGCCTTCGCTTTCCGTACACCGACGCCTTCGGCCGAGGACATCAAGGTGCGCTATGCCTGCGCGCTGGCACAACTGGCGCGACCCGAGGAAACCATCGAGGTCAGCAGCGTGGGCGACCGGCCACCACGTCGACTCGCACGACAGATGCTCGCCGATGTGGTGCAGAAGCGCTACGAAGAAATCTTCGAGATGGTTCAGGCCGAGCTGCGCCGCTCCGGTCTTGAAGAGATGGTCGCAGCGGGCATCGTGCTGACCGGCGGCGGTTCCAAAATGGAAGGTGTGGTCGAACTCGCCGAGGAAATGTTCCACATGCCGGTGCGGGTAGCTACGCCTCAGTACATCACCGGACTGGGCGACGTGCTGTGCAATCCGGTGCATGCGACCGGGATCGGCTTACTGCTCCATGGCAGTCGACAAACCCAGACCAGGAATCCACAGGGACCCGCCGGCGATGGCGTCGGAAATGTACTCGAGAAGTTCAAATCATGGTTCAGGACCAGCTTTTGATGCGCACCCGCGGCAGTGGGTTCGCATCGAAACGTACGGTGGCAACACCGGACGGGAAAGGCCGGGAAAATTCGGCAAACACCGGGCGAAAAGCCTGGGATAAACAGATCGATAGACAGCAGCACAACGATCAATCAACAGCACATAGCAAGAGGAGAAGGGGCAATGTTTGAATTCGTGGAAGTACCCGCACCCAATGCGGTCATCAAGGTAATCGGTATCGGCGGTGGTGGCGGCAATGCCGTAGCCCACATGGTCAACGCCGGCGTCGAAGGGGTCGACTTCATCTGTGCCAATACCGACGGCCAGGCGCTGAAACACTGTCCGGCCAAGACGACATTGCAGCTCGGCGGCAATGTCACCAAGGGCCTGGGCGCCGGCGCCAATCCTGAAGTCGGCAAACAGGCCGCGATGGAAGACCGCGAGCGTCTGCGTGAGTTGCTCACCGGCGCCGACATGGTGTTCATTACCGCAGGCATGGGCGGCGGCACCGGCACCGGCGCAGCCCCGGTGGTGGCTCAGCTCGCCAAGGAGATGGGAATTCTGACCGTTGCCGTGGTCACCAAACCTTTCCCCTTCGAAGGTCGCAAGCGCCTGCAGATTGCACTGCAAGGTATTGAGGCACTGTCACAACACGTCGATTCGCTGATCACCATTCCGAACGAGAAGCTGATCTCCGAACTCGGCCGCGAAGTCACCCTGCTCAACGCGTTCCGCTCGGCCAACGATGTGCTGCTCGGCGCGGTCCAGGGCATTGCCGATCTGATCACCCGACCGGGTCTGATCAATGTCGACTTTGCCGATGTGCGCACGGTGATGAGCGAGATGGGCATGGCGATGATGGGCTCGGGCGTTGCCACCGGCGATGACCGCGCGGTCGCTGCCACTGAGGCCGCGATCAACAATCCCCTGCTCGACGACATCAACCTCGCCGGTGCCTGCGGCATCCTGGTCAATGTCACCGCCGGCATGAACCTTTCGATGCGTGAGTTTGACGAAGTCGGGCGCACGATTTCCGAGTTCGCCGCCGAGGACGCCACCGTGGTGATGGGTACCGTGCTCGATCCGGACATGGGCGACGAGATCCGCGTCACCGTCGTCGCGACCGGTCTGAACCGCAACGTGGCGGCGCGCCCGGTCCAGCGCGAGCCCGCGCGCGAGGCGGTGATGCCGCGTCCGGTAAAGCTGGTCCGCAATGCCACCACCGGTGAGGTCGAGTTCCCGATGAACGTCCGCACCAGTTCAGGCAACTCCCTACACACGGGTTCGCGCAGCGCATCTGCCGAAC
Organism: Lysobacterales bacterium; assembly: GCA_043738015.1. Classification (GTDB taxonomy): domain Bacteria; phylum Pseudomonadota; class Gammaproteobacteria; order Xanthomonadales; family Ahniellaceae; genus 0-14-3-00-62-12. The sequence continues at coordinate 10,374 of JAYSZM010000165.1, forward strand.
CCGCGCAGACAGCGGAACCGGCTCCGATCAGCAAGGACCGTCACGACTATCTGGATATCCCGGCCTTCCTTCGCCGGCAGGCGGACTGAGCGGCGGACAGGCATCCGGCCGGGGAACTGGATGCCTGAGCACATGGGCGCTCCCCGTTGCTCAGGCGTGCTGCTGAGCGTCGGCGCAACGGAGTCGTTGTCAGCGGCGTGCGGTGGAGGCCAGCAGGAGCGGCAGTGCGTGGGGTTGCCCCTTCGCGCACTGCGGCTCCGACTTCGGAAAACCGCGAAAACGCCGTGAAAACAGTCTTCACGTGGAGGTGACAACATCGTGACAAAGGACGGCTCAGGCCGCCATTCCGTCGCTGAATCTGCAACTTCAGTACCACTTTGTTGCAAATAAACAACAATAACATGGCTTTTTGCAGGCCGAGGGTTCCGTCCGGCCAGTTTGCTGTGCTATCTTGCCTCAATCCGCCCGCACGTTTTCGGGGAAGGCACAGCAATGATCAAACAGCGAACACTGAAAAATGTGATCCGCGCTACTGGCGTGGGTATACATACCGGGCAGAAGGTCTATATGACGCTGCGGCCCGCAGCTCCAGACTCCGGAATAATTTTCAGACGCATTGATCTGGCCCAACCCGTCGAGATTGAAGCGCGCGCCGAGAATGTCGGCGACACCAGCCTGTCGACCACCCTGATCAAGGATGGCGTACGCGTGTCGACGGTTGAGCACCTGTTGTCGGCAATGGCGGGCATGGGCATCGACAATGCCTACGTCGACCTGAGCGCATCTGAAGTGCCGATCATGGATGGCAGCGCCGGCCCCTTCGTTTTCCTGCTGCAGTCGGCTGGGATCGAAGAACAGAACGTTGCCAAACGCTTTATCCGTATCAAGAAGTCGGTCACCGTCCGCGATGGCGAGAAATGGGCTCGGTTCGACCCGTTTGATGGCTTCAAGGTGGGCTTCGCGATTGATTTCTCGCACCCGACCTTCTCCAAGAAGTCCTCGACCGCCGAGATCGATTTCTCGACGACGTCTTTTGTCAAAGAGGTGAGCCGGGCACGCACCTTTGGCTTCATGCGCGACATCGAGATGCTGCGTCAGCGCAATCTGGTGCTCGGCGGCAGCATGGATAACGCCATCGTGCTCGATGATTACCGCGTCCTCAATGAGGACGGCCTACGCTACGAAGATGAGTTCGTCAAACACAAGATCCTCGATGCCATCGGAGATCTTTATCTTTTGGGGCACAGCCTGATCGGAGCGTTCTACGGTTCGAAGTCGGGACATCAGCTGAACAATCAGCTGCTGCGTACCCTGATTGCGGATAGCCGGGCGTGGGAAGAGATCACCTTCACCGATCCGACCGACGCACCGATTTCCTACGCCCACCCGGCGCAAGCCATCTAGGTCCGGCGTAGCAATCAATCCAAATTCGCTCGCACACGCGGGCTGGCCAGTCAACCGGCTATGAGTAGCTATTCGGCAAGGGATGCCAGTCGTTTCAGCAGGTCGCTCAGTTCAGGATCGCCTGAGACGTTTGCAGCAGCAAGGAGTTGTTGAGCGGCAAAAGCAGACAGCGGTTTCGATTTGGGGGCAGTGGTTTTGGCTGCCTGAGCCGGAACAGTTCTTACAAGCAGCTTGCTGAGCGGGGCGCCCCAGGCTCGGGACGCAGACTCGAGTATTCGGGTCTGTTCCAGACGCAGGCGGGACGCCACGGCGGCAAGCGGTGTGGTCACAACCAGGGTCCCGGAGCGTACGTTGGCAATTTCAAATCTTGCCGACTCAGACCAGGACAGCTGGAGGCGCACCTGGTGATCGAGACGCTGCAGGCGAGCAGCGCGCTCGAGCAGAGCTGACAACGCCGGCGTTCGGTTTTCCAGCAGATTGGCTGGACTGCGGGACGCGGGGCGCGGCTTGGATTCCGGGGGCATGATGAAACACCTAGAGGTCTTGGGCAGACAATGAATATCATTATCGTCTCGAAACCGTTCTCCGGCACGCGTGTTCTGCGTATGGGCGATCGGCGGATGCAACTGGCGGCGGGGGCTGCCTTGTTCGCAGCCGTACTGCTGGTTTTTGGTCTGGGTACCTGGATCGGCACGGTTTTCATCGGTCCCGACGCATTGCGCGCCCAACTGGCTGCCGCCCGGGATGATCTCCAGGCGCAGAAGTCGGAAGTCGACCGACTCAATTCCATCGTCACCCGAGATGTCAATGCGTTGGCCGCCAAGGTCGGCAGAATCCAGGCCTCGTCAACCCGCCTGAACGCCCTCGGCGAGCGCCTCGCGAAACTCGGGAAGCTCGATGACGGTGAGTTCAACTTCCACGCTGAGCCCGATCTCGGTGGTCCGGTCCACGAATTGAGCACGACGATGGTCCCGCCGGACCAGTTTTCCGACGAATTGTTCCGGCTGCAGCGGCAACTCGCCCAGCAGTCGCGCCAGCTGACCCTGCTCGAAGAACTGCTCGAGAATCGTTCACTCGACCAGAGTCTGATGCCGACTGGAATTCCCGTCCGCCAGGGTTACACCTCATCGAGCTATGGTTATCGCCACGATCCCTTCACCGGCTCGCGTCAGTTCCATGGCGGCATCGATTTTGATGGCCAGAAAGGCGACGACATCCTTGCTGTCGCCGGTGGTGTGGTCTCGTTCTCCGGGCGCAAGACCGGCTACGGCAATGTGGTCGAGATCGACCATGGCAACGGGTACGTGACCCGCTACGCGCACAATTTCCAGAACCTGCTGCAGGTCGGCGATCCGGTACGTCCGGGCGATGTCGTGGCCAGGATGGGTTCCACCGGACGATCCACCGGAACCCATGTACACTTTGAGGTCTGGGAAAATGGCCGCGTGGTCAATCCCTCGAACTTCATCAAGGGTCAGCGCTAGGGAGCTTGGTCTCCCGCGGGGGTTGAAATTCCTACCCTCAGCCCACACCC
>JAYSZM010000166.1:0-36312 GCA_043738015.1 Lysobacterales bacterium
GCTGCCACGCCGGTACGGGAGGGCATGCACTCGGCTGACAGAACGTGGACCTCGCCGCCCAGCTTTTCGACCAGCGCACCCAAGTCGTCGAGCACGTCGTCTACGCCCGCGCTGCTGAGTTCTGCGGGATCGATGCGCCCGCTCGAACCATCGATCCGTCCGCCCACCTGGCGTTCGGACTCGATCAACACCGTGGCTACGCGGCCGGCCACTGCGGCATGGGCCATTTGTGCGAGGTCCTCGCTGCCCAGGCCCCTGGCGGCGGCTGCGGCGTAGGCGTCGCGCCACGCCGTCTGCTGTGCCTGTTGCAACGGCGCAACCACGTCCCACGCGCGTTTCCGCAGTTCGTCCTGCGTCATGCTTTGCGGGTTGGCCATCAAACCGTTGGCCATCAGCAGCGGGTTGTGGCTGACCTCGTGGAACAGGTGGTGGTGTTCGGGCAAGGCAGCGAGCATCAAGGGCAGACCTGAGGGGCGCGAGTGGTGTTCCAGCACGGCGCGGTCCACCGCCCGGAAGAAGTGCTCGGCTTCGCTGTCGATTTTGTCTTTCTTGCCGCCCTGGCCATGGTGCATGGGCACATGGCCGGCGCCGATGCCGCCATGCGAAGACACGGTGCTGTGCGGCTCGGTGTGCTTTTCGCCCAATGCCACGGTCATCGTCTGCGGTACGCCGGCCGCCAGCGCCACGGCATCGAGCGTGTGACGATCACCCTCGAAAAGCTGCACCTGGCGCAGGCTCAGCGCCAGCACCTGGTAGCGCCCGCTCGACTGCAGCCACTGGCGCAGCGGTTTAGTATGGAAGCTGTCGGCCACCACGGCCAACTCAGCCACCGGCCGCTGCAGCAGGAACACGCGGAACAGGCCCGGTGCGCCCAGCACAGCCAGGCCGTCGAGCGTGTGGTTCCAGAATTCGTGGTCCTGTGCGAGCGCCTCGAATGGCTCGATCAGTACCTTGACCGCATCGGCGGCGTGCTGCTGTCGCAACGATGTTTCCAGTGCCTTTACCAAGTGGCGGAACCGGATCGGGTCTTGCTGGTTGTCCGGATGGCGTCGGTGGGTGGGCTGGTAGAGCGACAGGCAGGGTCGCCCCTGGAATGACGCGATCTCGGCGAGGCTGCCCTGGGTGAGCAAGTCGACTGTGTGCGTGGTCTTCATGTCGTTTCCTTTCTCTGGTCTCTGTGGCGGCCCGGCGCCAGGAGCGCCAAGTTCGACGGCGCACACTGGCGATGTCGGCCGCGGCATGCAGCGACGTCGGCAGGCAAAAAACGCAACGACCCGGACGGTATCCAGAACGCGATCCACTACGATCATTGAGTATGCCCAGCTCGCGTGATTTGGTCGGTACGACAACGCACACGCGCTCGAGCGTTCGACAACGCACGGTGCAGCTGACAAGGATCACGACAATGAGCGTTGATGATCCCGGCGCGCGCGAACTTGCCGCCAGGCACCCGAGAAACCGGCGCACGGACGCGGCGCTGGTGTCCGACCGACCATGAATCCCGGCGGTCTGGCGCGTGACGACGAGTTGCTGGGTCAGACCAAGGCCGAGCGCGCAGGCGATAGCGTGGCGCGGCCGTTCCAACTGTTCGCACAACGGCAGGCGTCCGGTGGCCTGGTACTGCTGGGCTGCGCCATCCTGGCGCTTGCCTGGGCCAACTCGCCGTGGGCGCCGGCGTACTGGCAGATGCTGGATGTTCCGCTAGGCATTTCACTCGGCGAACAGCTATTGCGCCTGGACCTTCGCTATTGGATCAACGACGGCCTGATGGCGCTTTTTTTCTTCGGCGTCGGGCTCGAGATCAAGCGCGAGTTTCTGGTCGGTGAGTTGGCCGAACGACGCAAGGCGATGCTGCCGATTGTGGCCGTCGTCGGCGGCATGGTGGTCCCGGCGCTCATCTATGCCGGGTTCAACTTCAATGGCGCGGGCGCCCAGGGTTTGGGTATTCCGATGGCGACCGACATCGCCCTTGCGCTCGGTGCGCTTGCTGTCCTGGGCTCGCGAATCCCCGAAGCACTGAAGGTTTTCCTGGTCGCCCTGGCCATCGCCGACGACCTCGGCGCGCTGCTGGTCATTGCGATCTTCTACACCGCGTCGATCGAGTGGCGCGGCGTTGCCCTGATCGCCGCATTCCTGCTGGCGCTGTAGGCGGCCAACCGCGTCGGGGCCAGCCGAGGACCGATCTACCTGATGCTCGGGCTGGGCGTCTGGGCCAGCGTCTTCATGTCCGGTCTGCACGCGACACTCGCCGGTGTGCTGACTGCGTTGTTCGTGCCGGCGCGTGTGAGGATCGTGCCGGACGCGCTGCCGCAGGTGATTCGCCGTGGCGCCGACGAAATCGAAGTCCAGGCCGATGACCACGAACCCGACGCGATGGATCCCGATCGTGTTGCCATCATCGGCGCGATCGGGGGCAGCCTCGACGCCGCCACGGCACCGCTGCAACGTTTCGAACGCGCGGTCCAGCCGTGGGGCACGAACCAGAAGCTGGATCGAAGTCGCCCCCAGTATTTCAGCAGCAGTGTTTTCAAAAAGCCTCACTCAATTCATAGTGAAAATGCTGGTGCCAGGGACGATTGCTAGACGGCCGTTTGGCAGCGCTGCGCTGGCTGCGGCCACTGGCAAAAACAAATTGCGTCCGGCAACTTTTCCTCCCCCTCTTTTACTTTTCAACATCGGCGCTGAAGCGCGTCGGCGGCCGCCCATAGAGCCCGGTCAGCCTGGCAATGAGAATCGCGACGAACATCACGCCAATCCACTGCTGCAGCATCGCCAGTGCCCGTGCGGCTGGACTGACCGGCGTGATATCGCCGTAGCCCGTGCTGGTCAGCGTGGTCATCGAGAAATACACGAGGTCGGGGTAGCTGACTGTGCCCTTGGCATTGTTGCTCGCGTTGATGAAAATCGCTGACGGATCGACATGCACCACCAGCGCGTAGGCACTCGCCCAGAACAGGGCAAGCAGCACATAGATGCCGGCGATCGCAAACATCTCGTCGAGCGTGATCACCTCATCGCGCAGCACATAACTCAACAGCGCGATCACCGCGTAGCTATGAAACAGCACCTGGGCGCTGAGCATGGCAAGTTCCAGACTCTCGTGCGCGTAGATCAGGTGCAGCAATTGAAATGCGATGGTCGGCAGCGCGATCAACCAGCCGCTGCTCCATAGCGCCGGCTGCGCGCGCAGAAGGCGCACCACCATCAGCACCACGGCGATATCAATCAGTTGCGCCAGCTGCCTCAGCCAACGGGTTTCGTCGGCAAACGGATAGATCGCGAGACTGAGGCCAAGACTCAGCACCATCGAAACCGATGGCTGCTGCCACCAGGGGCGTCTATTGAGTTCATCGGACAAGGTCATCGGCGGTATCCAAGGATTCAGGCGCGCACTCTAGCCGACTTCGTCGTCGGCAGCGGCTGCGTTGCGGCGCCCTTCACTCAAAGCCGTTGGCGAAAATCGCGACCTTGCGCTCAGCCCGGATCTCATCGATGGTTGCCGTCCAGTTGCCGGCAACGTTGACCACCGACAGAAACAGATTGTTGACGTTGCTGAAATCAGTGCCGGACCCACTTGTCGCGGAAAAGCTGGAATAGGGAACCTCCACCACGCCGCCATTGGGAACCGCAAAATTGGCTTGCGACACGTCACTGCCCGTGGTGTATGCGGTAAGGCGCATCTGCAATACGGCACTGTCAGAGGCGACGACCGTGACAACGAACTGGTCCATTCCGTTGGCAGTGAAATCCGCTCCGAGGCCGAGATTGAAATTCGTGTCGGCATCGCCGTCCCACCACATTTCCGAAGTCCCGGCGAGCCCGGCGGAACGTGTAAAAGTGTACAGGCCACCGTTCACGCCGCCGCTCATGATCCCGCCGGCCGAAGCGCTGACACGCAGCACTCGGCCACCACCCATACTTGTGCCGCTGGCCACGGAGCTGATCTGCGACGCGGGCCCGGGATTGACGGTCAAGGTCGCCTGGTCAGTGGCGAAGTCATCGATAAGCACCTGCTGAGCGGATGCACCGGTGCAACAAAATAGCGCTAACAGCATTCCCGGCATTGCGCCAACACAGCGGAGGGCACGTCCCCCAACGCGGGCAGAGTCGGTCGCTCGTTGACGGATCGTCATGGCATGTCCTCCCTCTTCGAATCAGAGTAGCACCGCAGCCATTGTGGTCAAGAAATGCCAGCCGGCTTCATTCCGGACTGACAGGTTTGCGGCCCCGCGCCGGGCGGGACAGTCACCGACCAATGACTCCCCAACATCCTTGTCGGAGGCCTTCGCTACAGCGTCGCCTTCCATCCGGCAACGGTCCGCAATCTAGGGAGGACCCCCAAGGTATGGCTTCAAAAGTGGCTGTGCGCGATTCTGGATGTCCTCGATTCTGCGCCCGATTCTGCGGGATGAATTCACCCCGGCTTCAACGCGTGCTCGGGAGGCTGTATCCCGGTCGCGCCAGATAAACCAGCAGGTGGCGCGCGCTGTCGCCGGGTTCGGCCGGGACCTCGACGAAATATCCCTCGGTGCCACCGATATCGGCATGTTCCGCCAGTCGCTGGTAATCCTCCGACGACTCGGTGGCGTATTCCGCCATGCACAGACTTTGCTTGCACACAGTACGCAGCGCGCGGGTCTTCGGCAGGTCAGGACTGCCTGCGATATCCGCAAGCAGACTTTCCGCACGCGGCGACCAGAGCGGATCACTCTGTTCCATGGCATGCGCAGTCGCAAGTATATCCAGCCGGTGGTCAATCTCACGGCGCACAATGGTTTCACGGCTGACAGGCTGAGCAACTGCCGCCGTGGTTCCGGTGCTCCCGCTCGCGGGCGCTGGCTTTGTGGCCGCCGTCGCTGGGCCTTCCAGCGCAGCGGTCCGAAGTGGGGTTTCCTCTGTCATCACCGTGAGTCGCTCCCGCATGATTGCGGGAGCGCTCATCGACATATTCGTGTTACGGGAGGATAGCCAGGACCATCCCAAGCCAAGAACTACCCAGGCCATCAGCAACAGGCCTGCCAATTTCCATCTCCAAGTCATCTCAATGCTCCCGTAACACGTGGCTGGTTAGTCTTCGCTTGTTTCAAGGCTCATCAGTGAATCGCCCTCCGGCAGGCGCAACCACACCGAGAAATAGCGACCAAACTGGTCGGTGTGCTCCATCGAGTTGGTGTCAACGAAAAAGCTGCGTTGGCCTGGGTTGGCGACCACGCCGCCGTTCGCCGAGGTTTTCCACTCGCATTCGTGAAAAGCCACGTTGCAGGAATAGACGCGTGCCGGAATGGCGACAGCGAGCGCAGAGCGCTTCTCGAAGCGCACCTCAACGAAATTCATCTGAGCATTCAAGCTGTCTCGGACCAGCCCGCAGTTCATCTGCACTTCGCCGCCCACCGCCTTTACTTCAGTGACGTGGTACTGCGCGCGATCTCGATCGCTGGAGAAAGTGCCCTGACAGGCGCTGCTGGTAACGGTTTTTCCGTCCTCCGCTATAACCGGAGCGCTGGCAGTCATCGAGAATGCGAGTGCGGAGAAAATAATCGAAGCGAAACGAGTGTTCATAGTGCCCTCCATGGGCGTTAAGTTTCAGGAATGGACCATCCATTCCTTTACTTACATACGCCATGGCATACGCCCGGAGATCACGCCCACAGAATATATTTTGGCCTGAACGGTTAAGCCCTTCTGCAAAATGCAAAAACAATACCTGATTAGTTCCGATCTCTAGCCGCTGCCTCGCCCGATCTGAGACTGGCGGGGCGCATGGTACGGCCACATTCGAAGGGAGGTCGGTCGTGGCGATGATTCAGCTGCAGTTGACCAGCCTTCGGCTGTTGAAACGCGCCTCAAGCGGGTCTGTCGATGATCGACTTTATGGCGCTGTACGATACCGAGACGAAGTGCCGGCGCGCGCTGTTCAAGTCGCGCTGGCGCAAGGGATTCCGGTGTCCAACGTGTTCGAGTCGGCGCTCCAGCAGGTTTCAGCGAGAAGGCCAGAGCTACTACGAGCGCAGTGCTTGCAGACATCAAACGACGCTGATCAGCGGGACGATGTTCGAGGCGACGAAGTTGCGGTTGCAGACGTGGTTCCTGGCGCTGCATTTGCTGACTTCGACGAAGACGAGAATGGCGGCGCTGGAACTCATGCGCCCTAAGGGCGTCGGCTATAGCGCCGCATGGCGGATCAAGCACAAGGTGATGCAAGCAATGACGAGGCGCGAAGAGTCCAGGAAACTAAAGGGTTTCGTGCAGATTGACGACGCCTATCTCGGCGCTGAGCGCAACGGCGGAAAGTCGGGCCGTGGTTCTGAGAACAAGCAGGCGTTGGTGATCGCGGTGGAGACCGACGAAGCATTTCAACGACCCAAGCACGCCGTGATTGAGCCGGGACGCAGCATCACGGACGTGGCTGGCACGGATTGCAATCAGCGCTGTTTGATGCCACAGACTGAGGTGTTTGGCGATGGCCTCGGGGCATTCCGTCGATGCGCCGATCAAGGCCACGCGCACACCGTATTGGTCACCAAGGGCGGCCGTGCGGCGACCCAAGTAGATGGCGTACGCTGGGTCAATACACTGCTGTCCAACGTCAAACGCAGCATCGGTGGCACGTACCATTCGATCAAGCAATAGAAGTATGCGCGCCGCAGTCTTGGCGAGGCGGTCTACCGATTCAATCGTCGCTTCAAGTTACGCGAATTCCTGCCGCGATTGCTCAGCGCCATGATCCTCTGCAGCCCTTGCGCTGGGCCACTTCTGCGTCAGACCCGCAATTTTCTTTTCCGAAGATTGGAGCTACTCAGGAAACAATAAGCAAAACATAACCCATGGCCGACCAGAACAGGCGAATCACTGGATATGCAGCGCACCGATGCTGTCGAGGACGGGGCTGGCAAGTGCCGTCGCGCAGTGAGGTCGATGCACTGACGTATCCCGAGCTTGTCGAGAAATGGCGTCGGCAACCGCCGCCATCCAGCGGCAATAGCGGGCGTCCTCGGTCTGCTGTGCGCACCGAGTCAGGGTGCGCTTCCTGGAGGCATCTCTGAGAGATGCCGTTGCCAATCCGCTGGAGCAACAGCTACCTGCGCCAAATGTCGGAGACAGCCACTATCCAGCGGCAATAGCGGGCGTCCTCGATCCCTTCTGCCGACAGTTCATTCCTTCGTGGTTGTGTCTTGACCTTTCACCGAGCCCGTCATCACCGCCCAGTCGCCCATTTTGTCCTTGTATACCCTGGCTTCCCGGACTCTGCGCACTGCTTGAGTTTCATTCGTGTAGTACGTCCTCACCGTGAAGTCGACGACAGCGGGTGTGACCATCGCGTTGTCAGGTATTCCCTCAACCTGGACCTCTTGCACCGTCGCTCTGGTGGCTGGCCCAAGTCTCAGCTCATTGAGCGTTAGCGTACTTTTTGCGTTCGTCGAGGTGGCTTCCTTGTCCCAACTACTCTTGAGGACGCCCTCTACAATCTCCTTTGTTACTTCCGGCGCGGCGCATGCCGAAAACGCAAAGCTCAAGGCAAGAGCGAGCAGGATAGGGCGGAGCGCGCCCGCAACCATAGGACTGGCAAATCGAGAGGTACGCATATTATCTCCATGGGAACCGGGTTCGTAGCGCCCTCGCTGCCTGTCCAGGGCGCACCGAAGGCTGCCGCGATCTTGCTTCGTTCCTTTGGCCAGCGCAAGGCACAGCAGCGACGCAGGATGTCCTTAGCGCACCGAAGTAGGAAGTGCTGAGCGAGGTAAATCGCATCACTCCCAACGAATCGACACGATTCACCACATCCACTGCGTCCAACGCAGCGCGTGGTCAGCGTTCCACAATCGCCGCCACACCCACCCCGCCCACCCTACAGATGGAAGCAAATCCGCGGTCGCTGCCCATTTCTGACCGCAACTGGGCGAGGGTGGCAGGAATAGGGTCACGTCTTGCTTGTTGCCCATTGAAGAGGGCCCCGCAATGGGCAAGACGCGACCCCTGGGCGCCTGACCCCTGGCCGCCCCCGGATTGAAAAATCAACGCAATCGGTATTGAAATCGCCGCACGCCGACCACACCGATGCCGAGCAGGCCCAAGCCGAGTAGCCAGCTTGCTGTGTTCGACATGACCGGGATAGCCGCTATCGGGCCGAGTCGTTGACTTACCTGAAAAAAGGCCGTCGGGCCGGGCGCTGAACCACAGGGGTGGCTGCCCGTCGTGCCGCCGCTGACCCAGACGTAGGCCGCGGTTTCGTAGTTGCCCGAAATCGTGCCGCCGGTGAACGCAGCGGAACGGGCGATGCCTTGAGCATCCGTGTTCGAGATGAGCTGACCGCCGGCGAAGTGACCATAGGTTTCCTGCGGAGGCAGAGGCGGCGCGCCGGGTGGCGGCAGGCCGACAGAAACCACCTGGTTGACGAAGAACCAGACTTCCACTCCGGGCAGTGGATTGCCCTGGAGATCGGTCAGCCGGACTGCAAATCCTTCAGCGTGCGTTTGCGCAGGCCCCCGCAGCGTGATGCTGTCCGGGCCGACCGTGGACATCAGGCAGGATCGGCCCGGAGGTGGCACCTGGGCCGTCGCCGGCATGGCGCCCAGGCCGATCAGTGCGATGGCGCAGATTCGAAAAGCGAGCTTCATGGTGTGACCCTCGGTCCAGTCCGGAACGTGAGCGCGGCGCACGGTGTCGAGCGCCATTTTGGTTGCCTGCAGCGCACCGATGCGACAAAAGCATGATGGCAGTATTGAATTTATGCAATTTCTTCTGCAGGACCAAAGGCCGGGTCAGTGGCATATTCCATTAACGGACTTCATTGAAATACCCCCGACTCCCGTGGCTTCACCGCTCCACAATCGCAGCCACACCCATGCCACCCGCCGTGCAGATCGATATCAAACCACGACCGCCGCCTTTCTCGGCCAGCAACTTGGCCAGTGTCGCAACGATGCGGGCACCGGTGGCGGCGAAGGGGTGGCCGAAGGCGAGGCTGGAACCAACCACATTCATCTTGGCCGGATCGATGGCGCCCATGGCCCTGTCGAGGCCGAGGCGTTCCTTGCAGTATTTTTCCGACTCCCAGGCGCGCAGGGTGCACAGCACCTGGGCGGCGAAGGCTTCGTGGATTTCGTAGAAATCAAAATCCTGCAGCGTAAGATTATTGGCTTTCAGCAATTCGGCGACGGCAACGGTGGGCGCCATCAGCAGACCTTCGCCGCCGACGAAGTCGACTGCGGCGACGCGCGAATCGCTCAGGTAGGCGAGGGGCTTGTGGCCATGATCGCTGGCCCATTGTTCGGACGACAGCAAGACCGATGAGGCGCCATCGGTCAGTGGCGTCGAGTTGCCGGCGGTCAGCGTGCCCTTGCCCGAAGTGCGATCGAAGGCGGGTTTGAGTGTGGCCAGTTTTTCAATCGTAGTATCGGCACGCAGGATATTGTCGCGCTCGAGCCCACGAAATGGCGTGATCAGATCCTTGAAGAATCCGCGCTCATAGGCGGCCGCGGCTTTGCGGTGCGACTCGTAGGCAAGGCGGTCCTGGTCTTCGCGGGCGATGCCCCATTCCTTGGCCATCGATTCGCAATGTTCGCCCATCGACTTGCCGGTGCGCGGTTCGCCAACGCCGGGGAATCCCGGTTTGAACTCACCCAATCGAAAACCCTTGAGCGCGGCGCCGAGGCGCGCGCCAAAGGTCTTGGCGCGATTGATACTGAGCAGACGGCGGCGCATCTTTTCGCCGACCACGATCGGCACATCACTGGTCGTATCCGATCCTCCGGCGATGCCGACATCGATCTGACCCATGGCGATCTTGTTGCCGATCAGGATCGAAGTATCGAGACTGGTGCCGCAGGCGCGCTGCAGGGTGATGCCCGGCGTCAGCGGCGACAGGCCACTGGAGAGCGCCACTTCGCGGCCGATGTTCCAGTCCGAGGAATGCTTGAGCACGGCGCCGAGCGCGACTTCGCCGACCTGCTTGCCACTCAGACCGAAGCGTTCAACCAGACCACCGACCGCCTTGATCGACAGTCCGCTGTTGCTGACATCGAAATACGCCGTGTTGTTGCGGCAGAACGGAATGCGGGATCCACCCAGAATGGCAACGCGTTTGAGCTGGCTCATATCGACCTCGTGACGGAGTTTGGCCGATGCTACACGGGCGCGGCTGGAGTCTCCATTTGAACGTGATGGTGTAGGGCGGTGATCGCAGTGCTTGGTCCCCTCGCCCGGTTCATACAGGGGATGTGTCTGGTGTTTGCGAAGCGCGACGGGTTGATTGCAATTGCTGACGCTGTCGAGTATTTCCCTCATCCGGCCTGCGGCCTGTCTCCCGCAAGCGGGAGAAGGGTTTCTTCAGCATGCATCCGCGTCGGTGGTGGAAGTAACCTATGGGCCTGGCCACGACTGCGACTACTTTGCCATGCAAAATCTTTCCCTGTGTACCGGCCTGCTCGCCCTTGAACTGGTGCCCGAAGGTCGGCCGTCGAGCTTGAGTCTGCCAGTGGAATCGGCGCACCTGCTCGGCGATGCAATCACCGCTGATCTGATCCGGCTGCTGCCCGGCGTCGAGACGATGGGCTTGTCGGTATCGGCGGCGCTTTACGATCCGGCCCAGGTGTTGCGGCCGGGTTGGCCGCTGTTCGCCGAATTGGCGCGATTGCATGCGCGTACCCAGCAAGGTGCCTGGACGCCATCGGTCAGCTGCTTTGGTGCCGCTGCCGGGCGCATGGCCGATCCCGGACTGGAGCCGGACGCCAGTCTGATCGGCAGCAGCTTGTTGCTGATTCCCTGGGTGTTGATCGGTGGCGAGCTTGATGCGGCACGCATCAATGCCGAGATGGAGGAAAGCTTTACCGAGAAGGGTCTGGCCGAGGCACGCACGTCGTTGCTGTTGAACGAAGCCTTCTCGATTCGCGTCGAGCATGCGCGCTATCTCAGCCGCCTCGATCTCTGCGCAATGACCGCCATGCAATACGAAAACGCCGGGCTTGCGGCGCTGTGGTCGTTGATCGAATGCGCGCTGCTGTCACCGCAGCAGAGCGAGTCGGTAGAGACAGCCAGCGGCGCTCGCTACCGTTGGCAGGACGGCGGCGTACAGCTGGAAGCAGCGGGTGATGCGATCGAGGCACGCCAGTTCGCCGCCGTACTCGCCGCGCATGGCATCGAGCTCCGCTCAGCCTGAGCGGAGCAGCGCAGCGCAGCCTGCGTCCTTTGATTGCGTCCGCACTCCGCCACGGATCACGCTATCGTGTTGGCTACATAGAGCGAAGGCTCTAGCCCGCACCGCTAATACCGAGGGTATCCCCTTTTGCCGTCATTGACGTCTGAACGTCGGTGCGCGGCTCCGTCGCGGTGATCATCATGAACGAGTGTGACCAGCAAGGCCTCTACGATCCGCGCTTCGAACACGACAGCTGCGGCTTCGGGCTGATCGCGAGTCTGGACAATACGCCCAGCCGGCAACTGGTGGAATCCGCCCTGCGCGCGCTCGATCGCATGTCGCACCGTGGCGCGGTCGGCGCCGACAACAAGAGCGGCGATGGCTGCGGCATCCTGTTGCAACGCCCGGAAAAATTTCTGCGCCATGTCGCCACCCAGGCTGGCATCCGGCTCGGTTCGGTATTTGCTGCGGGCAATATTTTTCTCTCGCGTGATGCGGCAGTGGCCACCCAGGCGCGCAACGTATTGACTGAAGAACTGGCCCGCGTGGAAGTCCATGTCGCTGGTTGGCGCGTGCTGCCGGTCGATGTGTCTGCTTGTGGTGTCCAGGCCGCCAATTCCCTGCCCGACATCGAGCAGTTGTTTGTCACGCCGGCGGCGGCGATGGATCAGTCGAGCTTCCAGCGTGCGCTGTTCCGTGCACGCCGCCGCGCCGAGCTGCGCCTCGCCGAGGATCGCGACTTCTACGTCGTGACTCTGTCGGCGCATTCGATCGGCTACAAGGCGATGGTGTTGCCGTCGGCACTGCGCCAGTTCTATCCCGATCTCACCCATTCCTTGATCGCCGCCGGCTTCGCCACGTTCCATCAGCGCTTCTCGACCAATACGGCGCCGCAGTGGCGACTGGCCCAGCCATTCCGCCTGCTCGCGCACAACGGCGAGATCAATACCATCGAGGGCAACCGGCACTGGGCCGAGGCGCGCGGCGCCAAATGGCGCTCGCCCAGTATTGATCTGCGCGAACTACGCCCGCTGGTATCGCTCGATGGTTCCGATTCGATGAGCCTCGACAATATGCTCGAAGTGCTGCTTGCCGGCGGCCTCGATCTCTTGCATGCCATGCGCATCCTGATTCCACCGGCCACCGGTGCACTCGAGGCCGTCGATCCCGATCTTGCTGCGTTCTATGACTATCACTCGCTGTCGGTCGACCCTTGGGATGGCCCGGCCGGTATTGTGCTGTGCGATGGGCGCTACGCCGCCTGCACCGCGGACCGCAATGGCCTCAGGCCCGCGCGCTGGATGCTGACGCGTGATCGCCATCTGGTGATCGCCTCGGAGACCGGTGTCTACGATATCGAACCCGTCGAAATCGTCGCCAAGGGCAAGCTCGGCCCAGGCGAGATGATCGCGGTTGATCTCTACAGCGGCGAGCTGCTCGACTCCGCTGCGATCGATGCGATCAATCGCGCGCGGGCGCCGTTCAAGCGTTGGCTCAAGCAAGGCCTGCAGTATCTGATTTCGGATCTGATCGATCCGGCATTGGCCGCCGATCCGTTTGATGCGGCAACACTTCAGCGCTTCCAGAAAATGTTTCACCTCAGCCGCGAGGAGCGCGAGGATGTGCTGCGGGTGATCGCCGAAACCGAGCAGGAAGCGATTGGCTCGATGGGCGACGATACGCCGCTGGCGGTGCTGTCGACGCAGACGCGCTCGCTGTACGACTATTTCCGTCAGGCCTTTGCCCAGGTTACCAATCCGCCGATCGATCCGCTGCGCGAGCAATGCGTGATGAGCCTGGTCACCCAGATCGGTCGCGAGGGCAATGTCTTCGAAATGGCGCCGGAGAACGCGCGCCAGGTGATGCTGAACTCGCCCATCTTGTCGCAGCGCAAACTGCGTCAGCTGTTGTCGCTGGAAGAATTCGCCAGCGCGCATCGTCGCTTCGATCTGTATTTTCCGTTCGACTCGGCGAGTGATGATGGCTCGGGCAGCGCCCTGAAGCAGGCGATCCTCGCGCTGTGCGAGTCTGTTGAGACGGCCGTTCGCGAAGGCACGGTCATTGTGTTGCTATCCGATCATGAGGCGCAGCCCGGTCTTGCGCCGATTCACGCTCTGCTCGCTACCGGTGCGGTGCACCAGCACCTGATCCGCGCCGGATTGCGCTGCGAGTGCAATCTGATCATCGAGACGGCGACCGCGCGCGACCCACATCATTTCGCCTGCCTGATCGGTTATGGCGCGACCGCGATCTATCCCTATCTCGCCTATCAGACCCTGTTTGATCTCGGCCGCAACAAGATCGTCAAGGCCAAGCGCAGCGGCGAACGCACCGAACTCGGTCGCAGCTATCGGCGCGGGATCAAGAAGGGTCTACTGAAGATCATTTCGAAGATGGGTATTTCGACGATTGGCAGCTATCGCGGCGCACGCCTGTTCGAGATCATCGGCCTGCAACGCGAAGTGGTGAGCCTCTGCTTCTCACATACGCCGAGCCGCATTGGTGGTGCAGGATTTGCCGAACTTGAAGCCGATGCGCGCGCGCTGAGCGAACGCGCATTCGATGACACCGCGAGCATCGAACCGGGAGGTTTGCTCAAGTATCGCCACGGCGGCGAATACCACATGTTCAATCCCGACGTGGTGCAGTCGCTGCAGCGCGCGGTAATGACCGGTGATTACGCGGACTATCAGATCTACGCGCAACATGTGAATCAGCGACCGCCCTCGACAGTGCGCGATCTGCTCGCCCTGCGCGCTGGACAGACACCGGTTCCGCTTGAGGAAGTCGAGCCGCTCGAATCCCTGTACACACGATTCGACTCGGCCGGCATGTCGCTTGGCGCGTTGTCGCCGGAGGCACATGAGGCGCTGGCGATCGCAATGAATCGCCTCGGCGGGCGTTCCAATTCGGGCGAGGGCGGCGAAGATCCGGAGCGTTATGGCACCGAGAAGAGTTCGCGCATCAAGCAGGTCGCCTCGGGTCGGTTCGGTGTCACGCCGGAATATCTGATCAATGCCGATGTGCTGCAGATCAAAGTCGCCCAGGGCGCCAAGCCGGGCGAGGGCGGTCAGTTGCCGGGCCACAAGGTCAACGAACTGATTGCACGCCTGCGTTACGCACGTCCGGGTATTGGCTTGATCTCGCCGCCGCCGCATCACGACATCTATTCGATCGAAGATCTCGCTGAGCTTATTTTCGATTTGAAGGAGATCAATCCCGACGCGCTGGTTTCGGTCAAGCTGGTTTCCCACGCCGGCATCGGCACGATTGCCGCCGGTGTTGCCAAGGCCTATGCCGATCTGATCACGATCTCCGGCTACGACGGCGGTACCGGCGCCAGCCCGATTTCCTCAATCAAGTACGCCGGCACGCCGTGGGAACTCGGCCTCGCCGAGGCCCAGCAGACCCTGCGTCGCAATGGCCTGCGTGGCAAAGTCCGGGTGCAGGTCGATGGTGGGCTGAAGACCGGGCTCGATGTGATCAAGGCGGCCATACTCGGCGCCGAGAGCTTTGGCTTTGGCACCGGCCCGATGATCGCGCTCGGCTGCAAGTATCTGCGCATCTGCCACCTCAACAACTGCGCGACCGGCATCGCCACCCAGGACGAGCGCCTGCGCGAGCACTACTTTACTGGCCTGCCCGAGCGGGTGATGAACTACTTCCGCTTCGTCGCGATGGAAACGCGCGAGTGGCTGGCCCTGCTCGGACTGCGTTCACTGAATGAACTGATCGGCCGCACCGACTTGCTCGAACAGATTGCCGGCATCACCACGCGGCAGAGCCGGCTGGATCTCAGCCCCTTGCTGAACGAAGGAGCCGGTATCGATGATGTCCAGTTCTGCGCAGCCGGAACCCGCAACCCACCGCGCGATAAATCGGTACTGGCGCGGCGCATGGAATCGGATATGCGCGCCGCCATCGAGGGCGGACTTGGTGGTGAGTTCGCCTACGACATCCGCAATGCCGACCGCGCCATCGGTGCCCGCGTCTCCGGTCTGATCGCGCGCCTGCACGGCAACCACGGCATGGCCGAACAGCCCGTCATCGCACGCTTCAAGGGTGCTTGCGGCCAGAGTTTCGGCGCCTGGAATGCCGGCGGCCTGCACCTGCATCTCGAAGGCGATGCCAATGACTACGTTGGCAAGGGCATGTCCGATGGCAAAATCGTCATCACGCCGCCGCGCGACGCACGTTACGTCGCGCGCAACACGCCGATCATGGGCAATACCTGCCTGTACGGCGCCACCGGCGGTGAGCTCTATGCAGCAGGCCGCGCCGGTGAGCGCTTCGCCGTGCGCAATTCTGGCGCGACTGCGGTGGTCGAGGGCGCTGGCGATCATTGCTGCGAGTACATGACCGGCGGCATGGTGGTCGTGCTCGGTCGCACCGGCATGAACTTCGGTGCCGGCTTCACTGGTGGGTTCGCCTACGTGCTCGATATGGAGCGCGATTTCGTCGATCGCTACAACCATGAGCTGATCGATATCTTGCGGCTCTCGCCCGAGGGCATGGAAAACTATCTGCAGCATCTGCGCGGCCTGGTGCTGCGTCATGTTGAAGAGACCAACAGCGTCTGGGGCAACAGCATTCTTACCGACTACCGCGATTTCCTCGGCAAATTCTGGCTGGTCAAGCCGAAGGCGGCCAGTCTGGAATCCCTGGTCGAAACCCTGAGGAGGGCTGCCTGATGGCCGCCAAGCCGTTCCAGTTTCTCGATGTACCACGGCGCACTCCGCGCGAAGTGCCGGTGACCGTACGCGTGCTCGACTGGAACGAAATCTACGGGCACTACAGCGAGCCGGCCGCGGGCGAACAGGCCAGTCGTTGCCTCGACTGCGGCAACCCGTACTGCGAATGGAAGTGCCCGGTCCACAACGACATCCCGAACTGGTTGTCCCTGGTGCAGGAAGGTCGCTTGTTCGAAGCGGCCGAACTCGCTCACGAGACCAATCCGCTGCCGGAGATCTGCGGCCGCGTCTGTCCGCAGGATCGACTTTGCGAAGGCGCCTGTACGATCAATGTCGGCTTCGAGGCAGTGACCATCGGAGCGATCGAAAAATACATCGTCGACGAGGCCTTCCGTCAGGGTTGGCGGCCTGATCTTTCCGCGGTGGTGGCGAGTGGAAAACGCGTCGCGGTGATTGGCGCGGGCCCCGCCGGACTGAGCTGCGCCGATCGTCTGGCCCGCGCCGGCATCGAGGCGCATGTCTACGATCGCTATGAAGAAATCGGTGGCCTGCTGACCTTCGGCATTCCACCGTTCAAGCTCGAGAAGCAGGTGATGGCGACGCGGCGCAGCGTGCTCGAGGCAATGGGCGTGCAGTTTCGTCTCGGCATCGAGATCGGTCGCGATGTCAGCATTGACCAATTGCTCGCCGACTACGACGCCGTGTTTCTCGGCAGCGGCGCCTACCGATATGTCGATGCCGGCTTGCCCGGTCAAGGTCTTGCCGGCGTAATTCCGGCATTGCCGTTTCTGGTCGCCAACGGACGGCGGGTACTGCATGCGACAGCGGACTCCGCCGAATCAACAAGCACGAGCGCCCAGCCCAATACCGCCATCGCTGGCTGGACTGGCCCGGCACCGGATCTTGAGCTCCGCGGTCGGCGCGTCATCGTGCTCGGCGGTGGTGATACCGGTATGGACTGCGTGCGCACCGCCGTGCGCCTCGGCGCGGCCAGCGTGACCTGCGTGTATCGGCGTGATGAAGCGGCGATGCCGGGTTCGCGCCGCGAGGTCAAGAACGCACGCGATGAGGGCGTGCAGTTTCTGTTCAACCGGCAACCGCTGGCGATCGAAGGCGAGGGGAAGGTGTCGGGATTGCGTGTTGTCGAAACTGCCGCCGCGCAGGGCGATCGCAGCGGAGCGGTGCAGGTCTTGGCCGATAGTGAAACCGTGATCGAAGCCGACGTTGTGATTCTCGCCTTCGGCTTCCGCGCCGATCCACCTGCCTGGCTCGATGCGCTGGCGCCGGACCGCGAGCCGGATCAGCGCCTACGCGTCGGCATCGACGCGCGCCTTCCTTTCCAGACCGCGCATCCGCGATTGTTTGCTGGCGGCGACGTGGTTCGTGGTGCCGATCTGGTGGTGACCGCGGTCTACGATGGTCGCGAAGCAGCACACAGCATTGCGCAACTGCTGCGCAGTTGAGGACGAGTGTCTTTGAGGCCGATGAGCAGATCAGGGCCCCGGATTCTATTTCACTCATCCGGGCTACTCGCTCACAACAACTTGCGTGAGTTCGAGGTGATGCGGTTCGCTGCGCTCACCACATCTTACCGACACGGTACTGCTGGATGGCACGTGCGTAGGATGTGGTGAGCGCAGCGAACCGCATCATGCTCGTGCTGCTTCGTCAACGAGTAGCCTGGATGGAGCTACGAAGCAGCGCAATCCGGGGTGCTGACGCCCAAGCGCAGATCAGGGCCCTGGATTCCAACGCATTTCATCCGGGCGAATTGCGATGACGCAGCAGGGCGGTGACGCATGTGTAGGATGCTGGCAGGGTCTTGAAAGCGATGCGGTTCGCTGCGCTCACCACATCCTACGTTGCATCAGCACACCCCGCAGCGCCTAGGCAGATCCTAGGGGTTACCGCGCCGGAAGCTTGGCCGTAAGCAGCCAAAACGTCGCGAGTTTGCGCACCAGGTCGAGCAGGGCGACATAGCTGTCGGGTTTGCTGAGGAAGGAATTTGCGCCATGCTGATAGCAAAGTGCTACATCTTCAGGTGAGCGCGAGGTGGAGAGCACCACGACGGGGATATGGCGCAGCGCCGGATCTAGCTTGAGTTCACGCAGGGCTTCGCGGCCATCTTTGCGCGGCATATTCAGATCCAGCAGAATCAAACCTGGCCTGGCATACGTGGCACTGTCGGCGAAGCGACCCCGATGCTGCAGATAGTCGAGCATTTCTTCGCCATCGACGGCGAACTGCAATGGATTGTGCAAGCCGCTGTCGCGAAAGGCATCACGCATCATCAGGCGATCATCATCGTCGTCATCGACGATCAGAACGGTGACCAATGACTGCGACATAATCATCAATCGAGCTCCTTGCTGCATCTGGTGCCCACGGGGGGCGCCAAGCACAATCTACCTCATTGCTCGGCGACGTGCTGCTCCAAGGGTTGCGGTTGTCGTATCGGCAAAGTGACCTTGAAACTGGCGCCCTCTCCGGGGACGGCAGTGACTTCTATGTGGCCTTGGTGGCGTTCGATGATACGCCGGACGATGGCCAGTCCGATCCCGGTGCCATCGTAGGACTCGCGCGAATGCAGGCGCTGGAATGGCGCAAAGATTCGCTCGGCGTACTTGGCTTCGAAGCCAATGCCGTTGTCCGCCACGGTGATCACGTAGCCACCCTCGCGTTGGTCGAGCTGGATGGGAGTTGCCGTAACTTCGATGTGACATCGGCGTGCCGGATCCTGGAACTTCAATGCATTGGCAATCAGATTCTGGAACAGCTGGCGTAGCTGCGTGTAGTCGCCTTCGATCGTGGGCAGCTCGCCGATGACGACTTCCGCAGCGGTGGCATCGACACGTTCGCCGAGGTCTTCGAGCACGGTGGCGAGCATGGGTCCGAGTTCTACCTTTGTGAACCTGCGCCCGCGCGAATCCACCCGCGAATATTCGAGCAGATCGTCAATCAGGGTCTGCATGCGGCTGGCGGCCGCTGCCGAGCGTTGCAGATAGTCGCGCGCCAGATCGTCGATGCGGTCGGGCGCCTGTGACAACAATCGATCGGAGAACGCGCGGATCTTGCGTAATGGTTCCTGCAGATCGTGCGAGGCGATGAAGGCGAAATCCTGAAGCTCGCGATTGCGGTTGCGCAGTTCGGTCAGCGCGCGCTTGAGATCGTCCTCGCCACGACGGCGCTCGGTAATATCGGACATGATCGACAGCACCGAGCGCGGCTTACCAGCCGCATCGCGGACCAGGGTGCAGTGCACTTCGACCAGCAGGGGCGTGCCATCCATGCGGCGCTCATGGAACTCGCCGCTCCACTCGCCATCAGCCATCACACACTGGAAGGGCCCGCTCGACTCGCGCGCCTCAATGCGCAACAGGCTGTCCATCGCCTGACCCAGCGCCTGTTCTGCGGTCCAACCGTACAAACGCTGAGCGCCCTGGTTCCAGTATTCGATCCGGTGATCGGGCAGGGCGTGCACGACGATGGCGTCATGGGCTTGGTCGAGCAGGGAGGCCTGCTCACGGATGCGTGCGTCGGCGTCCAGTCGTTCCAGCTCGGCAGCCGCACGGGCGGCAAATATCTGCAGTGTCGAAGACACGAATCCGGCTTGCTCCAGCGGCCTGTTGTACAGAACATAGAGGAGGCCGATCGGCTCGCCACGCGAGTTGTCCAGGCGTCGGCCGACAATGGCTTGCGCCAGCAGGTCACGCAGCATGGGATCGTCGGGATAGGCGTCGCCAACATGATCGGCGACCGTGCAATGGCCGCGGTCGAGCAGATTGGCGCAGGGCGTGTTTTCCAGCCGGAACTCGAAGTTGGGTTCGACTGCACCGGCGCGCATGGACAGAATGCTGCGCGCCAGGCCGGGGTCCGCTGGATCGAGCCGAACCACATAGCCGGCGTCGGCTTCGAGCACCTCGGTCATGCTGCGCACGAGTTGCTCAAAGAACTGGGTGCCGGTGGCGGCAGCGGAGACCCCCGAGGCAACACGGATCACCGCGCTTTGCAGGCGCTTGCGTTCGCGCTGGTCGCGCAGATTGCGGACGCCGAAGGCGGCATCATCGGCGAGTTGTTGCAGCAGTCGTATCTCCTCCGCCATCACTGGCTGGACTTCGTCCGCGTACAGACCGAGCACGCCAAAGGTCCGCTCCGCATCACGCAGCGGCAGACAGACCAGACCGCGAAAGCCGGCGTTCGCGCAGCGCTCGCGCCAGGCCGCCATTGAAGGATCACGGTCGATGTCGGTGATCGCAATGGCCTGGCCTGCGCGAATCGCCTGGCCGGCGGGCCCCATCCCGGAAGCGACCGTGTTCGACCAGCTCAAGCTGAGGCCGGCAAAATATTCTTCAGACGTGGCCGAGCCAGCCACTCGATCCAGAGTCTTCTCGGCATCATCGCGCGCATAGCCGACCCAGGCCATCCGATAGCCGCCAACCTCGACCGCGATCCGACAGATCTCGTTGAGCAGGGCGGTCTCGCTGTCGGCGCGGACCTGTGCTTCGATGCAGCTGCTGAGCAACAGTTTGGCGCGATTGAGCCGAAGCACTTCGCCTTCGACCAGGAGTCGCTGGGTGACGTCATGCGCCAGCACCAGGCGCGCGATCACGCCGTCGAACAGAATGCGATCCGAGGAAATCTCCACATTGATGAGGCTGCCGTCCTTGCGACGGTGCTGCCAGATGCCGAGATCGCGCCGGCGGTCATCGGGGCCGGAGCGCGCGCGCTGCAGCAGCGGAATCGACTCTGGAGGTCGGATCCCGCGCAGGTCCATCGCCAGAAACTCGGCCTCGGAGTAGCCATAGTGGTGGATGGCAGCGGAATTGACCGCCAGGAAGCGCAGACTCGAAATGTCGTACACCCACATCGGATGCGGATTGCTGTCGAACAGCAGGCGATACTTGGCTTCCGAGGCGCGCAGTTCGGTGGCTGCGCGGGTCCGGCTGAGCAGCGCGCCGCACGTGTCTGCGAGCAATTGCGCGGTGCTGAGATCCTGGCCGCCGTAGTGGTGGGGCTGGCTGGACACCAGCCTGAGTACGCCGACCAGACGGTCCGCGTCGCGCAGCGGGGCAATGATCAAGGCGCCGATCGCGGTGGCGTACTCGCCGCCAGCGAGCCGCTCATCCTGGGCCAGGTCGGTGGCCACGATCAGGCCGCCGGAGCCCAGGGCCAGGGCGGCCAGAGGATCGGTGGTCAGGCGCGTCATGCCAAGTGCGGGCGCCAGGCTTCCGGCCGCCGCCTTCACGACCAACTGGCCATGTTCGAGCAGCTCGATGCTGCTGGCTTCGGTGCCGGTCAGGGCCAGGGACTGAGTGCAGATCCGCTCCATTGCCAACTGCGGGCTAAGGTCGGCGACATTGATTTCCTGCTGCAGTTGCAGGATCGCACTGCGGGTCTGCTCGGCGCGGGCCTGATCCTGTTCAATCTGGCGGCGCTCGGTGATGTCGCGAAAATAGACCGCCAGGCCCCCTTCCATCGGGTAGGCACGTACATCGGCGTGCAAACCCAACGGGGAAAAGAAGTGCTCGAACTCGACCATGCTCTGCTCGGCCAGTGCGCGCCGATAGGAGATATCCGAAATGCTGCCCACCGCATCCGGGAACAGCGACCATATGTTGCGGCCCAGCATCTGCTCGCGCGTATGATGGAGCAGGCGTTCGGTTTCGCGATTGACATAGGTGAACCGCCAGTCGGCGTCGATGGTGAAGAAGGCATCGGTGATGCTTTCCAGTGTCGACGTGAGTCGCTGGTTCAGGCGCTCGGCTTCCAACTCACTGCGCTTGCGCTCGGCGATGTCCTGAAACGATCCTTGCAACTGGATCACTTCGCCGGTGGCCGCGCGGACCGCCTGGCCCATGGTGCGCACCCAGACCGATTTCCCGGTTTCGGTGAGGATCTCGGCTTCGAGGTCATAGGGCGTGCCATCACGCAGACAGCGCTCGAACGCATCGGTGATCGCCGAACTCGACCCTGGGGTATAGCGTTGCAGTGCAGATTCGATCTGCAGCACGCTGCCCGGCGGCAGTTCGCGGATCGCGCAGACCTCATCGGAGAGGGTCAGCAGGCGCGTTGCCACATCGAAGGTCCAGCCGCCGATGCGCGCGGTACGACCGGCGATACGCAGCAGTTCTTCGCCCTGCCGCGCGCGTGCTTCGGCGCTGCGCAACTGCTCTTCCAGTTCGCGCACACGGCGGCTCAAATCATCGGTCGAATCGGTCGAACTCATCCGGTGCATCTGCCCCTGTCATCGATCCCAGCGCGTCGCGCGTTGCGTACCCTCACGCTGGAAGTATGCGCGTGTTTTGGCTCCAGTGCATGCGTGCGGCTACAGGCGGTGACGCGGCCTGGCGCGCGCAATCGGCTTAGGTGTTTGTACGTATTCCAGCACGCTGACCACCGGACTACAGTGTTTTCATGCTGACGCCTTCCCTCCGGATGGCCCGGCCAAACCACCTCGATACTCCGCTGGAGGACTGCCAACATGCCACGCATCATGCTGATCGACGACGACCGCAACGTGCTCAGAGGTCTGGGCCGGATCATCCATTTCATGCCGGTCGCGACCTTGCGCGGAGAGGCGATCGTCGAGTCCTTTGAAAAGCCCGGCACGGCCCTGGTCCGCGCGGCCGAGGTGGAGTTCGATCTGGTCATCGCCGACTATCTTATGCCGGCCATGAATGGCGTCAATTTCCTGCGTCAGTTCATGGAGATCCAGCCGCTGACACCCCGCATGCTGATGAGCGGCTACACCGAAATCCTCGAAGCGATGGACGCACTCAAGGACGTTGCGCCGCTCGAGCTGATCACCAAGCCCTGGGACAACAACGCGTTGATGGCGGCGATTGCCAAGTCCTTGCCGACCCAGCGCCGCGGTCAGCGCCCGCTGCCGCCGAGCCTGCAACTGCAGCAGCGAAGGATCGCAATCCTGCAGGCCTGAGCTGGCGTTCGCGGATTGTCAGCAGGCGAGGGCAGCGGCATGATGGCGTGCTGGCCATCTACGCCCCGGCCAGCGTCTGAGCCGGAGTCCTGATGCCACCTCGCTTCGCCCGTCGCCGCTCAAGCATTCACGGCTACGGCGTGTTCGCCCTGCGCGCCTTGCACGCCGGTGAGCGCTTGCTGGAGTATCGCGGTCGACGTCTGGACCGCGCCGAGGTCGACGCCCGATTCGGCCAGACCGCAGCCAGTGGACACACCTTTCTGTTTTCGCTGAACGAGCACTACCATATCGATGGCAGCGACGGCGGCAATCTCGCGCGCTGGATCAATCACAGCTGCGCGCCCAATTGCGAGGCGATGGTCCATGTTGATATCAATGGCGACGAGCAGCGCGATCGCGTCTACATCCAGGCCCTGCGCGCCATCGCCGTGGGTGAGGAGCTCAGCTTCGACTACGCGATCGAGTTGTCGGTGATTCCGCAAGCCGAGACGCGTTCGGCCTGGCAGTGCCACTGCGCCGCGCCCAACTGTCGCGGCAGCCTGCTCGCAGTCTGAGTGATCGTGGGCCAGCTGCGTGCGCGAGTCATCCGGACTGCGCCCGCGCTACCCGAGCGACGATCGAAGTGCCGCGATGCCCGCTCATGATCCAGAATGCCGTCGGCGCCGGCAAAGCTGTCCGAGCCCCTCGCTTGCGCCCACGAGGTTTTCAGGCGCAGCGTGGTTTTGCTCATTCAACGCGACGACGGATCGCCGCCGGTGCGCTGCCGGCGCGACAGGGCAACACCGACGTGGGCGTGGTGAGGCGCTGCGCATCCAGCGTGCCCGAAGCAAACGCCGGATCGAGCGCCTGCCAAGTCAGTCGGGCGCGATCGCAGCCTTCGAACTGGATACGCGCACTGCCCCAGGGAGCGCGCACGACGTTGGTGGCCATGAAGTCGAGGCCGAAATGGGTACCGGTCGGGCGCAGAAGATCAAGGTCCAGCGCATTGCCATTCGCCGCACCCAGACCGATCAACCACATTGGCCGGCCCGCGTTGTCGAAGGTGAACCAGGTGATCACGGTCGGCCAACTGCCGTTGCCGGCATCGAATTGCTGAATCTGGAATCCTTCGCCCGAACGCGCCGGATCGTAGTAAGTACCGCTGTTCTGCCAGCTTCGCGGATCGCTGCCGGTGGCGAGGGGCAGGGCGGGGTTGCGCCCCACTTCCAGTAACTGTTGTTGCAGCAGGCGACTGCCGCTCCAGCCTTCCGGTCCCTGGTATTCGATGTGCAATTGCAACTGGCCGAGTCCCGGATACAGCAGCGGAGCCGGCAAATCCGGGCGTACCTGCACGGCGAGCTTGAGCCCACCCCAGGCTTCGCGCACCACATCGGCCGGATCGAATTGCGCGCCGAAGCGCGCGCCACGGACGCTCTGCAGATCGTCGACCACGATGCCATGGCCCTGGACTCGACCCACGCCGAGCATCCAGGCCTGTTCGCCCTGGCCAACCGGCGGGAAAGTGAACCAGATCACCAGGGCGAGATGGTCTTCGAGTGTCTCGATCAGCAGACCTTCTCCGGAGCGCTGCGGGTCATACCAGGCGCCCGTGATATTCAGCGCGGCGATATCGGTGGTCGGATTCTGGTTCGCGCGCGCGCGCATGGTCTGCTCGATACTGCCTGGCGCGAGGCTGGCGTCGATCCGGCAGGGTCCGCTGACACCACCGTCGACCAGCTGCTGGCAGTTCGATTGCAGATCGGCCGCAGTCGGCATTGATGCCGGCGAGATCGCCGACGCGCGCACCATATCCCAGCCCGCGGTCACCTCGGCCAGCGTAAATCCGCAATGGCTGGGTGCATCTTCAGCGACCAGGGCGCTGAGCAAGCGGTTGGCCGGATAGAGTGCGCGCAGCGCCTGCTGATGCGCCGGCCGCACCAGCTCGTCGCCATTGGTGTGCAGGGAGAGCATGCGAACGCGCTCTGACGCGCGCCCGGTCAGATCGGTTGCCAGGCGAAAATTCAGGCGCGCGATCGCATCGGCGCGGATATCGGGAACCGCCGACTGGATCAGCGCGCTGTCGTAGTCGACGCCGAAACTGGTGAACGGATTAGCGCTCGCCAGCTTGTCCGGCGCGCGCACCAGATCACCGAGCGCGAAGGTCGCGTAGGCGAGATTGGTCAGCAGAAAATCCTCATTGCTGAAGGCACCGAATGTCATCAACTGCTGCAGCCGATTGCGTTGCGTCGGTGACCGGAACGGCGGATCGAGCGAGATGCCGGTGCACTGGTTGATGCGCACCAGGGTCTGCTGCAAGGATTCGCTGCCGAACAGATCGCCGAGATCGGCAGGAATATCGGAAAGGTTATAGGCCCAGGGCAGCGGCTCGGCGCCGCGCAGCAATTCACCGCCGCCGACTCCGTCGCAGATCGCGTCATAGGCCATGCGCAGGTCGAACGCCGTGTCCCAGGTGCGTGTGCCAGCCGCGGGCGGACACAGCGAATAAACGCCGGTCAGTGCTTCGAAGCCCTCGGCTTCGGCAAGCTGATGCGCGATCAGACCGCCCATCGAGCCGCCCATGCTGATCAGGTGCCCCGGACTGCCAAAGCGCTCGACAAAGCGCGCCAGCAGATCGCGATTGTCTTCGACGCTGTTGAACAGCGCCCAGCCGCGACCGCGAAAGCCGCTGGCGGCGAGCGCATAGCCATCGTCGAGTTGGCGATCACGGATCGGCCCCAGATCGGAATCGGTGTCGAACGCCATATTGAATCCGTGCTGGTACAGGACCAGACCATCGCCGGCGGTCCAGCCATCGGGCACCGCGATCCGGATGTGCGCGCCGCTGGCCAGGGTCTCGGTGATTTCGGTCAGTGCTGCGACGGGCGCCGCCAGCAAAGGCAGGACCAGAAGCGCAATCAGCCGGAACAAACGCAGCATACGATTCCGATGCCTCGTGCGAAGTCGAGAGCAGCATGATCGCAGAATTCCTCATGGAGTTCGGATTGCTGACGCACACTGACGCTCAAGCGCGGCGGAGCGTGCAGCAAAGCCGGCTACAATCAGCGGCTCATCCCTCGGCCGATCTGCATGCCCACGATCGAATCTCTGCGCGCGCCCCTGCTGAACGCACTTGAGCGCATGCACCTGCCGGATGACCAGGAGCGCGTGCAGCAATGGCTCGATTATCTGCGCCTGCTTGAGCGCTGGAATCAGACCTACAATCTGACCGCAATCCGTCAGCCTGGCGAGATGCTGACCCGGCATCTGCTCGACTCGCTGGCGATGGCGGGGCATTGGCCGCAATCCGAGATCGCCGATATGGGCAGCGGCGCTGGTCTGCCCGGTCTGCCGCTGGCGATCCTGCATCCTGAGCGACGCGTCGTGCTGATCGAGTCCAATGGCAAGAAGGCGCGCTTTCTGCGCGAAGTGAAGCGCAACCTTGGCCTCGCCCGCGTTGAAGTCGTCGAACAGCGCGCCGAAGCCTACACGCCACTGGTGCCACTGGCTGCCGCCACCGCACGCGCCGTAGCGCCGATCAGCACGCTGGCGGGCTGGTGCCGGGAATG
Source organism: Lysobacterales bacterium (assembly GCA_043738015.1). Lineage (GTDB taxonomy): Bacteria > Pseudomonadota > Gammaproteobacteria > Xanthomonadales > Ahniellaceae > 0-14-3-00-62-12. The sequence continues at coordinate 26,308 of JAYSZM010000166.1, forward strand.
GTTGGCAGCCGAGGGCTGCCTGTTAGCGATGAAGGGCCCGGGCTATCGCGAGGAACTCGCGGACATTCCGCAGGGATTTCGCCTCACCGATGTCCATCCGCTGAGCGTGCCGGGGCTCGAGGGTGAGCGCGTTCTGCTGGCTCTGCAGCGCACCGGCGACTCCGGCTGAACAGACCGGCAAGGGCGTTTCCGACGCCATGCTCGGCGCATCTGGGCTAAACTCCCCGGCCCCGTGCCTCGGCGCGGCTGAAACCCCCGGAATTCATGACACGCATCATCGCAGTGGCCAATCAGAAGGGCGGAGTGGGCAAGACCACCTCCGCCGTCAATCTTGCGGCTGCGCTGTCCGAAGCGCGGCGCAAGGTGCTGCTGGTCGATATGGACCCGCAGGGCAATGCCACCATGGCCTCGGGCATCGACAAGGCCAAGGCCAAGCCCAATGGCTGCGAGGTCTTGCTCGAAGAGGTGCCGGCCGAGCGCGCCATCGTCGCCAGTCCGGGCGGTTACGACCTGATCCCCGGCAGCAGTGACTTGACCGCGGCCGAGATCAAGATGATGGATGAAATTGCGCGTGAGACGCGCCTGCGCACCGTGCTGGCGCCGATCGCCTCGCGCTATCACTTCATCCTGATCGACTGCCCGCCTTCGCTGAGCCTGTTGACCCTCAATGCGCTGACCGCGGCCCAGGGCGTGCTGGTACCGATGCAGTGCGAATATTTTGCGCTCGAGGGGCTCAGCGCCCTGCTCAATACGATCAAGGCGGTCAAGACCCGGCTGAATCCGGAGCTTGAACTCGAGGGCATCCTGCGCACGATGTATGACGTCCGCAATAATCTCGGCAACGATGTCTCCAACCAACTGGTCAAGCATTTCGGCGACAAGGTGTTCCGCACCGTCGTGCCGCGCAATGTGCGCCTGGCCGAGGCGCCCTCGCACGGTCTGCCGATCTCGCAGTACGACCGCGAATCGCGCGGCGCGATTGCCTATCTCGGCCTGGCCGGCGAGATGCTGCGGCGGGAGCGCGGAGCCAAGGTGGAATCGATCGCGAGTTGACTGGAAACCGCGGCCGCGATCTGGCCGCGGAACCACCCGATGTTCCGAGCCCAGCCATTGTGGGCATCGCATCAGCGTTGAAGGAAATCAGCATGGCAACCAAGAAACGTGGACTCGGTCGCGGCCTCGACGCCCTGCTCGGCATCGACACCAGCGCCGAGAACGCCGAGAGCGCTGGTGGCGAATTGCGCCAGCTGGCGATCGGCGAACTGCAACCGGGTCGCTATCAGCCGCGTACCGGCATGGATCAGGATCGTCTGGCTGAACTGGCCGAGTCGATTCGCGCCCAGGGCGTGATCCAGCCGATCGTGGTGCGCCCGCTCGGGCGTGACCGTTACGAAATCATTGCCGGTGAACGGCGCTGGCGCGCCGCGCAACTCGCCGGCATGAGCGAAGTGCCGGCTGTGGTGCGCGAGGTTGCCGACCAGGCCGCCATCGCGATGGCGCTGATCGAGAACATCCAGCGCGAAGACCTCAATCCGCTCGAAGAGGCCGCCGCCTTGAAGCGGCTGATCGAAGAGTTCTCACTCACCCATCAAGAGGCTGCTGGCGCCGTCGGTCGTTCGCGCGCTTCGGTCAGCAATTTGCTGCGACTGCTCGATCTGCCAGAAGCGGTGCGCGCCCTGCTTGAGCAGCATCGACTGGAAATGGGCCACGCCCGCACCCTGATCACCCTGCCTGCCGCTCAGGCCACCCAGCTTGCCCTGCAGGCCGCTGATGGTGGCTGGAGTGTGCGTGAGCTCGAAGAGCGCGTGCGTCAGCTGCAGGCCGCTCCGAATACCGAAAAATCTTCGAAATCAGCGGTAAAACGCAAGCCCGACGCCGATATCGAAGCGCTCGAACGCGATCTTTCCGAGCGACTGGCGACCCGCGTCGCGGTTCAACACGGGCGCAATGGCCGCGGCAAACTGGTGATTGCGTATCACAGTCTGGACGAGCTCGAGGGTATTCTCGAACGTATACGCTGAGTGCGCGCCCAGCTGGCGCGCGCGACGCCTGGCCCGGCCACGGACCACGGCGAGCTGTCCTGGAATCTGCGATGAACGGTATTCGACTACTGCTGCTCTCTGCCTTGCTGGTACTTGCCGACGGCGCGCAGGCGCAGTGCAAGCCGGCGCCGAATCACCACTGCGTCAGCATCAATAATTTTGCCTACGAGCCGAATCTGCTGACCGTGGTCGAGGGCGATACGGTGCAGTTCGAGGTGAGCTCGTTCCATCCGCTGCGTCAGGTGCTGCGCGCCTTCCCCAGCACGACGCCGCTGCTTCGCGGCTTGGGCTGCTCGGACGAGAAGGTACCCTGCATCAAATTGATGGACGCCAGCGTGATCGATCCCGACGGCATGCCGATCTTTCATTACATCTGCACCAACCACATCAAGCAGGTGATGCGCGGCGATGTGTTCATCCTGCCGCAGCTGATCTTCCGCTCAGGCCTTGAGGACTGAGCAGCGATTCATTTCGAGTCCGGCCCATTGAGCGTCCAGATTCGCAGTTGTCTCCGAGCGGATTGCATAGAGCGGGGCTTGCCGCGCTGCTCTCGCTCTTGCCGTTGTAGCGTGGCTTGCCGCGCTGCTCTCGCTCTTGCCGTTATAGAGCGTGGCTTGCCCCGCTTATTCTGATTTTTTTGGCAAAGGGCAACGGCAGCGCGGCAAGCCACGCTCTACAAAAGCAAGGGCAAGGGCAGCGCGGCAAGCCACGCTCTACAAAAGCAAGGGCAACCGCAGCGCGGCAAGCCCTGCGCTTCAGGATCTGCCCGAATCAGATTGAGCTCTGCTCAACGGCAGTCGTAGGCGCCGAATTTCTGCTCGCCGTCACTGGGTTCTTCCAGTGCCTGGATCGTGTCGGCACCGAGATCGCCGGCCTCATTGCGCGCCAGCGATTCCAGTTCGTCGCGCACCTTCAGATCATTGCGCTCGTAGAAGCCGACCTTGTTGCGCACCGAGACGGTGACCGTGCCCTTGTGGGTGCAGGCGCCGAGGTCCTTGCCATAGGCAACGCGGATCTGCTTGCCGCTGGCATCGGGTTCCACCCAGGTGCAGCTGGCGAGCAGGACGGTGCTGAAGGCGATTATCAGGATGCGCATGATCACTCCGGTCGGGTGGGGGATTGCGACCTAGCCTAGCGAGTTTTTGCTGAACACCAACCCCGCGGCGTCGGGGTCGAGGCGCAAACAGCGGCCTCGACCCCACGATCTCAGCGGATCACCTTGCCATCGGCGTCGAGAATCTTCACCGGGCCGAGTTTGAGCGCACGCACACCATCCTCGATTTTCTTCAGGTCACCAACGATTACCCAGGTCAGCGCCTGCGGCTTGATATGCGCCTCGGCGGCAGCGCGCACCTGATCGAGCGTCTGCTGCTCGATGCGGGCCTTCATCGTCTGCACGTAGTCGTCGGGATGGCCGAAGATCACCATCGAATTCAACGTGCCGGCAGCGGCGGCGCCGGTCTCGTACTGGCCGGGCAGGCTGCGCACATCGTTGGCAATCAGCCTATCGAGCTCGTCCTGGGTGACCGGGCGGCTGCCGACGTACTCGTTGAACTCGCGCGCGACCTCCTGCAGCGACTCGACAGTCTTGTCAGTCTGCACCGGTGCCCAGGCAAACAGACTGCGCTGTCCGAGCGCTTCGCCGGCACCGGTGTAGGCGCCGTAGGCCCAATGTTTGTCCTCACGCAGATTCATGTTGAGGCGCGCGGTGAACTGACCGCCCAGTGCGGTGATCGCGGTATTGGTGACGAAGCGATCGGCCGCCTTGGTCGCTGGCAGCAGATGACCGGCGAAGATCGTGGACTGCTCGGCATTGGGCTTGTCCATCAGGTATACGCTGGCCGATGCCGGAATCGCGACATCTGCAATGTTCTTCTGCGGCAGCGGTGTGGCGGGTGCTTTCCAGTCGCCGAAGACCTTGTTCAATTCGGCGGTGATCTCGGCCAGGGTGGTATCGCCGACGACGGTGATGCGGGCGGCATCCGGGCGAATCCAGTCCTGATGGAACTGGCGCAGATCGGCACTGGTCAGCGACTGGATCGACGCCTCAGTACCGGTGCCGGTGCCGGGCACCGCATAGGCGTGACCCTCACCATAGATCAATGGCGGCAGGATGCGGTTGGCCAGCGATGAGGGATCGGTCTTCTCCTGCGCGATGCTGGCCAGCCACTGGCCCTGGACGCGTTTGATTTCGCCTTCGTCAAAGCGCGGGTTGCGCACAATGTCGGCATACAGCTGCAGCGAGGGTGCCAGTTCATTCTTCAGGGACGATAGCCAGATTCCGGAAGAATCCAGGCTGGACGAGGTGCCGATCTGGGCGCCGAGTTCTTCCATGCGCGAGGCAATCGCCACCGCATCGCGGGTGCGTGTTCCCTCGTCGAGCATACTGAGGGTGAAGCTCGCCGTGCCGAGTTTGCGACCCTGGTCGGCGGCATGACCGGCATCAAACAGCAGGCGCATTTGCACCAGCGGAACTTCATGGCGCTCGGCGAGCACCACTTCGATGCCATTGGCGAGCTTGCCGCGCTGGATTGCCGGGAATTTCAGATCCGGGAACTTCTCGATTTTGGGAACGCCCGCGCTGCGGTCGAGCTTCTCGGCGCTGGCCTTGTAGTCCGGAGTCGGCAAAACGGTCAGGCTGTAGAACTCCGGACGCAGGGTGTCGAGCGCGGCGGCGCGCACGCTCGCCGGCGTGGCGGCAGCGGTCGTCGCCAGCGAGTCCTTGAAGCAGTCTGGCTTGCCGGCATAAGTCGCACACTCGGCCAGGATATCGGCCTTGCCACCAAATCCGCCGATCCGCTCAGCACCACGAACAAACGAAGCCTCGACGCCGACCCGCGCGCGCTTGACCTCGTCCGCGGTCGGGCCGTCCTTGAGGAACCGAGCCACTTCCTCATCAATCGCCGCCTCGATACGGGCCGGATCGACGCCGGGCTTGGCGTCAGCCTGGATCATGAACAGGCCGGCGATCTCCAGACCATAGGCATATGAGGCTGCCGAACTGGCGATCTGGTCCTTCAGCACCAGGCGCTGGTACAGCCGCGAGGTCTTGCCGCCACCGAGGATGCGTGCAGCCAGCGCCAGTTGATCGGCCTCGGGCGTATTGGCTGCGGCCGACGTCCAGGCGCGGTGTACGCGGGCCTGGGCGACGCGGTCATGCATCACATCGCGCACCGGTGCATCTAGCTTGGGCACGAACACCTTGCGGCGTGCCTGCGGGGCGCCTGGTTCGATTGCGCCGAAGTACTGCTGCACCTTGGCCTTGGCGGTGGCGACGTCGATATCGCCGGCGAGCACCAGCACGGTGTTGGACGGGCCGTACCAGGTGCGGAACCATTCCTTCACATCGTCGAGCGATGCGGCATTGAGATCATCCATCGAGCCGATCGGCGACCAGCGATACGGATGACCCTCGGGAAACAGGCCCTCGAGGATGCTGTAGAACACCTTGCCATACGGCGTGTTGTCGCCCTGGCGCTTCTCGTTCTGCACGACACCGCGTTGCTCGTCGAGCGCCTTCTGGTCGATCACGCCGAGCAGATGGCCCATCCGATCCGATTCCATCCACAGCGCCATATCCAGTGCGGTGGTCGGCACATTCTGGAAGTAATTGGTGCGATCAAAATCGGTGGTGCCGTTCTGATTGGTGGCGCCGGCGTCCTCGAAAGGCTTGAAGAACTCATCCGGATAGTTTTCCGAACCCTGGAACATCAGATGCTCGAACAGGTGGGCAAAGCCGGTGCGACCGGGCTTCTCGTTCTTCGAACCGACGTGGTACCAGAGATTGACCGCCACGATCGGCGCCTTGTGGTCCTCATGCACAATGACCCGCAGGCCATTGTCGAGTTTGAATTCCTCATACGGAATATCCAGGTTGGCGGCCGCCAACGAAGTGGCGGCGAGCGCACTGGCAATGCCGAAGCAGAGACGACGAAGCATCATGTGAAAGTCCTTGCAGTCGATTTAATGACCGGTGGGCTGCCAGCCAGGCGCGGAGCCAGAGGCGGAGCGGGATTACCGGGGTGGACACGCATGGTAAGGGTTACCGTTCTGCATTTACACTGACCAAGGTCATGGTTGACGAGGAAAGGCAATGCGACGAATCCTGGTCACAGGCGCGGCACGCGGGCTCGGTTTCGAGTTTGTCCGGCGCTTTCTGGCCCGCGGTGAGCGCGTTTTCGCGACCATGCGCAAACTCGATGGCAATGCCCGCTGGATCGAATTGGCCAATATCCATCCCGGCCGGCTCACCCTGCTGGCGCTGGACGTCAGCCAACTGGATCAATTCGCCGCGTTTTCCGAAACCCTGTCCGATCACACCGACGCGCTCGACCTGCTGATCAACAATGCCGGCATCCTGCCCAGTGGTGAACGCTTCGGCAATGTCGAGCCGAACGATCTGGAATCCTGTTTTCGCACCAATGCCGCGGCGCCATTCCTGCTCACTCAGGCACTGACGCCGATGCTCGCTCGTGGTGAGCGACCGCGCGTACTCAATATCAGCAGCGAGCTTGGCTCGATCGATCACCGCAAGGCGTTCTCGACGCCGAGCTACTGCATCAGCAAGGCAGCGCTCAACATGGCAACGCGCCTGCAATCCTTCGAACTCACACCGCGTGGCATTGGCTGCGTGGCCATGCACCCCGGCTGGGTGAAAACCGAAATGGGTGGTCCGAGTGCGCCACTGGCGATCGAGGACTCGGTGCGCGCGATGATCGCGATCATCGACGCGCTGCAACCGGAACAGTACGGCAGTTTTATCGGGGTGGATGGTCAGATCCTGCCCTGGTGACGAAGGCGCAGCCTGAGCCGCTTGAATACCGAATTGATGACAAGTCCCGCTCTGCGAAACTTGCCGAGGCCTACCCAAATCCACGCCATCGGAGCATCATCGGGCCACCTCTCAAGCACGCAGGAGCACGATATGGCCATTCGCAAAGCAACCGCTGCCTGGCAGGGCAGTGTCATGGAAGGCAAGGGTGAGATCGCGCTCGAGAGCGGTGTATTCAAAGGCCCCTATGATTTTCGCGCGCGTTCGACCGATGGCACCGGGATGACCAATCCGGAAGAGTTGATCGCAGCGGCGCATGCGGGTTGCTTCACGATGGCGTTCTCGGCAGCGCTCGGCAAGAGCGGCTTCACCCCGAGCCAGATCAACACCGAGGCGCGTGTGCATCTGCAGCCGGGCGGAGCGGGGTTCATCATTCCGCGGATCGACTTGGTAATGAGTGCCAGTGTGCCCGGCATCGACGCCGGCAAGTTCCAGGAAGTGGCCGCGTTCGCCAAGGAAAACTGTCCGGTGTCCAAGGCCCTCGCCGGATGCGAGATTACGCTCGACGCCAAACTGGTCTGAGCGCGACCATCCTGGCCCGGGTTTCGCAGAAGTTTCGCGCCGCATTCATCGGCGGCGCGTTCTGATACCGACCATGCCGCATCGCCCAAGACTGCCCGCGTTGTCCGTGCTGCTCCTGCTTGCGCCGGCTGTGGGCGCGGGCGTTCTGCGCTACGAGGGATTGGCCAGCGACCCGGTCAGCGGTCTGCCGCTGTATCGCGAAACCCACTATCTGCGGGACAGCGACGCCGGTCCGCAGCAGCGGCTGGTGGTCTATCGTTGCATCGACAGCGAGCGCTATTTTGCACGCAAGCAGGTGCATTACCGCAGGGACGCGGAACAGCCCGATTTCGAGCTGGAAGACGCCCGCCAGGGCTATCGCGAAGGACTGCGCGAACAACCTGACGCCCATCGCGAGGCCTTCGTGCGCACCAGCCGCGCCGAGCCAGAGCAAAGCGCACGCCTGCCGCCCGCGGCGTCCTTTGTTGCCGACGCCGGATTCGATGAGTTCGTCAAACGGCATTGGCAGCAACTCGAGTCCGGCGAGGAAGTGCGCTTCAGGTTCCTGGTGCCGGCCGATCTCGACATCCTCGGCCTGAAGATCCGTCGCCACCGCAGCGAATCGGTCGACGGCCGCCCGGCCTCGGTAATCCGGCTCTCGCTGGGCGCCTGGTGGGGTTTCATCGCACCGCATATCGATGCCTACTACGACCGCGAGACACGCGTTCTGCTGCGCTACCAGGGACTGAGCAATCTTCGTGGTGCCAACGGACGCAATTTCCCTGTGCGCATCGAGTTTCCTACTGGCCTGCGCCAGGTCAGTGACGACAGCAGCCTGCGACTGGCGGCCGAAATGCCGCTCTCGGATTCCTGCAGTAGCGGCTAAGCCCTGAGGGCGCTGCGACGGTTTGGCTTGCCCCTGCATCTCCTATGCACACGCGCATGGTGCGCGTCGACATAGGGAGCTGCAGATGAGACTCAAATCGATACTGGTGCGGGCGGCGACAGCGGTCGCCCTGAGCGGCCTGATTGCAGGCGCGGCGGCAGCGGGCGAGGCCGGAGACGTGACCGTGATCAAGCTGAAGAACAAGGACAAACCCACCGAGACCCTGCGCTTCGAAGGCGAGCTGGCCGTTGGCGCGTCGCGCGGCATGTACACCGATGCCGGCACTGCGGTCACCGTGGTGCGCACCGACAAGGGCCTGCGCATCGAGACGCCGGAGCGGACCGTTGACGTGCCCTATGGCCGGCACGACCTCGATGCGATCCATGCGCACGAAGCTGCGCCCGGCAAGCACAAGGTCATCGTGATGCGCCATGGCGATGGGGACGGCGCGCATGCCGCCGAACACGCGCAACACCAGAAGCGGATCATCGTGCTGAAGGACGGCGATGGCAGCGCCGCGGATATCGAGGCCGAGCTGGCTGCCGATCCTGAGCTGGCCATGCTCAAACACCTCGATGTCGATGTCGATGTCGATGTCGACGTCGATGCCGAAGGCGAAGGCGACCAGAAGATCGTCGTCATTCGCAAAATCCACAAGGAAGAAAGCGCAGCCGAATGAGCCCGGCGACCCCGGACGGACGCTGCGAGCGCCCACCGGCGGACAGTGGACCCGTCCGGACCCGGACACCGGCTCCGGACGCATCCAGTAAATCCTCAAGAAATCAACAACATAAATAATTCAAACCGCTGGCACGAACGCTGCATCTATGTGCATGCACAAGGAGAGCGACATGCAACTGAGCACACAGATTCGCCGATTTACCGTTTCCAGCTTCGCCATCGCCCTGCTCGCGGGATTCATCTCGCTGCAGCCGCGCAGCCAGGACCAGCTCAGCGAGCAGGCCATGGCCGAGTTGCCGATCATCATCATCGTGGAGAAGGAGCCCGGCCAAGAACCCGTGCGTGCCTGGCGCCAGATGCTGCCGGCCTCGTTGGCTGCGCGTCGCAGCTGAACCCGCGGTGCGCGCCGCTATGATGCGGCCCGACTCCCTTGCGGTTGCCCGACGTGTTCCATGTGGTGCTGTACCAACCCGAAATTCCACCCAACACCGGCAATGTGATCCGCCTCTGCGCGAACACCGGCTGTCAATTGCACCTGATCAAACCGCTCGGCTTCGCGATTGACCACGCCCGCATGCGTCGCGCCGGACTCGACTACCATGAGTTCACCGCGCTGAATCTGCACGAAGACTTCGAAGCGTTCGTTGCCGCGGTAGGTCCACCGCGCATCTTTGCGCTGTCGACACGCGGAACCCAGCGCTACGACGCTGTGGATTTCCAACGCGATGATGCCTTCGTGTTCGGCCCGGAAACCCGCGGCCTACCGCAGTCCCTGCTCGACGGTCTACCCGCCGCACACTGCCTGCGCCTGCCAATGCGACCCGACAACCGCAGCCTCAATCTTTCCAATACCGTCGCAGTCGTGGTCTTCGAGGCCTGGCGTCAGAACGATTTTGCCGGTGCGGCTGTTCCCATTGCCCCGGTGGCGAAAACCATCGCTTGATAACGCCGTAGTTGGCTGGCGTCACCGCGTTGTAGGGCGCAATAACCGAAGGGCATTGCGCCGGATGGCCCACCGCACACCCGCGCCTGAAGGCAAACTCAATGCGACGCAATGCCCTTCG
>JAYSZM010000167.1:0-2921 GCA_043738015.1 Lysobacterales bacterium
GGTGACGCAGAAGCTCAGTTCCAGATCGCTCGAGCCTACTTGCGGGGAGAGGGCGTCACAAAAGATCCTAACCAGGCTTTCGCACTCATGAAGAAGGCGGCTGAACAAGGGCACTCAGAAGCTCTCGGTGGAATGGGCTATTTCTACGCTACAGGCACAGTCGTGCAGGAGGATGATGCTGCCGCCGTGGAATGGTTCCGCAAAGGGGCTGATAAAGGCTCGGCGAAGGCGCGCCTGAACCTTGGCCTTGCGGTGGCGAAGGGAACCGGGACGACGCGCGATGAAGCGGAAGGCCTGCGATTGATTGACGCAGCTGCAGAGGCCGGACTTGCCGATGCATTTTATGCACAGGGCGAAACTTACCACTGGGGTCAGTTTGGGCGTTCCATCGATTATAAGAAAGCCCGAGCGGCCTTTCAAAAGTCAGCGGATCAGGGCCATGCGGCAGCTCAAAACAACCTGGGAGTGATCCATCGTGAGGGTCTGGAGACACAGAAAGATGAGCAGGCTGCTCTCTCCTGGTTTCGAAAAGCGGCCGAGCAAGGTCACGCGAAAGCACAAAGCAATCTTGGCCACCAATTGGGAGCTAACAATCCAGATCGTACAAAGCGCCTGGAGGCCCTCAAGTGGCTCTTGCTTGCTGTCGATCAGAAGGAAATCACCGCAGTGAAGACAATGGAGGAGCTGGAGCCTAGCCTACCAAAGGAAGACCTTGCCGAGGCTAGACAAGCCGCAGACGACTTTCTCGGAATCAAAGTCAGCGTGAAGTCGTAACAGCGCATCGCGAGAGGTCGGACGATCAAAGCTCCGGCGAACGGCGCGACAACTCACTTGTGAAGTCTTTTTACGCGGAGTGGCGGGAGCGTAATGTTTCCGGCACCGCGAGATTCTCGAGATCAGCCAAGCCTACGGCCTGACGGAACTCCGCGGGTTACCTAGCGACGCCTAGGAGACAACCGACTTGCAACGGCGTAAGCCAAGCAGTGCCGCCCCGCCAAGCCACGAAACATCGATACAAACGGCTAGACCTGGAGCAGGAGCTTGGCGTGGCATGTTTCGTCAACAAGCCCGCGTTTGTTGAGATTCAAAGACGCCCAAAAAGCAAACCCTAGTGCTGTGCCTGTTGGCCTGAAAGTGGGTATCCAAGAGCGTTCAACGCGGCTTCAGTACTACGCTCATGGAGCGATTCATCTCCGAAAAGGTTCCGGTAAGTAGAATCAGCATCCGCGTGCGCCTTGTTCCATACGTCTGCAAGAGCCTCTCCCGGAATCGACGACGCGGCGGCGGCTCCGAGGCTCTTTAGAAACGTTTCGGATGTAGATGCGAGAGCCTCTACCTGTGCTGGAGTCAACCCATCTGCCAATGCAAGAAGCGAGGCCGGTTCGCGAACACCTGGCGCGAGGACCAATTCTAAGTCCCCCTCGTTCGCGTTGGCGTTTAGATCGAGTGGTGTGCTTGCTGACAGAGGAAATCCGCCAGACTTGATAACGAGGCTTCGAATGGGTAATTCGACGGGGTAGTCTGGATGCACCGGAGGGTCAGAGGAAAAGCGAGCCGCCATCGAGAGAGAGTCTGCGGGTTCGATAGAGAACCCCTTGGCTATGACCGCAGCATGCGACAATGCGCGCGTAGTCTCACTACTCAGCACGTCCCCTGATCCGGCATCTAGCCTGAAAGCATCGCGACTCGGGGAGAAGAATAGAACAAAGCTGGCACCTAAAACCGTCACTGCGCATGCGCCTATTAAAAACAATCTTTTCATAATAAGGATCGAGACGGTGCGAAAGGGAGTTCGCTAGTTGCGTTTCTAAAGGGTTTTGCTTGATCTGCGAGGTTTGCGCTTGAAACGGAAACTGGCACCGGGTTTCCCCGGTGCCAGTCTCGATTTTGTAGTATCAACTCAGCCACCACTGGCAGAGCGACACATTTCTACTTTCGCATTAAGGAACGAGGACGGTTTCGCCGTCGTTGTTGCGGGAAGCAGTCATCGCGGTAATTGCGATACCGGAGTTTGCCAACGCACCTGGGATGCTTGGCACGATGCCACCTGTACCGTAGACCACAGTGTCCTGGTTAGTCGTGAGGGTGCCACGATTGAAGAGGCGCTCGTAGCTCCAGAGGGTGTAGGTGCCGTTCGTCACCTTGTAGCGATCCGCTGGAACAAGACCCGTTGGATCGACTCCGGTTGTCACTGGGGTGATCTTGACACCATTGTAGGCGAGGACATCTCCACCGCCGGCGATGACGTTCACTACATCGTTGGTTCCGATCGAAGCGATGACCGAGAAGGCACGAGGTCCCGTGCCCGATGTGCTGACGAATGTGCCACCGCCGCTGAGTTCAGCGCCAGTTGGACCGTGAATACGAACCGCGCTGGTGTCCTTCTGAAGGAGCGTTGAAACGTTTCCGCTGCTGAAGTAACCGCCGTTGCCATTGGTAGGAGTTATATTCCAAAGGTTGGAATTGTTGTTTGCATCGTCCGCGTCGGTGGGTGGCCACACCTGAAGGATGTTGATATTGTCCAAAGTGAATCCTGGAGTCGCTGCATTGATACCATTCTTCGCGGCAACGCCGATTTTGACCTGGGTCACGAGGCGGGACACGCCCACACCTGTCTCGATCAAGTAAACGGCGCGAGTTCCGGACCCATCGTTACGCCCGGTGGCGAAGATACGACCGGACTGATCGCTGCTGACGCCGGTGAACACGTTCAACGGCACACCACGAATATTACCCAACACAGCCTTCCATGCCTGGTCGGTCACGTTCGTGAGGTTAGCGGAAGAACCCTGGCTCTTCGCGAACGCGAAGGTCACAACACCTACGCGAGAATCTGTCGGCCCAAGGACAGGAGTCCGGAAGGGGGTGTTATTCTGCTGCACGTCGGAGAAGGCGACGTCGGGCTTCTGAGCCACGTTCGC
>JAYSZM010000168.1:0-2911 GCA_043738015.1 Lysobacterales bacterium
CGACCTCATGGTCGCCGTCGATCGGGCGCAGAGCATAGCCGGCGCCAGCGACAGGTTGGGCCCAGCCGCTCTGACCGGTGAGCAGGGCAATGGCCAACAGTAGGGAGTGATGGACGGACTTCATGGCTACGGGTTTCCTCGCTGATTTACCCGTAGTACGCAAAACAGGGGCAAAACTCAGCAGACCAGACGAGGAATCCAGTGGCGATCAAACGTTCAGGCGGGAAGGAGCCCCGAGGCAAGACGCTGCCGCGGTCGTCGCGGCCCAGCCTCGATCCCGGGAATCAGTCTGCTGACCGGCATTGAGGCCCCCACCCGACCGGTTTGATAGCCGGGGCCGTTACTCAAAGCCATTGCGATAGAGACGATCAACACCGGTAGCGCGCATCCGGATTTCCTTGGTTGGTTGCAGGCCGCTGACATTGGTGAAAGAGACCAGGGTCAGGGCTTGCTGGAGGCCGATGCTGCCGATGCTGGACGTGAACTGGTAGGTGAATGTGCAGGAGGCGCCTGCTGCGAGGCTGCCATTGCAGTTGTTGGTCTGCGAAAACGGAAAAGTGACACCACCCCCAACGAAGCCGGTCAAGGGCAGATCACCATCGTTGAGGATGGTTACCGGCACGCTCAGCGTGGTGCCGACCATGACTTCGCCAAGGTCGAACTCGACTGGCGAGATCTGCGCGAGTTCGCCGATGCCGGTGCCGGACAACTGGAAGGTCTCCGACTGGCTGGCACCGGGGCGAGTGAAGGTCATGCCGGTGTTGGCGCTGTCCGGGCCAAGCATATTCGGACGCATGCTGTATTCCAGTACACACGTCGCGCCAACCGCCGCTGTGCCAGAACCGCAACCCGCGCCGCCAACGAACGCACCTGCAAATGTGTTGCCGGCGACCCCGCCGCCGCCCCATTCAATCGGGACCGCACCGATATTGCTGAAGGTGATCGGCACCGCTACGCGTGATCCCAGTTTGACATCGCCGAACCCGATGGTGATCGGGGCAATGGTCACCACGCCCACGCTGCTGCTGCTGGTGCCACTGAAGTTCAGCGGAAAAGTCTGCGTCACTGCGGGCGTCCCGGCAGTGAACTGGATGTGCGTCGCACCCTGAACCGGTCCTGCTTGACCCGGGGTGAAGGTGTAATTGATCTGGCAACTGGCGCCTGCCGCAATGGTGGCGCTGCAAGTACCACCGCCGATGCCGAAACCGTTGGGCGTGTTGATGCCGCCCCCTGCAAGATTCACTGCGGCGTCCTGGGTATTGGTGATCACCACGGGCACGGTCGCGGTCTCGCCGATCAGCCAGTCACCGAAATCGACGCTGCGCGGTCGCACGATCAACAGATTGCCGGTGCCTCGGCCGCGGAAGCTGAGGGAAAAATACTGCGACCGGCCACCGGAAGTCACCTCGAGGGCTGCGCTGCCGATCAAGTCGGTTTCCAGATTGTTGGTCGGGCGAAGCGAGTAAAAAAATGTGCAGCTGGCGCCCGCTGCCAGACTGGCAGGGCAGCCGGAGCCCGCGCTGAAGCCCGCCTCTGCGCCCGCCGCGTCCACTCCGCCACCGGCGAAGCTCATGGCGGAGCTGGTCAGATTACGCACCGTAACCGGCACTGTTTTGCGCACGCCAATATTGATGGTGCCGAAGTCGATAAACACTGGCCCCAGATTGGCCAGCGGAGCGGCGCTGGACTGCGCAGTAGCTGCGCAGGCGCAGCCCATCAGGACAAGGGCCAGGACGCCGCGACAGCACTGCAGCGCTGTGGGCAGCAACGGCCCGTCAGCGAGCCGTGGCATCCGCAGCGGGGCGAAAACGCATTCGATTGCAGACATGGGTGATGGCCTGGTGGTTGGATCCTGATTGTTGAATGTCACAACGGGCAAGGACCGAACGCTGCCTGGCGCTCAGTGCTTCGCCAGCCAGGTCGTTCCGTTAGCATCGTCCGCTCCGACCCTGCCCGAGGTGAATGTCATGCGCGCCCTCCTGTTCTGCTTGACGCTGCTCGTTACCGCGGCGGTCAATGCCCTTGATCCGCCAACTGGTCCATTGACCGATGCCAAACTGGAAGCCTTCGCCGCTGCCGCGCTGGCCAGGGACGAACCGGCGATGCAGCGCTACATCGCCGAGCCTGGATTTGCCCGGCTGGTCGACAAGGACGGACACAGCGCCCTGTTTGTTGCGGCCTTCGTCGGTCGTGTCGATCTGGCCGAGCAGCTGGTTGCTGGCGGTGCCGACGTCAACTTGAGCGACCCCGATCAATCCACCGCCCTATTTTTCGCAGCATCGAACGGCCACGTGGCAATGGTGCAATGGTTGATCGCGCGCGGAGCGCGCATTGCCAGGACGGGGAGCCAGGCGCCTTTGCAGGTCGCCAGCATGCTGGGGCATACCGACGTGGTGCGCGTTCTGCTTGAAGCGGGCGCACCGATTTTCGGTGGCGCTCCGACGACCCGCTCCAGCGACGTGCTGGACATTGCCGTCTCCGCGCAACGGACCGAGGTGCTGCGTCTGTTGTTGGCGACCGACGAGGCCAGGCGGATGCCTGCAGATCAGGTCGAGCGGTTGAGGGAGCTCGGCGTCAAGCTGGGAGACCAGGCACTGCAGCAAGTCATCCAGCAATTCCAGATGAGTCGTTCGATCAAGGCCAAGGTCTGATTGCTGACCCTGCGCTATGCCGGCGCCGAGCGGATAGGAGCGCCGGTCGCAGGTCGAGGGAACCAGATATCGAACCGCGTCTCGCCATTGCCAGTAGCTGCGAGGCGGTAGCTGAGGCCGTGCCGGTTCATCACTTCGCGGACGAACAGCAGGCCGATGCCATGGCCGCCCTTCTTGGTGGTGAAGAAGGGCGTGAACATCTGACCGGCCGGCACGTCGCCGAGGCGATCACCGGAGTCGATCACCGAAAGGCGCAGACG
>JAYSZM010000169.1:0-36021 GCA_043738015.1 Lysobacterales bacterium
CTTGAAGAGGCCGTCGCCGATCTCCTGCTGCGTCGCGACGTGCGCTGCGTGGAAGCCTCAGCCTACCTGGCGCTGACGCCAGCCGTGGTGCGCTATGCCTGCAGCGGTCTGCAGCGCGCGTCGGACGGCAGCATCCTGCGCCGCAACCGGCTGCTGGCCAAGGTTTCGCGCGCCGAAGTTGCACGCCACTTCATGCTGCCGGCGCCGACAGCGATCCTGCGTTCGCTGCATGAACGCGGCCTGCTGACTCTGCAGGAAATCGAACTCGCGGCGCACTTCCCGCTCGCCGAAGACATCACCGCCGAGGCCGATTCTGGCGGCCACACCGATAATCGCGCGCTGACCGCCCTGCTGCCGAGTCTCGCCGCCTTGCGCGATGAACTCGCCATCACGCGCGGCGATGGCATCGCGATCCGGATCGGCGCCGCCGGAGGTCTGGGTACACCGGGCGCAGTCGCGGCGGCGTTTGCTTTGGGCGCCGCCTATGTGCAGACCGGCACGGTCAATCAGGCCTGTATCGAAAGCGGACTCGCGGTCGATGCGCGGCGCATGCTCGCCACTGCCGATATGGCCGATGTCACCATGGCACCGGCCGCCGATATGTTCGAGATGGGCGTCAATGTGCAGGTACTGCGTCGCGGCACCCTGTTTGCCGCACGCGCACGCCGACTCTACGAGTTGTATCGCGGCCATGCTTCGCTCGAAGCCATGCCCGCCAATGAGCGCGAGAAAACCGAGCGCGACATCCTGCGCGCCAGCTTCGCCGAGTCCTGGGCTTCGACCGAGCGCTTCTGGCAGCAACGCGATCCCGAGCAGATCCGACGTGCCCAGACCGATCCGAAACATCGCATGGCCCTGGTATTCCGTGCGTACCTGGGTCTTTCCAGTCGCTGGGCCATCGATGGCCTGGCCGAGCGCAGCAGCGATTTCCAGATCTGGTGTGGTCCGGCGATGGGCGCTTTCAACCGTTGGGTTGCGGGCAGCTTCCTGGCCGATCCCGAGCAGCGCAGCGTGGTGCAAGTCGCGCGCAATCTGCTCGAAGGTGCCGCAGCGATCAGTCGCGCCCAGCAGTTGCGCAGTTTTGGCGCGCCGATGCCGGCCGCTGCCTTTGATTATCGTCCCCGCCCACTGGGCTGATCCGACCGCATCGAGTTCATCATGTCCGATTCCCTGCACCCCAGCCGCCAGCCGATCGCCATCATCGGTGTCAGCGCCCTGTTTCCCGGATCAACCGACGCCGATGGATTCTGGCGCGACATCCTGCACGGTCGCGATCTGCTGAGCGATGTGCCGCCCAGCCATTGGCGCATCGACGACTACTACGATCCAGATCCTTCGGCCCCCGACAAGACCTATGCCCGCCGCGGCGGTTTTCTGGGCAAGGTCGATTTCGATGCACTTGGCTGGGGCGTGCCACCATCCACTCTGCCGGCCACCGACACCGCGCAACTGCTCGCCCTGATTGTCGCGCAGTCGGTACTGAAGGATGCCAGCGGCGCAGCGTTCGCGACCATGGATCGATCGCGTATCTCGGTGATTCTGGGCGTGACCTCGGCGCAGGAATTGCTGTTCTCGATGGTGTCCAGGTTGCAGCGTCCGGTCTGGGTCAAGGCGCTGCGTGAGAGCGGTCTGCCTGAGTCCGAGGTGCAGTCGGCTTGTGATCGCATCGCCGCCGAATACGTACCCTGGCAGGAGGCGAGTTTCCCCGGCCTGCTTGGCAATGTTGTGGCCGGCCGCATCGCCAATCGTCTCAATCTCGGCGGCACCAACTGCGTGACCGATGCCGCCTGCGCTTCCACATTCAGCGCGTTGTCGATGGCGGTCAATGAATTGCAGCTCGGCCACAGCGATATGGTGATCAGTGGCGGTGTCGACACGCTCAACGACATCTTCATGTACATGTGTTTTTCCAAAACACCGGCACTGTCACCCAGCGGCGATTGCCGGCCTTTCAGCGATCAGGCCGATGGCACCATGCTGGGCGAAGGCCTCGGCATGGTGGCGCTGAAGCGACTCACCGATGCCGAACGCGATGGTGATCGCATCTACGCAGTGATTCGTGGCATCGGTACGTCGTCGGATGGGCGCTCCAAGAGCGTGTACGCGCCGGTCGCAGCGGGGCAAGCGCAGGCTCTGCGCCGCGCCTACGAAATCGCAGGCTACAGTGCGGATACCGTGGAACTGGTCGAAGCGCACGGCACCGGCACCAAGGCCGGCGATGCTGCCGAGTTCGAAGGATTGAGAAGTGTATTTGCCGAGTCCAACGCGAGCGAGCGGCAGTGGTGCGCGCTCGGCTCGGTGAAGAGCCAGATCGGCCACACCAAGGCCGCAGCGGGCGCTGCCGGATTGTTCAAAGCGGTGATGGCCCTGCACCACAAGGTGCTGCCGCCGACCATCAAAGTTTCCGCGCCCAATCCGCGCCTGGCGCTGGAGCAGAGTCCGTTCTATCTGAATACCGAAACACGGCCATGGATCCGCGACAGCGCGCATCTACGCCGCGCCTCGGTCAGCGCGTTCGGATTCGGTGGTTCCAATTTCCATGTCACGCTCGAGGAATACCTCGGCCCAGCGCCGCGCGCCGAACGACTGGCCACACAATCGCACGAACTGGTGCTGATCGCCGCCGACGATGCGCGGACCTTGCTGACGCGGATCGATGCCGTCGCCGCGCAGTCACCGACGCATTCGCTGGCACGGGTCGCGCGCGACAGTCGTGCAAGCTGGGATTCCACGCGATCGTACCGCCTCGCCCTCGTTGTCGACTCCGCCGCCGCATTGGCCGAGCGACTCGACTTCGCGCACAAACGCATCGCGGCGACACCGTCCACCGCTTTCGATACCCCGGATGGAATGTCGTACGGCGTCGGCGCTGTAATCGGCGATGTTGCGCTGTTGTTTCCTGGACAGGGCAGCCAGTACGCCGGCATGGGACGCGAGCTTGCCCTGCAGTTTGAAGCTGCGCGTGCGGTCTGGGACCTGGCCGCCGATATCGATATGGAAGGCACACGCCTGCAAGCGCTGATGTTTCCGCGTCCGCTGTTTGATGATGCCGCGCGCGACATCGAACAGGCGCAATTGACGCGCACCGAGTGGGCACAACCTGCACTCGCCGCACACTCCGGTGCCCTGCTGGAGATCCTGCGTGAGCTCGGTATTTCGGCGCAGCATTGCGCCGGGCACAGCTTCGGCGAAATCATGGCCTTGCGTGCCGCCGGTGTGTTTGATCAGGGCACGGCCCTGCGCATTGCGCGCCGCCGCGGCGAATTGATGCGTGATGCCAGTACAACGCCCGGTGCCATGACGGCACTCGGCCACGATCGCGAAACGGTTCAGGCGCTGATCGCCGAGCATGCGCCGGACCTGGTGATCGCCAATCACAATGCACCGCAGCAGGTGATCGTCTCCGGGCCGAAAATATCCATCGAGGCCTTCGAAGGCGTGCTGCAGACACAGGCAGTTGCACATCGTCGTCTGCCGGTATCGAGTGCATTTCATTCTGCTTTGGTCGCCGATTGCGAGCAGGCATTTCTGGCCAGCCTGGACGAGGTCGCCATGGCGGCGCCAGCAGTCCCGGTCTACTCGAACACCACCGCGCAGCCACACTCGGATGACACGGCGACGCTGCGCGCCACGCTGGCCGCACAGATCGCGCATCCGGTGCGCTTTGTCGAGATAATCGAGACGATGCACGCCGCTGGCGCGCGCATCTTTGTTGAAGTCGGACCGGGCGCGGTGTTGAGCGGACTGGTGACCAGCATCCTCGGCGCGCGCGCGCACACCGTCGTTTCGCTCGATCGCAAGGGTCGCGCTGGTGTCGAGAGCCTGCTGATCGGACTCGCACGCCTTGCTGCCGCCGGTGTACCGCTGCAGGCCGAGCGTCTCTATGCCGATACCCGATTGCCGGCCGAACCTGCGGGCAAGACTGGCATGTCGATCCCCATCGATGGCAGCAATTATGGCAAGCCGTATCCACCGCTGGATGCCGCCAGTCTGCCCAAGCCCAATCCGCCACGGGCCGCCGCGATGCCGGCCCCATCGGCCGCGCTGCCGATTCCGGCCAGTGTTCCATCGGCGCCCAAACCCATCGCAACCCACCCACAGCCGACTCCACCCTTCGAGTACTCACACATGACATCCAGCCTGCCAGTGCCAGCGCATTCCTCGGACTGGCTGCAGATCCTGCAGGAAAATCAGCAGCAGACGGCGGCCGCACACGAACTCTTCCAGCGTACGATGACCGAAAGCCACACGGCGTATTTGCGTCTGTCCGAATCGGCCTTGCAGGGACTGACCGCGCTGGCGCAACCCAGCCTCACCCAGGGCATGGCCGCGCCCGCGTATCAGCCCGCGCCCGAGACAGCGGCGACTCGAGCATCGGCACCGATTCCGCACGCTGTCGCTGTCGCTGTCGCTGTTGCGACAGCGCCGATCGCAGCCGCTCCGCTTGCTGCGTTCAATCCGGAAACGCAGCCCGCCGTCGCACGCGTGCAGGCGCCAACTCCGGCATTGCCAAGGGTTGCGCTTGAGCCCCTGTTGCTGGCCATCGTCGCCGAGAAGACCGGCTATCCGGTCGAGATGCTGCAGCTCGATATGGATCTTGAAGGCGATCTCGGTATCGACTCGATCAAGCGTGTCGAAATCCTCGCAGCCGTCGATGAGCGCGCGCCCGAGCTCCCGAAATTGGATCGCGCCCGACTCGGGGCGATGCATACCCTGCGCGAAATCCTTGGCTATCTGCAGGCCGCTGCGCCGACGAGCGCGCATTCCGCCGTAGCGGCAAGCCCAGACCCAGCCATTGCGGCAAACGCGCGTACTGCAGCAAACGCGCCGATCAGTGACGTGGCGCTTGAGCCGTTGCTGCTTGCAGTCGTCGCCGAGAAGACGGGTTATCCCGTCGAGATGCTGCAGCTCGATATGGATCTTGAAGGCGATCTCGGCATCGATTCGATCAAGCGTGTCGAAATCCTCGCTGCAGTCGATGAGCGCGCACCGCAGTTGCCGAAGCTCGACCGCGTCCGACTCGGGGCGATGCATACCCTGCGCGAAATTCTCGGCTATCTGCAGGCCTCAGGTCCAGCTGCGCCAACCGCGATTCCATCCGCAGCAATGATCGCAACAACGCTTCCTGCGGCGATCCCGCTGCAGGCCGCAGGCAATGCCGTTGGCGGACCGGGGCTAAACACTTTGCTACTCGCCGTGGTTGCCGAAAAAACCGGCTATCCGGTCGAGATGCTGCAGCTCGATATGGATCTTGAAGGTGATCTCGGCATCGACTCGATCAAGCGCGTCGAAATCCTCGCTGCAGTCGATGAGCGCGCGCCGCACTTGCCCAAGCTCGACCGCGCCCGACTCG
Source organism: Lysobacterales bacterium (assembly GCA_043738015.1). Lineage (GTDB taxonomy): Bacteria > Pseudomonadota > Gammaproteobacteria > Xanthomonadales > Ahniellaceae > 0-14-3-00-62-12. Next base: position 5,354 of record JAYSZM010000169.1, read on the forward strand.
GTGCGCTGCACAGCCTGCGTGAGATTCTCGACTATCTGCAGGGCGGCGGCGAATCAACGCCCGCCCCGGTCAGCACACCGGCGCAGCCAGCAGTGGATTCAACTGTCACCCATTCGATCGCGCGCTATGTCGTCGAAGCCATCGCAGCACCCGCCAGCGGTCTTGCCTTGCCGGGTCTGCTCTCGGGCCAGCCGCTGTGCATCACCGGCCATGCCGAAATTGCGCCCCTGCTCGCCGACGAACTATTGCGCCGTGGCGTCAATGCGAGCGCACTCGATGGCTTACCTGATTCGGCGACGGCCTGCGTCTATCTGGGCGGACTGCGCACGCTCGAAAGCATTGACGCCGCGATGGCAATCAACCGCGAGGCATTCCAGTTGGCGCGTGCGCTGGCGCCGCGTCTGCAAGCAGCCGCGGGCTTGCTGGTCAGCGTCCACGACAGCGGCGTCGGCCCCGAGCGGACCGCCATCGATTCGGTACGCAGCTGGATGGCTGGTCTGCCCGCCCTGCTCAAGACCTGTGCGTTGGAATGGCCGCAGGCAGCGGTCAAGTCGATCGACCTTGATTCGGCGGGTCGCACAGCGCAGGCCATTGCTGTGCAGATTGCCGATGAATTGCTCGAGGGCGGCGGCGAAATCGAGGTGATGCTATCGGCCAGCGGCGCGCGCTCGACCGTGCACTGTGTCGAACGCCCGGTCGCGCCGGGTATGCCAGCGATCACGACCGGCGATGTGGTGGTGGTATCGGGCGGCGCGCGCGGCGTGACCGCCGCCTGCGTGCTCGAATGGGCGCGGCGCTGCAAGCCGCGCCTGGTCCTGCTCGGCCGCTCGGCCCTGATCGAGGAGCCGGTCGGCTGCACGGGCATCATGGAATCTTCCGAACTCAAGCGCGCCCTGCTGGCACTGGCACAAGGCGCTGGCGAGTCGCTGACGCCGGCCGCGTTGTCTCTGCGCGTACAGTCGCTGCTGGCCAGCCGTGAGGTGCGCGCCAATCTGTCCGCACTCACCCAGGCCGGATGCACGGCACGCTACGAGGTGGTTTCGATCCACGACGCCAGCGCCTTGCAGCGCGTACTCGACCAGGTGCGTCGCGGCTGGGGCCCGATCCGTGCTGTCGTGCATGCCGCCGGTGTGCTCGCCGACAAACGCATCGCCGACAAGACCGATCAGCAATTCGACCAGGTATTCGATACCAAGGTCGCTGGTCTGCGTGCACTTCTCGATGCCACCGCCGATGACCCGCTGAAATTATTGTGTGTTTTCTCGTCGGTGTCGGCGCGCTGTGGCAATACCGGACAATCCGACTACGCGATGGCGAATGAAGTGCTGACACGGGTGATGCACATGCAGTCCCGGCTGCGCCCCAGCCTGCGCGTCAAGTCGCTCGGCTGGGGCCCCTGGGAGGGCGGCATGGTGACGCCGCAATTGAAAGCGCGTTTCGCCGCCATCGGCGTGCCGATGATTCCCTTGCAAGCTGGCGCGGTGATGTTCGCCGATGAAATGGAAGACGGCAGCAACGATTCGGTCGATCTGATTCTCGGTGGCGCGCCGCGTGCGGAGGCCCTGCTGTTCGATGGCGCCGAGGCTCGTGTTGACGCACTGGAACTGAATGTACGCCGCGAGAGTCACGCTTATCTGGAAGGTCACAGCGTCAATGGCATGCCGGTGGTGCCGGTGGTCCTGGTCGCCGAATGGCTGGCGCGTGCCGCACGCAGCCTTCGGCCCGGACTCGAGCTGATCGCCCTGCATGATCTGAAGGTGCTCAAAGGTATCCGCCTGGCCGGATTCGAGAATGGCGGCGATTGCCTGCGTATCGAAGCACGTCCGCGTCCCGGAACTGAAGCAGTCGAACTTGAGATGTGCGTGCGCGATACCAGCGGTCGATTGCGCTACAGCGCGCGCGCCGAGCTGCGCGAACTCGCCGAGATCTCGAACCAGAGCGCGCCGCCGGTGTCGCTGCAGGATTGGCCGGGCTCATCTCCGTACCCGGATCTGCTCTTTCATCGTGGACAGTTCGAACTGATCGAGCAGATGCAGGGCATATCCGATCAGGGGGTGGCGGCGCAGGTTCGTGGTGTGCTGGCCGCAGATTGGCCCAAGCAGGCCTGGCAATTCGATGTCGCCGCGCTTGATGGCGGACTGCAGCTCGCCGTACTGTTTGGGCAACGCATGCTCGGCGGCGCCAATTTGCCGACCGCGATCGACAGTCTGCGTTGCTATGCAACCGAAGCCTGCACCGGGCCGATCACAGCGACTGCCTATCGGCGCGCCGTCAGCGCATCGGCGACAACCACCGATATCGTGTTCACCGATGCGCGCGGACAGCGATTCGCCGAATGTCTGGGCGTGCACAACCACGCGCTCGCGCAGGCCTGATCGATGCGGTTCGAGCCGATCGCCATTGTCGGGCGTGCCTGTGTGCTGCCCGGCGCATTGAGCCCGCAGGCGCTCTGGGATGCCGTGCACAGCGGCCGCGATCTGCTCGGTTCGGTGCCACAGGCGCGCTGGCGGATGCCGCATGCCCAGGCGATGTGCAGTGCGGATGCGCCACAGCCGGATCGCACCTGGTCGGATCGCGGCGGCTATGTGCGTGACTTCGAGCAAGCGTGGAATCCCGAAGGATTTGCGATTCCTGCTGCATCACTGCGCGATCTTGATCCACTCGTCCACTGGCTGCTGCATTGCGCGCGCGGCGCGCTGACCGACATGCGCAGTGCACGTCGTGGTCGCGTCGGCGCGGTGTTCGGCAATCTTGGATTTCCCAGCGAGGGCATGGCGGCATTCGCGGATCAAGTCTGGACCGGCCAAGGCCTGGCCGATCCACGCAATCGCAGCATGAGCGGCGGCAGCGCCGACCTGCTGCGCGCCGCGCTCGAACTGGACGCCGGCAGTCTGAGCCTGGACGCCGCCTGCGCGAGTTCTTTGTACGCAATCAAGCTGGCCTGCGATCGCCTGCACGAAGGCAGTGCCGATCTGATGCTGGCCGGCGCCGTGCAACGTGCCGATGATCTCTTCCTGCACATCGGATTCTCGGCGCTCAATGCGCTCAGTCGCAGTGGACAGTCGCGACCGTTTCATCGCGATGCCGATGGACTGATACCAGCCGAGGGCTGCGCGATGCTCGCGCTCAAGCGGCTCGCCGATGCGCGCCGCGATGGTGATTGCATACATGGCATCGTGCGCGGCGTTGGACTATCCAATGATGGCCGCGGCAAGGGCATGCTGGTACCTGATGCCGCCGGACAGCAACGCGCCATCGCGGCTGCGTATGCGATGTCGGGCATCAATCCCGCCGAGGTTTCGCTGCTCGAATGTCATGCAACCGGCACACCGGTCGGCGATGCCACCGAACTGCGCAGCAGCGCGGCGGTATTTGCCGGAGCGCCTGATCTTCCGATCGGTTCGCTGAAGTCCAATCTCGGCCATCTGATCACGGCCGCCGGTGCCGCCGGACTGATCAAGCTGATCGAGGCAATGCGTGCGGGTGTTCGTCCGCCAACTTTGCACGCCAACGAACCCAGCGAAGCGCTTGTGGGCACGCCGTTCCGACTGCTGGATCAGGCCGAACCCTGGCCGAGCCAGCGACCACGGATCGCGGCGATCTCGGCATTTGGCTTTGGCGGCAATAATGCGCATCTGATCGTGTCCGAGAATGATCCTGACTTGGCGGACACCACGTCGATGCGCGTGAGCGAAGAAACCGCCCGCGACACTCGGCCATCCATGGCCATCGGTCGCTCCAGCACATCCTGTGCCCGCGACACTCGGCCATCCATGGCCATCGTCGGGTTCGGGTGTGTGGTGGGGGGATGGGCAAATCGGGCAGACTTCAGCGAAGCACTATTTTCTGGCGCGCGTTTGCGCGGCGAGGATGGAGCCGCAGCTATGGCCGAGATCGAGCTCGATCTCGCTGGCCTGCGCTTTCCGCCGCGCGATCTCGAGCAGACCTTGCCTCAGCAACTGGCCATCCTGCAGGCGGCACGCGAAGCGCTGGCCGAAGTAGCGCCGCTACCGCGCGAGCGCACTGCTGTGCTGATCGGCATGGAGCCCGACGCGGAGATTGCGCGTTATGGCACGCGCTGGCGCCATCCAGAGGGAAGCGAGAAAGTAATCAATATCGATGCGGTCATCGCGCCGCTCGAGAGCGCCGGTGTAATCGGCTGTATGCCGAATATTCCCTCCAACCGGATCAGCGCGCAATTCGATCTGGCCGGACCGGGGTTCACCGTGCAGTCTGGCGCAGAATCTGGCCTGCAAGCACTGCACCTTGCCTGCGGCGCATTGCAAGCGGGCGAGATCGATGCTGCCTTGGTCGGCGCGGTGGATCTTTGCTGCGAGCCGGTCACGCGTGCCGCGGGCAATACTGATCCTGCCGATGCCGCCGTGGTTCTGATCGTCAAACGGCTGGCAGATGCCGAGCGCGATGGTGATCGGATCTATGCACTGATCGAGCATTGCGGTGCAGGCAGGGTTGCCGACACAGACACGGTGACCGAAGGACCTTGGACCGAGTCGATCCATCGCCAGCGCATCGGCAACGCCGGCGCCGCCGATGGTCTGCTCCGGCTCAGTCAATGTGTGCTCGGACTGCACCATCGACAGCTGCCCGATGGACGGCCTTGGCTATCTGTTGGTCCACGCCAGTGCAAGTTGAGTCTCGCCGGTGGTGAGTCGCTGCTGCTTCGTGATGCAGCAGGAAATCCACGGCGCGCCGAGCAAGCCATCGCGCGTCTGCATATCTATTCCGGCACCGACAAGGCCGCGGTCATCACGGCATTGCAATCGGCGAAACCCAGTGACGTGGGGCCCGCGCGCCTGGTGCTGGTGGCGGCTGACGTTGAACTCGATACGGTACGCCAGCGCGCGCTCGCGCATCTGATTCATGGCGCACCAGCGGGCGCCGCGGTGTACTTCCGTGAGGCGCCAATCGGCGGTGAGTTGGCCTTCGTCTTCGCTGGTGCCGGTGCTTCGTATGCCGGCATGGGCCGCGATCTGGTGCAGCAACTGCCACAGCTGCTCGATCAGCTTGCCGAACGCAGTCAGCGGCTCGCCACCGCACTGGACTGGGCCTATCAGACGGACGAAGTACAGCCGACAGCACAGCAGCAATTATGGGGCGCCTCGGCGCTGTCGCAACTCCACTTGGAGTTCAGCGAGGGCGTGCTCGGGCTCAAGGCAGACGCCTGGCTGGGTTATTCATCGGGCGAGACCAATGCCCTGGTCGCGGCTGGCGTCTGGAACGATCCGGATGCGCTGATGGCCGAGATGGAATCGAGCGAGCTGATCTCGCGTCGTCTTGGCGGCAGCTTCGAAGCGGTGGCCGCGCAATGGGGGCGTGCGGTGCAGTGGGCGAGCTGGACCGTACTCGCGCCGATCGCTGAAGTACGTAGCGCAATGCTGGGCCTCGATCGCGTGCACATCGCGATCATCAATGGCGATAGCGATTGCCTGATCGCCGGCGACGCCAGCGTCTGCGATATCGTGGTCACGCGCATCGGTGCCAGTCGCTGCCTGCAACTGATCTATCCACTCGCCGTGCATGTGCCGGAACTTCAAGCTGTCGCCGAAGCCTGGCTGCAATTGCATCGTCGTGACACGCGGGCGCCGCGCCATGGCCGTATCTATTCCAATGCGCTGGGTCATAGCTACAGCGCCGACCGTGAGCGCTGCGCGCGGGCCATTCTGGATCAAGCCAATCAGACCCTGGACCTGCGCCCGGTGATCGAGCGCGCCTGGAACGATGGCGTGCGCGTCTTTGTCGAACACGGACCGGGTGGCAGTTTTGCGCGCGCGATCCGCGGCGTACTCGGCAACCGTGAAGCACTGGTCGTCAGTCTGGATCGTCGCGGCGGCGGATTCGAAGCCAGCCTGCAGGCGATCGCCGCCCTGATTGCCGCCGGTGTGCCGATGAATTTGGAACGGCTGCAGCAACTGCTGGCACCGGCGAGGGCACTGCCACCGGCGCTGCGACCGCGTCGGTTTGCCGCGCATTGGCCGCTGATCGAGCGGATGAGTTCAGCGCAGGCATCGCAGACGCATTCGTCGATGCCGCGTGATAGCGCGATCCAGCAACCGCTGCAGATCATGCAAGCAGCACCGACGTTGCCGTCGGTGTCCGGCGCCCTGCGCGCGGTGCAATCAGCGCTGCCCGAAATCGTTGCGCAGTCGTCGAAGCGCCTGGAATCGCCGCCGCCAGTGCGTGCGCGCATGATCGACGCGGCGGTGCAGACGGACGCAGAACCGCCATCGCATCCGCTGCTCGCCGCGGCGCGCACACAGCTCAGCCAAATCGGCGCGGCGCAGCGCCAGTTCATCCAGACGCAGTCGGCGGCGCATCAGCAGTTTTTGCAGTTGCGTAGCCGCGCTCAGCAGTTGTTGATGGGTGCTTCGACCACGCCCGCCCAGCTGCCGGTACGGGATCAAAGTCCGACAGCGGTCAGTGCCAGACCAGAGCCGTACCCCATGCCGGCACCGAAGGCAGCGCCCGCGCTACCGCACACGGCTCTGCAAGTCGCTACGCCAGAAACGGTGCGCACAGAAATTTCAGCAACGCCGCTGAGCCCAGCGCGCGCCGCCTCGTTGCCCTCCGCCAGGCAAGCGGGCGCGAACGCGTCGGAGCTGCAGCCCGCGTTCCAGCCCAGCGGTCCGCGTTTTGGTCGCAGCCAATTGCAGGTGCATGCCGATGGACAAATCTCGACATTGTTCGGTCCGGCATTTGCACATCAGGATCACTATGCGCGTCAGGTCCGCATGCCGCGGCCGCCCTTGCTGCTCGCGGATCGGGTCACCGGAATCGAGGGCGCTGCCGGCAGCATGGCCCGCGGTCGTATCTGGACCGAGACCGATGTCGGCGGCGAGGATTGGTATCTGCATCAGGAGCGCATGCCCGCTGGCGTATTGATCGAGTCGGGCCAAGCCGACCTGATGCTGATCTCCTGGCTCGGTGTCGACGCGCACAATCGTGGCGAGCGGGTCTATCGACTGCTCGGCTGCGAACTCACCTACCACGGCGATCTGCCGCGTCGCGGCGACACACTGCAGTTCGAGATTGCCATCGATGGTCACGCCGCGCAGGGCGATGTGCGCCTGATGTTTTTTCATTATCAATGCATCAATGGCGCACGCCCGCAGCTTTCGGTGCGCAAAGGTCAGGCCGGATTTTTCACGGACGCCGAACTGGCTGATTCTGCCGGCTGCCTATGGTCGGCCGATCAACAGGTTCCGCTGGCCAACCCAAGGCTCGATCCACCGCTGGTCGACTGCACGCATAGCGCGCTGAGTCGGACGCAACTGCAGCAACTGGCTGCTGGCGATGCTGCCGCCTGTTTCGGTCCGGGCTTCGAGCTCGCCCGCACGCACACGCGCACGCCCGGCATCCAGGGCGGGCAACTGCTGCTGCTCGATCGCGTGGTCGCGCTGGCACTGCGTGGCGGACCCTGGCAGCGCGGCTATCTGCGCGCCGAGCTCGATATCGATCCGAGTCAGTGGTTCTTTGACGGCCATTTCAAGAACGATCCCTGCATGCCCGGCACCCTGATGTTCGAGGCCTGCCTGCAGGCGATGGCGATCTATCTGGCTTCGTGTGGTTACACCCTGCGGCGCGACGGCTGGCGCTTCCAGCCGGTGCCCGAGCTCGCCTATGCGCTGCAATGCCGGGGCCAGGTCACCCCGCGTTCGCGACTCCTGGTGACCGAGGTATTCGTCGAGGAAGTCATCGCCGGGCCCTTGCCGACGGTTTACGCGGACCTGCTCTGCACGGTGGATGGACTGAAGGCTTTTCATGCCCGCCGCGTTGCCCTGCAGCTGGTCCCGGACTGGCCTCTGCTGCCTGCACACGAAACGGCCGTGGCGTCTTCAGCCAAGTCGGATCGAGCGGTCGCGGTGGTCGACGGTTTTCGTTTCGATCAGGCCAGTCTGCTTGCCTGCGCCAGCGGTCCGCCCTCGCAGGCCTTCGGTCCGATGTATCAGCGTTTCGACGGACCGATGCGGGTGGCGCGATTGCCGCGCCCGCCCTATCACTTCATCAGCCGGATCGCCGAAGTGCATGGTCCGATTGGGGTGATGCGCGCCGGCGCACGCGTGGTCGCCGAGTACGACCTGCCCGAATCGGTCTGGTATCTCGATCAGAACGGCTGCGCGCGGATGCCGTTCGCGGTTCTGCTCGAAGCCGCCCTGCAGCCCTGTGGTTGGCTGTCGAGCTATGTCGGCTCAGCACTCACCGTCGATGCAGAATTGGGATTCCGCAATCTCGATGGCAGTGGCACCGTGCTCGCCGAACTCGGCGGCGGCGATGGCGTGCTGCGCACGGAAGTCGAACTCAGCTCGGTCTCCGCCAGCGCCGGCATGATCATCGAAAATTTCAGCGTGCAGTGCTGGCTCGGCGATCGCGCGGTCTACCGCTTGCAGACCGTATTCGGATTTTTTCCGCCGGAGGCCTTGGCGGCGCAAGCAGGATTGCCGATCACAGCGGCTGAGCGGGAACTGTTGCAGCGCGAATCCAATCAGTGCGTCGATCTCGATGCCAGCCCTGCCCCGTTCTTCGGTCAGGGCGCGCTTGAGCTCGCCGGCCCGATGCTGCGCATGATCGACCGTATCGAAGGCATCTGGCCGGAGGCCGGTGCCGCTGGTCTCGGCCAGTTGCGTGCGGTGAAAGACGTTGATCCTGGCGAGTGGTTCTTCAAGGCGCATTTCTTCCAGGATCCGGTACAGCCGGGTTCATTGGGGCTTGAGGCAATGCTGCAGAGCCTGCAGGCCTTCCTGCTCGATCAAGGCGCCGGCGCCGGCATGCGCTCGCCACGCTTCGAATCGATTGCGATCGATCTGCCACACCAATGGAAGTATCGCGGCCAAGTGCTACCGCATCATCGCCAGGTGCACACCACGCTAGAGGTCACCGAACGTGGTCACGACGCACGCGGGGTGTATGCAAAAGCGCGTGCCAGTCTGTGGGTGGATGGCCAGCGCATCTACGAAGCCAGCGATCTCGGCGTCCGCATCGTCGAGTCGTCGTGAAAGCGCCTTTCTGTGTGGCAACTCTGCGCAATGCCAACGCAATCCCGCCGCAGACCCAAACCGGCGTCTCAACGGGACGCCCTACGACGGAACGCGGCGTCTCCCAGCGTTGTCTTACAATTCACGATTGGCGCTGAATCACGCACACGGAGAACACAGTGCTGCCCCTGGTCCGAATCGTCCGCATCAGCGATCTGCTGAGGGAATTGCCACCGGATTCGAATGAATGGCTGTCCGCGAGTGAGCAGCGCCGGCTGCAACGATTCCAGCAATCGACACGTCGCGATCACTATCTCGCAGGCCACTGGCTGGCGCGTTGCCTGCTGGCCGAACTGCAAGGCGGTCGCGCCGCGGACTATCGCCTGGACGATCGGCCCAACCTGCCCCCAAGGCCGAGTGAGCAAGCCCCGGCCGTGCAGCTCTCACTGAGTCATAGTGGCGACTGGATTGCTGCGGCACTCGCTGAGGGAGCAATCGGCATCGATATCGAGCAACGCCAGCCGACGCGCGATGCTCTGCTCGGCTTTGAGAAAATTCTACTGGCCGAGGGTGAAGCCGAGCGCAGTCTCGACAGCGACCAACTGCTTCAGCGCTGGGTGTTGAAAGAGGCCTGGATCAAGCGGCACCACGGCAGCGCCCTACCTGATCAACTGGCGCGAATAAAATTACGCGCCTGCGCACCAGAACATGCCAATGTCATCGCCAGCAGTACCACCGAATTGCATTTTGCCGTGAGTGCGGACAGGCTGAATGCATTGGCGTATGCCATTGGCCAAGACGCCACGGCAGGCTATTGGTTCGCTGAGGGCTAGGCAGGGTCAGCCGCGCCGATCACGGTGGGCCGTCGCGAATCATCGAAGTTGGACAGCGGATTTAGACAAGATCAAACGCAGCGTGGTAGTGGTCTAGTTTGAAATCTCGGCTGCTTGAGCGTTCAAGCACGGGTTGCTAGGCTTGTTGCATGGCAACGAAACCGAAAAGACCACGCGACACCAACCAGCTTGCACACCTGATCGCAGGGATCGCCACGGGCGAGATCGAGGATATCAAGACCGACGACGGCAAGAATGCCGCAGCGGTTGCACTTGGGCGGAAGGGGGGGCTCAAGGGAGGGAAGGCAAGGGCTGCCTCATTGACTCCAGAAGAACGGAAAACTATAGCCCAGAATGCGGCTAAAGCAAGATGGGTAGCTAAATAACGGATTTCTTAGCTTTCATTTACCAAGTCTCATTGACATCGGCTAAAGACGCCATACAATGGCGCCATGAACACAGACCCGATCATCGATAAAGCTAAGACAGACCTCGCGGACATCGTTAAACAGATGGACGCTCTTGGCGCTAAGCGAAAGAAGCTGGAAGCATTCCTGTCCATCTACGAGGAACCCGCCGAACAGGGCGGGGTACTCGGGACTAAGTATGTCAAGGTGGAGTTTGCTGGCCGCAAGGGCATCCACGAACACCAAATCACCCAGAAGGCGATTATCACCAACGCCGTCTATCAAATTCTTTCTGCATCAGCCCCGCAGCATACGCGCGGCCTCCTTAAGGAGTTGAGTGCCGAAGGCATTGAAATCGGCGCAGCCGATAAGGTTGTTGGCCTGTCTAACCTTTTGTCCCGTGATGATCGCTTTCAAGCGAATCGCGCGCTTGGCTGGAGCCTAAAAAAGTGAACCCACTCTGCGCTAACAAAGTGGGCTGTTCACTTCTTCGAAGTGCGGTTAGTGCCGCACCCCATCAACTGCTTCGAGGCCAGGAGCAACCGTGCATGACGGACGGCTTGTGCAGGAGGATACGGACAGTGGTTTACTGTTATCTGAAAATATAGCCAGCTGACACTGAGCGCGCCGGAGGCACAACTTTCCGGCGCGTTCATTGTCGCTTGACTCCCTCTCTTTGTCAAACTGATCTTATCCAAAAAGATGGGAACGGCTAGCTATGGCCTATTGACAATGCATGAGCGCTCAAGCATAATGTTCAACATGAACCAGACAAAGATTGCCAAGCGCGCCCAAATCCTCGGCCTCCTCGTTGAAGGCATGTCGATCAATGCAACGTGCCGAGTATCCGGAGCCGCAAAGGCCACGGTGCTCAAGCTCCTGGCTGACGTTGGCGCCGCTTGTGCTGACTACCAAGACAAGACGCTGCGAAACCTGACCTGCAAGCGTTTGCAGTGCGATGAAATCTGGTCATTCGTGAACGCCAAGCAGCGCAACGTGCCGGAAGAAAAGCGCGGCCAGTTCGGCTATGGCGATGTCTGGACGTGGACCGCCCTGGATGCTGACTCGAAGCTGATGTGCTCTTGGATGGTTGGCCGTCGCAATGCCGATGTCGCGCACGAGTTCATTTCAGACCTGTCGGCACGGCTCAGCAACCGTGTTCAGATCACGACCGATGGCCTCAAGCTGTACGTGGACGCCATCGAAGGAAGCTTCGGCGCAGCCGTGGACTACGCACAGCTGATAAAGGTGTTCGGCCAAGCCCCAGAAGGTGAGCGCCGCTACAGCCCGCCGCAGATCATCGGCGAGCAGCGCATCGTCATTGAAGGGCAGCCAGACATGAAGCACGTCTCGACCAGCTACGTAGAGCGCCAGAACCTGACCATGCGGATGGGCATGCGCCGCTTTACCCGCCTGACGAATGGCTTCTCAAAGAAGGTTGAGAACCACGTCCACGCCATCGCGCTTCACTTCATGCACTACAACTTTGGGCGCATCCACAAGACGCTGCGCGTGACGCCGGCTATGGAAGCCGGCATTGCTGACCATGTGTGGTCGTTAGAAGAGATTGCGGCGCTGGTGCCGGAACAGGAGCCGAAGAAGCGCGGTCCGTACAAGAAGCACGACAAGTGAGATCAGCCCGGTAACTGCGGTTGATCCCCTGGGGCCGTGATGGCTGGTTTCGGTGGTTTACTGTCGTCTTTGTCGTCTTTGTCGAATAGCTCGCCGTACTCATTTCTGGCAACAAACACTAAGACAATCAGAAGCGCAGTAAACACCAAGTTAGAAAGGAGGCTCAAGAGGAAGCTCGCCATCTTTCCTGTATGTCTCTTGATGACGACTTCTAGATCTGTTTTGTGAGTGCTGAGCAAGTCCGCGACCGCATCCTTGCGAAGTTCGGTGCGCTTTGTCTCAATCACTTGTTCCGCGTACGCCTCGGCGAATTCGTACAACATTGATGCCGCACCAGATCGCAGGCTGTCTAGGCCTAGCGGCTGGTTGTGGGCATCGATGAAGGCTTGCCGATCTTCCCTTTTCGGATAGCGTTTGTGCTTCGTCCGAAAGCTCTGCACCCAATCACACTTCACTCGCTTGTAGTTGGCGTAAGCCAACATACCGATTAGCCGATCCGTATGTTCAGGATCAGTCGAAAGAACGAGTGTTTGGAAAAACGGGTTGAAGTCGCAGAGATCGTCAGCCGACTCTTGTTGGTCGTTCTCGGAAGTGTTCATTGCCGTGTCCCTCTTTCGGCTTCAAATCCATTGACCTCGAATTCGAAGAGGTAGGCTTGAGCGACACCTTGCTATCAACAAAGACTACCGTGACGCCTGTGGGAGTGACTTTCCGCGAAAAAGCACCGGATGCACTATGCACAACGACAACTCGATTGTTCTTCATGACGCAACCCCCTCGGGTTCTGCTGAAACGGAGCCTAGACCGCGCTCTATCCACTTAGCAATAGACTTTCGTCGCCGTAACGCAGTTCCAGAAACCAAAATGAAAACAACAGCTTCCGTTCATCACCTGATCAGTAGGTTCAACCTTGGAAGATAGTAGCGTAGTGTGATACCAGCATCCAAATATGTCCTGAAAGTAACGATTTCTAAATACCGCCTTCATTGTTGCACAGAAAGAATGTGACTTGACCGTTCAGGTTTCGCGCCGGAGGATGAAGCTCCTCAGCGCGGAGACCGGCCATGGATCGTGATAAAGGTTTGGGCGAGAAGAGCAAGGCTGATCAAGCAGATCTAGACGGAACGTTTCTGCTGTTGGCGACGATCATCGCGGAAGCTATTCCGCCCGGCGAGCAACGAATGAAGCTGATGAGCCGAGTTACCGACCTGATGAACGCCAGGAAGGGCACGCCGAGTGGGCGCGACAAGGCTTTCATCAAGCGGGGCGAGCACTTCATCAAAATCCTCAATCCGTAGCTGCCATGGACACCATCCTAATCTTCTTTGGCGGTGCAATCGTCGGGCTGTGGTATGGGCTCGATAGCATGGGCAAGCGGATCGATAGTCTTAGGAAAGACCTGACCGAAACGCGAGCGGAGCTAGAGACTCTTCAAGAACGGCTCCAAGAGTTGCAGGAGACGCAAGATCAACAAGAACAGCAAGAGCAGCTCAAAGACTTTGAAGACAGGATCGAAGAGCTGGAAAACGGGATCAAACAGCTTCGAATCGATCCGTGATTTCAAACTAGACCACTACCCGCAGCGTGGCAAGCCACGCTCTATGGCTCTCAACAGCGGAGCTGGTCAATCCCCTCGGGGACAAAAGCAACGACAAGATCAAACGCAGCGCGGCAAGGCGCGCGCGACGACGGCAAGCACCCATGGGCATAGGATCAAACAGCGTATCGCGCGAGCGCGATCAGGCGAGTTCGGCTTCACTCTCAAGGACGATTGTCTCTTCCATCGGCAGCCACTCGACATCAATGTTGCCAGAGTCCGCGTCCTGCAATTCGACGCTCAGCGAGCTCCAGGACGGCGTTGCAGCGCGTAGGCGAGCTCCGAAGTAGGCGGCGAGATCGGTCATGGTCGGTGTCCTGGTGTGCGAGAGAAGTGCGCAATTCGTATGCAGGCAGGTTAGGCCGGTGCGGCCGCCTGCACCACCTGTCTTTCGTCAGGTCTGCACAAGCTCGCGCAGTCGCCCTGATCCGAAAGGCGCTGCGCTATTCCACGCTCGCTCGGTATTCGGGCCGGCGGCGCGCGGCCACTGCCTGCTCGAAGCCATAGGCCAGCGCGATCAGCCGGGACTCCTCAAACGCCGGCGCCATGAAGACCAGTCCGACCGGGAGACCCTGCACATCGCCCATTGGCACCGTAATGCTCGGCGTCCCCGCCACCGCAGCGATCGAATAGCCCCCACCGACGTAGTGATCGCCGAGGACGCGGTCGGTCAGCCAGGCCGGCGCCGTACTGGGCGCGATCAAGGCTTCGAGTTGATGCGCTTTAAGCAGGGCCAGCAGGCCGTCCTCGCCCGCTGCGCGGCGCGCCTTCTGGCGCGCTTCAAGATAGGCGGCTTCGCTGAGCGGACCCTTGGCCTGCGCATTGAGCAGCAGCTCCTGGCCGAACCAGGGCATCGCCTGCAGCGCATGATCGGCATTCCACTGGATCAGTGATTCGAGTGACTGCGGCGGCGCGCTGCGGGTGGCGAGGTAGCGATTGAGTCCGTCCTTGAATTCGTACAGTAGAACTTCGAACTCGGCATCATCCCAACTGCCCCAGGTCTTCAACTCGACATCGACGAGGATGGCGCCCTGCGCACGCAGGCTGGCATAGGCAAGCTCGGCCTGGGCATCAACGGCCGGCAGATAGCCCATGGCCTGGCGCAGCACACCGAGGCGCGCACCGCGCAATGCATCCGGCTGCAGCGCCTGCAGATAGTCAAGGCCGAATCGCGCCGCATCCTTGGGCGAGGCAGTATCGTGAGCATCCGGACCAGCGAGTACCGTGAGTAGGGCCGCGGCTTCGGCGACGCTGCGCGTCATTGGTCCTGCGGTGTCCTGCGATTCGGAGATCGGAATGATGCCGCTGCGGCTAATCAAACCAACAGTGGGTTTCAGACCAACCAGTCCGTTGACCGAGGCGGGGCAGATGATGCTGCCATCGGTTTCGGTGCCAACGCCGAGCATGGCAAGACTGGCGGCAATGGCGCTGCCGGTGCCCGAACTTGATCCGCAGGGATTGCGATCCAGCGCGTAGGGATTGCGCGTCTGCCCACCACGCGAACTCCAGCCGGAGATCGAATGCGTAGAGCGGAAGTTGGCCCATTCGGAAAGATTGGTCTTGCCGAGGATTACTGCGCCGGCATCACGCAGTCGGCGCACCAGCACGGCATCCTGCACCGGTCGATGCTCGGCAAGCGCAAGCGAACCGGCGGAGGTGACCATACCGACCGCATCGATATTGTCTTTCAACAACACCGGGATTCCGTGCAGAGGACCGCGCAACTGACCGGCAGTTCGTTCGGCATCCAGTCGATCGGCATCCGCCAGCGCCTGCGGATTCAGCTCGATTACGGCGTTGAGCATGGGGCCAGCGTCATCGAGCGCAGCGATCCGGTCCAGATAGGCGCGCGTCAGATCGCGCACGCTCACTGTGCCATCCGCCAAACTGCGCTGAGCGTCAACGAGCGCCAACTCTTCGACGTCGATGCCAGGCTGGGCTGACGGTTCCGCTTTTCTGGCATCGGCCGCATCGTGCTGCCGGCAGGCAGCCAGCCCGGAGAGTGCAATCATCAGCAGCACAAGACGGGAAGTATGCATCGCCAGATTCTCCTTGGTCCAGATCGCAAGCTGCCTGCATGCGGCGCGGTTTGCAAGCGGAGCTGCGCGGCAGGAGTGCCGACCCCTCTGCGCAGTACGTCCGGCAGCATCAAGCACGGGTCGACGTGCAGCTCGACGGCAATCGCCTACACTCGGCAGCTCCGCACACTTCGGCACTGGGCCGCAGCCCGATGAAGCATCACGATTACATCCTGACCCTGGCCTGCCCGGATCGCACCGGCATCGTCTACCGCGTCAGCGGCCTGCTCTACGAACTCGGCTGCAATATTCTCGATGCGCAGCAGTTCGGCGACGAAGAGACCGGTCGATTCTTTCTGCGTGTGCACTTCGATGTACCGAACGTCGCAGCCGTCGATCAGGTCCGCGAGCGCTTTGCTGAGCTCGGCGCCGAGTTCGTGATGGACTGGCAATTGCATGATGCGCGCCGGCGTGCCCGACTGCTGGTGCTGGTCAGTCGACAGGGGCACTGCCTCAACGATCTGCTGTTTCGCGCGCACAGCGGTCAGTTGCCAGTGGATGTCGCGGCCATTGTCAGCAACCACGAGGACTTCTCGCCGCTCGCCGCATCCTATGGTGTGCCCTTTCACCATCTACCGGTCGATTCGACGAGTCGCGTCACGCAGGAGCAACAGATCCTGGACATGGTCGCCCGCGAAGGCATCGATCTGGTCGTGCTTGCCCGCTATATGCAGATCCTCTCCAGTGATCTCTGCGGCGCCCTCAGCGGTCGCGCGATCAATATCCATCACAGTTTTCTGCCGAGCTTCAAGGGTGCGCGGCCCTACCATCAGGCACACGCCCGTGGCGTCAAGATAATTGGTGCGACCGCGCACTATGTCACCGCCGATCTCGACGAGGGCCCGATCATCGAGCAGGATGTCGCGCGCGTCGATCATGCGATGACGCCGCGCGAGCTGGTGCGTCTGGGCAGTGACACCGAATCCCTGGTCTTGGCGCGCGCGGTGCGTCGCCATGTCGAGCATCGCATTCTGCTCAATGGCCATCGCACCGTGGTGTTCCGCTGAGTGAATCCGCTGCCGCTGCCACGCGCTATCGAGAACCCCGATCCGCCGACGGCGCATCGTCTGGGGGCGCCTTATTTGATCGAGCACGAGGGGCTGCGCTCCCTGCATTTCAATCGCGCCGAGATTCAGAGTGTGATGTGGGTGGATCGCCCCGATGATCTTTATCTCGAGTACACACGACTGATGATGGGCTGCCTGATGTTTGTGCCGCAGCCACGCTCGCTGGCGATGGTCGGCCTGGGCGGTGGTTCACTCGCCAAGTTCTGTCACCGCCATCTGCCCGAAGCACGCATCCTGGCCTGGGAAATCGATCCGGAAGTCATCGCGCTGCGCGAGGACTTCTGCCTGCCGCCCGACGATCGGCGCTGGTCAGTGATCGCCGCCGATGGTGCGAAGGCCATCGCTGCGGCCGAGCCGGCGGCTTTCGATGTGCTGATGGTCGATGGCTATGGTGGCGACGGCGTGCCACCCGCGCTGTGCAGCCAGGCGTTCTACGATGCCTGCGCACGCAGTCTTGATGATTCCGGTGTGCTGGTCAGCAATCTGCACGAGGCCGCCGACGAGTTCGATCTGCAACTGACTCGGATCCAGCGCAGCTTTGCCGCCAGCGTCACCGTACATGAGGGCGAGCGCGGCAATTGCATCGTCTTCGCCGGTGGTCAGGCGTTCGCCACGGCGATGCGACAGGCGGCGGTGCGACGCCCCAAGGATCTGGATCGTGCGGCCTGGACTCAGCTCAAGCCAGCCTTCGCCCGCCTGCTCGGCAATATCCGCCGGGCCCATACCGGAGCGTTGCAGGCGCAGTGGAATATTCCAGATTGATTCGAGCAAGCCCCTGCTTCCTCTTCCTGGAACCAGATTCGTACCAATCCTCATCACGTGTCCGCTCCCTCCCCGTCTGATCGGGCTCGGGCCGTGGCGTTGCTGACGCACGGAGGGCCGCGCTCCCGCGCGGCCGCGCTGGCCTCTGTCCCAAGGCCGCCCTGATCCCTCGCCTCTGATAAAACCCCCGATGGATTCTCGCTGATGGCCTGTCGGTAGCCTGCAGGCGTCGCAGGAGCGACGCCCTCCATTCGCAGCGTCCGATGTCGAAGGTCCAGCGACTGATGAGGATTGGTACGAATCAGGTCCTGGAATGGCTCGCATCCGCCATCCGAGACGCCTCCGATCCTGCTTCCCGAACACGCGGCCCCACTTCCCCTCGAGTCTGTGTTGCGTTACGCATCGCCTCAATCCGGCGCGGCCGAAGTCGCGGCCAGCAGATCGAGCAAGCCGCCGCCCTTGGCCTGCGCGCCGAACAATCGGCAGGCGGTGAACTCACCGAGCTTGCGATAACTTTCCCACTGCGCCTCGTCAAAGAACTGGTTGGCCGTACTCTGGTGCGGGAAGTCGGCATGGGCGATCTGATACTGGGCAAGGTCCGCGGGCAGATCCTCACTGACCACGGCGGGCTTTATGTAGAGCAACCAGGCATAGCGGTCGGCGTCTGCCATACCCGGCCCGTAGTCGACCCGTGCCAGAGCCGCGTGCTTCAGGCTGGTGCGGCTGTTGCCGAGTATGCCGTCACTGGATTCGCGGCGACTGAGTCTACGCAGATCATCCAGCGTGCCGAGGGCCGCATTGCTGCCAAGGCGTTGCGTCAGTTCGTCGGCGGCTAGAAATTCGATCTGGGTATTGAAATCGATACGCGCCTTGCGGACCAGATTGCCGAGATCCTCGAAGCCACTGTCGGGGTCGCAGCCGGCATCGATGCTGACGATCAATTTCAATCGCCGGCGGATCAGTTCGTAGACGCCAAGATTTTCGAAGTGGCCGCCATCGCTGAGATACCAGCGCCGCGCATTGGTTCCGGTGTAGGCGGCACTGAGTTCGGTTTTCAGCAGCCCATAGACCGGAAACAGTCGAACCAGCCAGTGCGCCTGCGGGGACCGCACATCTTCAAGTCCGCTCGTGCCCTGGACGCCGGCATCCCACCAGTAGCCGAGGCGCACATTGAAGAATCCACACAGCATGGCCAGCGGCAGACTGGTGTGGAAACCAGCGCCGGTACTGAACGCCGCGCCGGAAATTCCGACCCATGAGGCAAACGGCAAGACTTCGGTGCGGTCCAGCGCCGGTCGCAGCCGCGCCGATTTCAGCGCATCGAATCGACTGGCAATATGGTCCCACAAGCCAAAGTGCGGATGCGCGGAGATCGGCTTGGCGTCACTGCGTCCGAACAAATCGCCCAGTTCCCAACCGCGATGATTGGAGAAGGGCCGGAAGCCGCCTTCCGGTCCCGACTCGCTGGCGCGCGCCGGATGAAACAGGCGATCACTGACCTGGCGGCGGACGACTTCAGCCATGCCAAGCCGCTTGTCCTCGTGCACGCGGTAGGCGGCATCCTCATCTCGCCAGGGCAGAGCAAAATCGGTGCGCAGCACATGACGAGCACCGACGCAGTATCCGAACGGACCGATCGACAGCTGCAGTCCTTTGCGATCGAGTTGCTGGACACCCATCTGCGGATGCAGGGTTTCGTTGAGGCAGGTATTGACCAGATGGATCGGTGCGCCCTTTTCCCGACTGGCAGCACGGGCGTCATTGCCGGTGACCTGATCATCGTGGCGCTGCACCTCCGTGACCGCAATGTTTCCGCTCATCCGATCCGGGTTGGAGGCGCCCAGATACGCGCGTGCCAGTCGCTGGGTGTAGATACTACCGAGGCTGCTGGCATTGACGAAGCCGCGGAAGAAACTCTGACTGGTCGCCAGCAGCAACAGAAAGGCCAGCGCACAGAGCGGCACCAGCATTGTCTCCGGCGCGGGCGCGGTACGGCCAAACTGCCAGACCAGGCCATGCGCGATTACCGCCAGGGCAACCGCCCAGAGCAGAAACAGGGCAAACGCAACCAGGGCGAGGATCGTGCTCAAGGGCAGAGCGCGCGCCCGGTCGGAGCCGGCGGTCAGACGCTGGTACCACTCGAACACCCGCGGCGCGAATGCAGCACCGCCCAGGCCGCTACCGAGCGCGGCGAGAATGGTTCCGAGATTGTCGCCAGCGGAAAAATGCTCGTAAACGTAACCGCCGAGGGTGTCGATGAAATAGAGCAGACTGACGGCCGCGATCGGCAGCAGTACGTTTGACAAGGACTTGGTCAGATGATGGCGCGGCACCCTCGGCCAGGCGCTCTGATCGTTGCGGTTGTAGCGATTGATCCGGGCCTGCTCGGCCGAGACGATCATCATTGCCGCGTACGAAAAGACTGCCCAGCAGATCAGAAACAGTTCGAGAAAATCCTGATCCAGCGCTGACTCGATCGCCACGAAGCAGGCCAGCACGGGCGCGCCGATCGGCTGGTCAAGCACGGTCGCGATATAGCTGAGCAACAGGATCGGCAACCATGCCAGCAGTTTCCAGCGCAGCCGCAACACGCCGATCGCGCCGCTGAAATGCAGGCCGAGCATGGCCACCCAGAGACTGAGCACGGCAGTGCGAAACAACGAGGCCGCGTGCCAGATATTGACGTCGGACTCGGCCATCACGCCGTCCTCGCGACGAAATACCAGATAGACGATCAAGGCGATCAGCAGGGCCGGACCTGGGCCAATCAGCAGGATGCGTCGCCACGGCGCGCCGCGTGGGCGCTGCTCGGCAATCGTCCAGTAGGTCGCCGCGACCGGTGTAAAGGCGAATGCGATCAGCGCAAACACCAGAAAGTAGTAGGGCGAGAACGCCAGTGCATCGGCGTACTGGCCAGCCCATTGCAGGCGCGGATGCCAGACCTCGGTCAACTCATTGCGGGGCAGGGCGAAATACAGCGCCCAACGCAGCACTTGCATCAGAAGCAGGGCGATCATCGCCAGACTGGCATAGATCAGTTGCAGGGACAGCCAGTTGCGCAGCACCGTCGCCAGCGCCAACAGGTAATCGCCGGTGCCGCTCGGCGCCAGATAACGACCGTTCTCGCGCAACCAGTGCATGACATGGCGGCCGTAGCCCGGACTCGGCCCGGACTCCTTGTCGGCCGCGTTTGCCGCTGACTGCAGATCGTCAGCCAGCACCGCCTCAACATCGGCAGCCGAGCGAATCTGCTTGCGCTGAAACAGCTGAGTCAGGAACCCACCGATGAATCCGCCGCCCGATACGGTCGACATGAACCCGAACCGTGCCAGCAGAGGATCGCGAGACTTCACCGCCTCATCGCCGCGTTGGCGCGAAATTTTGCTCAGCCCCTGCAGTACACCGAGACAAAAGGTCGCGCTGCGCACGCCGCCGCCGGACAAAGCGAGGCCCGTTCGAGCGCGCGGCGAGTCCCGGCCGAGCAATTCATTTTCGGCCTCGCGCAGACAATCGGGATACCAGAGCGCTTCGACGGCATCAGACGGCTCGGATGCGGCGCATTCGACAACGGCATTGGCGCGCCCAGGCGCGTTCGGGGGTTGCGACATCGCACAGTCTCCAGGCTGACGGAAACATCCACACGTATGTCCGACCCCCGGGCCGGATGACGACACGATACGCCGGTTGCAGCCGCGATGCGAGCGCGCGGGAATCAGCCGCTCGGCTTCGTACCGGTTTCGTCGAATGCCGCGCTCAGCGCTGGCAGCGGGCGCAGTAGAAGCTGGCGCGCTGCTGCATACGACTCGCCTTGATGGGTGCATTGCAGCAGCGACAATGCTCGCCCTCGCGCCCGTAGACGAACAGCTCCTGCTCGAAGTAACCCGGCTCACCATCGGGACGCAGAAAATCGCGCAGGGTCGTGCCGCCGCGCTCAATGGCGTGGCTGAGGATGCGACGAATCGCCGCAGCGATCGCATGAAACTCGGCCCGGGTCACCCGTCCGACACGACGCGCGGGACGCACGCCAGCCTCGAACAGCGCCTCGGCGACATAGATATTTCCGACACCGACGACGATCGACTGGTCCATCAGGAAGGACTTTACCGCCGCACTGCGACCACGGCTGAGGGCAAACAGATAGTCGCCATTGAATTGATCGCCGAGCGGCTCGGGACCAAGCTGGCGCAGCAGGCTATGGGTCTCGCCGGGCCCCTGCCAGAGCAGACAGCCGAAGCGCCGCGGATCGTGGAAGCGCAGCAAACAACCGGATCCGAACACCAGATCGACATGATCGTGCGTGCGCACCGGCGCATCAATGGGCAGCACGCGCAGACTGCCCGACATGCCCAGATGCAACAGAGCCGACCCCGCCCCGGTATGCAGCAACAGGTACTTGGCCCGCCGTTCGATCGAATCGATGCGCTGGCCGACCAGGATCGTGCTGATCGCGGATGGGATGGGCCAACGCAGATCGGGACGCCGCAGCGTCGCCGCGACCACGCGCTGCCCGAGCAGATGTGGCTCGATGCCGCGTCGCGTGGTTTCAACTTCGGGCAATTCGGGCATCGGCGTTGTCATGGGCCAGGTCAATGGCGCATTGTTGGGCGTCAGCGCCGGGATGGCAATTGCACCGGCGCAGACGCCGATCGTTACCCCGGAAAAACAAAACCCGCCATCAGGCGGGTTCCGTTCACTGAAACCATCAGATCATTACTTGATCTTGGCTTCCTTGTACGGCACGTGCTTGCGCACGACCGGGTCATACTTGCTGATTTCCATCTTGTCCGGCGTGGTCTTCTTGTTCTTGTCGGTCGTGTAGAAATGACCGGTGCCGGCCGTGGAGATGAGACGAATCTTGTCGCGCTTGGATGCCATGACGAATGCTCCTTAGATCTTTTCGCCGCGTGCGCGCAGGTCAGCGAGCACACTTTCGATGCCGTTCTTGTCGATGGTGCGCAGGCCATTGCTGCTCACCTTCAGTTTGATCCAGCGGTTCTCGCCCGGCACCCAGAAACGGCGCTCGTGCAGATTCGGAAGCCAACGACGCTTGGTTCTGTTGTTGGCGTGGGAAACGTTATTGCCGGAAAGCGGGCGCTTGCCGGTGACTTGGCATACATTTGCCATGGAACACCTCTGGATCGGATACGGCATCTCGCCCGTGGCCCGGGCGGTTTCGGCCCCGAACTGCCTGAGCAGGTACGCGGATCGGGATGGGGAACTGCATTCCCTACACCTGCGAATGCGACCGCGCGTCGCATCCGACTGGCCAGAAGAACCGGCAAGAAGGGGGGGCCGCTTTATACCGGATGCGCGCGTGCAGGGCAAGTTCTGCGGGAAAATGCGAAGCCGTTTCAGCGCCCGAAAGAGCCGGGATCGCGAACAAAATTCTGTGCAGTTGCGCCTTGACTTCCCTGCAAAGGCCTAGCCCGCGCGGAAAGTTCTACACAGCCCAGCCGCTCCTGGGCTGGCTTAGCGAACAAAGTTTAAGCGCTGTCATCATATAGCGCTGCAAACTATTGATTATAATACGTTTGTAGTGTTTTTTCTCGAACGATACAGGGGTCACTTGACAGCCGCACAAAGCCCGTCAGCTGAGGCTTGGCAGGCATTGCTGCACAGACTTATCCACAGGCCTCGAAGAACGTTGCGTTGTCCCGGCAGTGTCCTGCGCGGACAATTGGGCGACCCTCATCGGTGGGCGAAACCTTCAGCGGCCGACCCGAACAAAAAGCGACCAGGAGACGGCGCGGACCACGGCGGGCTCACCCCAGGCCGCGGCGAACCGCGCATGCAATTCATCGAGGGGGTTGCGGCCCTCGGCCTTGCTGTAGCGTTGCAGGGCCGACCAGGACTGCAGATACGCCAGGTACTGGGTCAGATCCCAGTCAGCCCGCATCGCCAGCTGCGGCATCGGCAGTGGCGCGAAGGGGAACTCCAGATCGGCATAGCCACGCTCCACATGGCGCCGCTCAGGAGGCCAGTAGGAATCCAGCAGATCGGCATACAGGAACCTGCAGACCTCGTCGATTTCACGGCTGACACTGCATTCGGCATAACCCCACTCGGCGACAACGCCGCCCGGCTTGAGCACGCGCCGGACTTCGGCGTGAAAGCGCGGGACGTCGAACCAGTGCAGGGCCTGCGCCACAGTAACCAGGTCAACACTGGCGTCGGCCAAACTGCATTGCTCGGCTGGCGCAGCCGCGTAGTGCACGCGCTCGTGCGGCTCTGCACTTGCGATTTGCGGTGCGCTGGGGTCACTGGCGTGGACCGAATCAAAGTGCGCGGCCAGAGCCACGCTGGCCTGGCCGTTGCCGCAGCCGGCATCCCAGGCCATTGCGTGCGCGGGCGCGTGCGCCGCCAGCGCCGAGAACAACGCCGCCGGATAGCGTGGCCGCGCAAGCCTGTAGTGATCCGCGTGTCCGGAAAAATGGTCCTTGAATTCGCTCATTTCAACTTGCTCCTTCGGGATGGGACACGATGCGACTGGCGCCGGGCTGCAGGCCCTCCAGCGCGTACGGACCGATCCGCGCGCGAATCAGTCGCAGCGTCGGCAGGCCGACCGCCGCCGTCATTCGGCGTACCTGGCGGTTGCGACCTTCGGTCAGCGTGAGCGAGAGCCAATGGGTAGGGATCGCAGAGCGGAAGCGGATCGGCGGATCGCGTGGCCAGAGCTCGGGTGGACCATCGGGCAACAGGGCTACGCGGGCCGGTCGGGTCGGCCCGTCGCTCAGCACTACACCGTGCGCCAGTTGCTCGATGCGCGCGGACTGCGGTGCACCCTCGACCTGCGCCCAATAAGTTTTGGGCCATTTGTGGCGCGGATCGGTGATCCGATGGGCGATCGCGCCGTCATCGGTCAACAGCAGCAGACCTTCGCTGTCCATATCCAGACGTCCGGCGGGATACACATCCGGAATCCGCACATGATCGGCGAGACAAGGCCGACCGGCACTGCCACTGAACTGGCAGAGCACGCCGTAGGGTTTGTTGAGCAGGACAATCATCCTGCCCTCTGCGCGGCAAACCCCGGCCGGGCGCGCCCAGGCCGCGGACGCCACGCAACAAAAAGGCGGCTCAAAGCCGCCTTTTTTTGGTTCGGTCGCGGCATGAACTCAGCGGAAGCGAAACAGTCCGGCGCTGGCCGAGGCCGACACGTAACTGTCGCGATCCCGGCGACGGCGCATGCGGTCCTGCAGCTCCTGGCGACGGTCGTCCATCCAGTTAGCGCGCACCAGGGTGCTGGCTTCCTCGCCATGAACGGCGGCCTGCTCTTTCCGATACAGACAGAAATCTTCGTAGGCCTCCAGCTCGTGCTTGAGCTCGCGTACGCAGAGCTCGATCATGATGGCGTCATCAAGATAGCCGACGACCGGAACGGAGTCTGGAATCACATCCTTGGGATCGGCAAAGTAGGTCAACGCGGTGAGGACGCGGGTCTTGTCCTCATCCTGCAGACCCCAACCGACATCGTGCACCATGTCGATCAGGTGCTCGAGCTTGGCCAGGCGAGCGCCGATGAATTCGGGAACCTTGACGCTGGACGCGTCGCTGAGCAGCTTGCGCGCCGAATCGGTGATCTGATGCGAATCGACACTGCCCGCAGTCTGATGGGCGCGTTTGAGCACCTCGGTGAAGTGTTCGAGATCGCTGTCGGACAGCTCGATATTGATCGAAAGACCCATGGCACACCCTCGCATTGGCAGACCAGCAGACTAGTGCAGCCCACGCGCGAAGGTCAATGACAGGGTCATGTCAAATCAGTTCGTTCGGGGCCGCTCAGATCAGCTGGACGTCGGCGAGTCGCCGGCAGCTACAGAATCGGCGCCAGACCACCACCAAAGGCCGTGATCAGGCGGGTATAAATGCCCTTGGCCGACAGATTGACCTCGGGGAAATCGCCGACGCGTACATAGCAGTCGTGGAACTGCGGATCGGAAGGCGGCAGGGGCGAGCACTCCGGCCGCAGCTCGTAGCTGGTGGCGTAGCGCCACAGCCAGATGTCGAAGAAGGGAATCTTCTCGCTGAGCTTTTCGATCGTCTGGTTGAACGGGGTCAGGATGGCCTTGTCGGGCTTGCGCGCCACGACCCAGCTCTGGTTCGGCCCGATGTCGGCAAGGATGCTGTTGCGCAAGGCAACGGCAAAGGGACGATCCCAGACAATCACGCCGTTCTCGGTATTGAATCTGTGCGAGCGCGGATCAAAATTGTGCGAACCAATCAGGCTGACCTCGCCGTCGACAACAATGGACTTGGCATGCAGCCCTCGGCGCGGGCCATTGCGCTTCAGTGGCACCGCATGCCGGCCACCCAGGGCCCTCGCCGAGCCGAACAGGCCAAGCCTCGGGTTTTCCTCGAACACCACATCGCTGCGGCCGACGAAGGGCTTGTACTCGTAGATCTCGAAGCCGAGTTTCTGCAAGTGCAGGCGGCGGTGCTTGTGGCTGATCGCATAGACCGGAAACGCATCGGTGGCTGCCAGCGAGTTGGTCGACACGATCACGCGCAGATCCGGCTGTTGCGCGCGCAGGGTCTGAAAAGCCTCGCGGCCCGGATCGGAGAGGATCAGATAGGGCGTCTGCACAATCACTTCAGTCCGCGCGGCACCAATCAAATCCGCGATCTGCTGGGCGACCTCAACACGCCCGGGTTGCTCGGGACCACCGCGCTCGTGCGGTGGATCCGAGAAGTACTGCACCCTGGAGACTTCCAGATGCCGGGTGGCAAAGGTATTGCGAATGAACTCCTGATCATCGGCCCGCGCCGAAGCCAGAGCGATCCGCTCGCCATGCTGCAGCTTCTGCGCTGGCTGCGGCGGCAGGTCCCGTCCCGCCCGGACTATGCGCTTGGCCACATCACGAAGCTCGGCCAACGGACGGGCCCGTTCATGGGACCAAAAAGCCTCGAAGGAACGGCGCATCGCCTGCCCCTCGGCACCGGCGACCAGCATGTCGCGATCCCGGTAGTTGTAGTCGGGGTCCAGATCGAAGTAGCGATCCTCGACATTGCGCCCACCGACAATGGCGATGCGTTGATCGATCAGCATGAGCTTGTTATGCGCCCGCTGATTGACCTTTATGAAGCAGCAGAGCACGCCGGCAGCGAACTCCAGCGGCTGGGTAGCAGCTTCATTGAAGGTCGGGTTGTAGACGCGCAGTTCGAAATTGACATGGGCGCGCGCGAGCTGGGCCAGCAGCTCACGGTTGTCGATCGAAAACAACTGATCGACCAGCACGCGCACGCGCACGCCACGGCGGGCGGCTGCCAGCAATTCACCGAGGGTGAAAATACCGACATCATCGTTGGCGAAAATGAAGGCCTGGACCTCGATGCTCTCGCGCGCGGCGCGAATCAGATGCACGCGCAAGGCCAACGAAGCCTCGCCAGCGTCGAGCAGATTGACCGCATGCGGAGCAGAGTCCGAACCGGAGCGCGCGAGCAAGTCAGCGGCGATGTCCTGGTACGGCGAGGCCAAAGCACAGGCATCTGCCGCCGAGCAGGTCAGTTTGTCGTCGCGTAGCTCATCGACCAGGACGTTGGCGCGCGCGATCAACGCCGGGTTGGCAACGCAGGCTGACAGCAGCAGAGCCTGGATCGCCGTCAGGGCCGCGATGATCGGACGCCTCATTGCTGTAATTCCAGTTGCACCAGGAAGCCGACAATAGCGGCGGAACGTAGAACGAAACAGCCAGCGCGAACGCTGGCTGTGGTCTCGCCTGCAGCAACAGCCCGCGGAGGAGTTAGCCGCCGCCACCCTTGGGGCGATAGGGGCTCATCGAACCAAGATAGCGCGAGAGATTCTCCTCCAGCGCCTCGCGGGCCTTTTCATCGGCATTGAGGTTGGTGAAGTTCACCTTGCTGTTGATCGCCGAACCCACTCCGTTGCGGCCTTCCACGTCATAGCTCTTGACCGAGAGATTGGCGCTGAACACGGTCTCGACCTGGCCATAGAACGCCAGCTGCGAGCTGCCGGTCGGCTGCGCGTTGATGACGGTCACTGCGCGAACGTTGTTGGCACGCGCCAGCAAGCCGAGCAGGCGCGGCACGTCCGGCCGACCGCTGTCGAGGATGGCATTCATGCCGGGAATCGTGTCTTCATCGGCAATCAGGAATCCACGCGATTCCAGCTCCTGCTCCAGCATCTGCTCGGCGGCCGCGGTGATACCAAGATCTCCGATACCGATCACCATGACTTTGGGCGGGCCCTGGGGCCGCGGTGGCGGAAGCGAGCGCGCGACCGCCTGTCGATCAGCGATGCGTTCGGCCAGTCGCTGACCCGGCCGCGGCGCCGAAACGGATTCGGCTTCGACCCGGCCGCTATCGCCCTGGGCGATTGCGCTGCCCAATTGGCTGCCGTCGCCTTCGCGTGCGCCGCGTTCAACCGCCTTGCGGCTCTGCGCCAGATCGTGCAGTGCCTGCAGGCCAGGCGTGGCGGACGGATCATCGTCGCCATCCTCATCGGATGCGCTGGCAATCCCGGTATGCCGGCCAACCTGCTGATCACCCGAGTTGCCATCGTCTGGCGCATCGCCGCTCGCGTCGGCCGTGTACGCGCCCGACTTGGCCTCGCTGACCGTCTGTGTGGAAACCGCAGTCAGACTGCTCGCCGAGTCAGCATCGGCAACCGCATCGCCGCCACCGAAGCCTGGCAACCGATCGCGAAACGCGAAGGCTGTACCGGCCAACGCGATAAAGGCTACGGCCGCGGCAATCGGCAGCACATAGCTGCGACTGCGCTGGTCAGGGCGCGCCAGCACCGAGGCACGCGGCGCCTCGGCGGCGGGCTCAGCCGGAATGGCGTGCTGCGCGGTCGCCGGTGTATGCGCATAGGACGCGGGCGCCGCCACCGGCCGCGCGGCGGGCGGCGGAGTTGGCAGACTGGACAACGGCAGAGGCGGCGTCGCCCGTGAAATTGCAGCCGGTGTCGGCAGGCTGCCAATCACGGTCGAGGCAGCAACCGGAAGCTTTGCGCGCGCCGTGATCGGCCCACCGCGCTGGATGGCGGGCAATTGCTGAAGAGCCTCGGCCAGCTCGTGGCAGCTCTGGAATCGATCAGCCGGTTCTTTCGCCACCATGCGGGCGAGGATCGCGGCGAGTTCGCCATCAACCTCACCGTTGAGTTGGCGCACGTCCGGCACTTCGGCGCGCACAACTTCCAGCAACAGACCGAGCGGAGACTCGTCGGTGAACGGCATGCGGCCGGTCAGCATCTCGAACAGGACGATGCCGAGCGAGAAAATATCCGAGCGCAGATCCATTGGCTTGGCGAGGCAGACTTCCGGCGAAAGGTAACCGGGCGTGCCGACAAATTCGCCGGTGGCGGTCAGCTTCTTGGAGAAATCATGCTGCGCCAGGGCGATGCCGAAGTCGGCGATCTTGATCGTGCCACGCGTCGACAGCATCAGGTTGGCGGGCTTGATGTCGCGATGGACAACACCCTTGTCGTGCGCAATTGCGAGACCAAGCGCGGTCTGGTGGATGACCTTGGCAGCCTGGTCCGGCGTCATTTTGCCTTCGCGCTTGAGGAAGGACGACAGCGACTCGCCCTCGACAAATTCCATCGCGAAGAACGGCTGACCCTCATCCTCGCCAATGAAATAGATCTGGATGATGTGCGCATCGTTGAGCTGGGCCATCGAGCGCGCCTCGCGCAGGAAGCGCTCTTTCACGCTCTCATCGTGCGATAGCGACTCCGACAACGTCTTGATCGCGACGTAGCGGTTGAGCGCCGACTCGTAGCCTTTATAGACAACGCCCATGCCACCGCGACCCAACTCGCAGACCACATCGTAATGACCTACTCTCGTGCGCATGCTGAAATCCCCAGGGAATGTGCCGGCACAGAATATCACTGCAATCTGAACACTTCCCGAGCGGACATCGACTCACCTGAATTCGATTCAATATTCACGGAAATTAGACATGAAACGACGTCACCTACTGGTCAGTGCCGGTGCCGCCACCACCCTGGCGGCGTGTTCGGGCGGGTCGACGGAACCCGACATCGCTGTCCACAACTGGAAGCTGGTGACCTCCTGGCAGGCGCAGTTCCCGGTGCTGGCCGCGGCGGCAGAACGCCTGGCCGAGCACATCGGCATCGCCAGCGCCGGCAGATTGCGTATCCAGGTGTTCGCTGGCAACGAGCTGGTGGCGCCGTTTGAAGTGTTCGATGCGGTCTCCAGCGGCCAGGCGGAAATGGGCCATAGTGCGGCCTACTACTGGCGCAGCAAGAGCCCGGCGGCGCCGTTCTTCTGCGCGGTGCCATTCGGACTCAACGCCCAGGAAATGAACGCCTGGCTGCAGCACGGCGGTGGCATGTCGCTGTGGCGCGAGCTCTACGCGCGTTTCAACCTGGTGCCGTTCGCTGCCGGCAATACCGGCATGCAGATGGCCGGCTGGTTCAACCGCGAACTGACCTCGTTGGCCGATCTGCAAGGTCTCAAGATGCGGATCCCTGGACTCGGCGGAGAGGTGATGAGCCGACTCGGAACCCAGTCGGTCAACCTGCCCGGCGCCGAGATCGCCAGCGCGATGCAGAGCGGCGCAATCGATGCCTGCGAGTGGCTCGGCCCGCACAATGACGAAGCCTTCGGACTGTTTCGGGTGGCCAAGTATTGTTACTACCCAGGCTGGCAGGAGCCAGGCCCCACGCTGGAATGTATCGTCAACCAAAAGGCCTTCGACAGTCTTCCCGCCGATCTGCAGGCCATCGTCGAAACCTGCTGCCGCGCGCTCAACGACGACATGCTCGCCGAGTTCACCGCGCGCAATCAGCGCGCGCTCAAGCTCCTGCGCGAAGAGCACGATGTCGAGTTCCGCCGTCTTCCGCCTTCCATCCTGGCAGCCCTGCGCACGGCATCCGATCAACTGCTACGCGATCTGGTCGGCGACGATGGGCTCGCCCGTCGCGTGCTGGAGTCGTTCAGCGCATTTCGTGACCAGGTGCGGGCCTGGCATGCGATCAGTGAGATTCCCTACTACGAGGCACGCGAGTAGTTCAGCGCAGCGCGGCGAATTTGCGCGCATCGCGCGGCCACGGTGGCGTCGCGCGAATGGTCGGCAGCACGTCCTCCACCGAATCGACCATCGCCCACATGGCGGAGTGCGCCTCGGCCATCATGCCCTCGGCGATGGTGTGCTGCAGAAATTGCTGAAGTCCGCTGTAGAAACCGCGGGTATTGACCAGCACGATCGGATTGAAATACAGACCCAGCCGCTTCAGCGTGATCGCCTCGAACAGCTCCTCCAGCGTGCCGCAACCGCCGGGCAGGGCGACGACCGCATCCGAATCGGTCAGCAGCC
>JAYSZM010000170.1:0-77674 GCA_043738015.1 Lysobacterales bacterium
GCGCCGATACAGGGCCAGCAGGCGCGGATGATTGGGCGCGATTTGATTCCACGGGCCGGCGATGCGTTTGCGGTAGTCCGCCGGAATTTCATCGACGGCCTGCCAGACCAGATACGGCGCGTGTGACAGCGAGCCGACTCCCGCCTCGACCAGATCGCTCGGACCGGCGGGAAACACCGTGGCGTGAGCGGTGGTGGCCAGTCCCTGCCGCGTCGACTCGCGAATCAACGCCGCGGCGAGCGCGCCGTTCAAATCGCCATACACCTTCACATTGCGTGCGCCGGTGCCGCTGGCCTCAGCGACCAGGCGCGGCAGATCGCTGCTGGCATCGATGCTGCGCGACCATGGCGCCGTGCCGGGACGGTGCCGCCCGACCATCGACGCCATCGGGCCTTCCTTGAAAATATCCGGGCCACCAAATAGTGCGCTGTAGACCAAGTTGGGTCCGATCAACTCGTCCGCCGCGATCGCTCGTTCCAGTTCAGCGAGCGCGCGCGCGTCGCCGGTCAGATCGCGCACCGTGGTCACGCCGCCGCGTACCGCGCGCTGCAGGATATCGGCGGCGCGGGTACGCGTATCTGGGAAACGCGCGACGTGCACGTGGGTGTCGATCAAGCCCGGCATCACCCAGGCGCCGGCGAGATCGAGCCGGGTCCAGATCGCGTTGGCTTCCGCGCCCGGCACCGTTCCCGCGGCATCGATGGCGACGATCCGGCCATCGCGCGCGATCAGCCGATCGACATGACGCGCGGCGCTGCCGGTGCCATCGATCAGCGTGAAATTATTGAGTTCGATGGTCTCGGTCGCGGTGAGTTCGCTGGCGCCGACAGCCAGCAGGCTCAGCGCGAGGTAAACAAAAAGACGCGGTGCGATGACAGAGATCACAGGGCTTCACCGGATCCGTGGCGGCCAGTCGAATGAGTCCAGCCGGGAGACTTCATGATACTTCCAGGATCAACGTCGGGCGATCCCGGCGCCTGTGCGCAGCGGCGGCGGATTCAGTTCGCCCGCAACTGCTGGCGATAGCGCTCGAGGTGCTGGTCGCTGTCGCCCATGCGCAGCTCGAACGCCAGCAGCCGCCGAAAATGATGACTGACTGGCATCTCGTCGGTCATGCCCATGCCACCGTGCAACTGCACCGCCTGTTGACCCACAAAGCGTGCAGCCTGGCCGATCAGTGCCTTGGCCGCCGACAGCGTCGTTGCGCGGCGCTCGGCATCGGGATCGAGCGCTATGCTCGCCGCCAGATACGCCATCGAACGCGCCTGCTCAAGATGGATCAGCATATCCGCCATCCGGTGCTGCAGGGCCTGGAAACTTCCGATCGGAACGCCGAACTGCACACGGCTGCGGCTGTATTCGATGGTCGCGGCGAGCACGCGATCGAGCGCGCCGAATGCCTCAGCACAGAGCATCGCCAGGCCAAAATCCAATGCGGCCTGCAGGGGCAGGCGAACATCGCCGCCGATACGTGCGGATTCCGGTACTTGCACATTGTCGAGGCTCAGGTCGGCGGCCCGTTGGCTGTCGACGGTAGCGTAGACGTGCAGCGTCAATCCCGGCGCTCCGACGGGCACGGCGAAGAGGCCGATGGCTTCTGCGGATTCGGCCGGCACACGCGCACTGATCAGGATCAGGCCCGCGATTGGCGCGTGATAGACCACGGCCTTGCGACCGCTGATGCGCCAGCCCTCGCCGTCGGCGATGGCCGTGGTTTCGATCGCCGACGCATCAGCGCGCTCATTCGACTCGGTATGCGCGAGCACCGCGACCAAGTCGCCAGCAGCCAGCGCGGGTAACCACTCTGCACGCTGCGCCGCGGATGCCGTCGTTGCGATCGCCTGCGTGGCAATCACCGCGCTCGACAGCCAGGGCTCGACCATCAGGCCAGCACCCATGGCCTGAGCGACCAGCATGTTCTCGATGGCGCCACCGTCCATGCCACCATCGGACTCGGGCACATTCAATGCGAGCAGACCCAGATCAGCCAGTTCCTTCCAGGCCGCGGGCGAGTGCCCATCCGCGCCGCGCCGGATTTTCTGGCGCGCCTCGAATCCGCAGCGCTCCTCGATAAAGCGTCGCGTGGTATCGAGCAGCATCTGTTGCTCATCGCTATAGCTGAAATCCATCGTTGTTTCCTGTTGCAGTGGCGGTCGGGGCCGACGTTGCCGAGTTCACAGCGCGAGGATCATCTGCGCGATGATGTTGCGTTGAATCTCGTTGGAACCACCGAAGATGCTCAGCTTGCGCAGATTCAGATAGTCGGCGCCCGCTCTGGATTCGGGACCGACAACGGCGTCCGCGTCGCTAAGCCCGGCCAGCTCACTTTCCGATGCGCAGGCGAGTGCCGCCGCTCCATAGGCTTCGATGCGCAGCTCTGAGATGCGCTGGGCAATTTCGGTGCCGCGGATTTTCAGGATCGAGGCCTCGGGACCGGGTGCGCGTTTTTCGGCATCGGCCACAATGACGCGCATATTGGTGATCTCCAGCGCCATCAGCTCGATCTCGAGCTGGGCGAGCTTCAGACCGAACTGACGGTCTTCGATCAGCGGCCGTCCACCTTTGCTGATCTCACCCGCCGCCTGCTTGAGTCCGCGCAGTGCGCGTTTGGAAGGTCCGATGCCGGCGATATTGGTGCGCTCGTGGCCAAGCAGAAACTTGGCATACGTCCAGCCATTGTTTTCTTCGCCGATCAGATTCTCGGCCGGCACGCGTACATCGTCGAACCAGATTTCATTGACCTCGTTGCTGCCATCGAGCAGACGGGTCGGTCGCACCGTGATGCCGGGCGACTTCATGTCGATCAGAATGAATGAAATGCCGCGCTGCGGTTTGCCGCTGCTGTCGGTGCGCACCAGACAGAAAATCCAATCGGCGAACTGACCAAGGGTGTTCCAGATTTTCTGGCCGTTGAGGACGTATTCATTGCCGTCGCGCACCGCCTGCATTTTCAGCGAGGCGAGATCCGAGCCCGAGCCTGGCTCGGAATAACCCTGGCACCACCAATCCTGCCCGGAAAGTATGCCAGGCAGAAATCGCTGCTGCTGCTCAGGCGTGCCGTAACGAATCAGCACCGGCCCGATCATCTTGATGCTGAAGGCCAGTTGTGGCGGTGCGTCGGCGAGCGCGCACTCGGTCTCAAAAATAAACTGCTGCACCTTGCTCCAGCCGGTGCCGCCAAATTCGACCGGCCAGGCCGGTGCCGCCCAACCCTGCTGATAGAGGATGTTCTGCCAGCCCAGGATGTCCGCGCGGATGTGGCTGTGATCGCCCGCGGCAGCGCGCTGGCGAATCTCGGTGGGCAACGCAACGGCAATAAAGCTGCGCACCTCGTCGCGGAACTGCTCGTCGGCTGCACTGTAATTCAGATCCATGAAGACTCCTGTGGGGCACGATTGCGACCGGCGTGAATCATGGCAGGACCTCGAACAGGCCGGCCGCACCCTGACCACCACCGACACACATGGTGACCACCACATATTTCACGCCGCGTCGCCGACCTTCGATCAACGCATGACCGACCAGGCGGGCACCACTGACACCGAACGGATGGCCGACCGCGATGGCGCCACCGTCGACATTGAGTCGCTCGTGCGGAATGGCGAGCCGGTCCATGCAGTAGAGCACCTGGACGGCGAAGGCTTCGTTCAACTCCCAGAGGCCGATGTCATCGACCGTGAGGCCGGCACGCTGAAGCAGTTTGGGCACCGCGAACACTGGTCCGATGCCCATTTCATCGGGCTCACAGCCGGCGACCGCGAAGCCGCGGAAAAGCCCGAGCGGCTGCAGACCGCGCCGCTCGGCCAGCGCGCTGCTGACCACAACCGCCGCCGAGGCACCATCGGAGAACTGACTGGCATTGCCCGCAGCAATCACGCCGCCAGGCAAGGCACTGCGAATCTTGGCGACGCCCTCGTAGGTCGTGTCGGCACGGATGCCTTCGTCGGCGCTCAGCGTACACAGCTCGCTGCGCAATTGGCCGGACTCGCGATCCGCTACGCCAGCAAGCACCGTGATCGGTACGATCTCGGCATCGAATCGCCCCGCTGCCGCCGCTGCCGCTGCACGCAACTGGCTTTCGACGCCGTAGCGATCCTGGCGTTCGCGGTCGATCCCGTAGCGTTCTGCTACTTTCTCGGCGGTCTGCAGCATGCTCCAGTAGGCCGTCGGCTTATGCGCGCGCAACCAGGGATCACTCAGCATGTGCTGATTGCTGTAGCCCTGCACGCAGGAGATGCTTTCGACGCCGCCGGCCACATAGGCATCGCCTTCGCCCGCGATGATGCGCTGCGCGGCCATGGCGATGGTCTGCAGGCCCGATGAGCAGAAGCGATTGACCGTGGCGCCCGCCACCGTCACCGGAAGACCGGCGCGGAGCAGACTCTGCCGCGCGATATTGCCGCCGGTGGCGCCCTCCGGCCAGGCACAGCCGAGCAAGACATCCTCGAATTCTTCCGGCGCGATGCCCGAGCGCGCGACGGCGTGTTCGATGACATGGCCGCCGAGGGTGGCGCCATGGCTCATGTTCAGCGCACCCTTCCAGCTTTTGGCGAGGCCGGTACGCGCGGTCGATACGATCACTGCTTGATTCACGATGACTCCAGACGATGAGTTGCGGGCTGCGTCGTCGCAGCGCTCAGGAATTGAATCGGCCGCCGGACGCGGCAAGCGCCAACAGCAAGGGCGCGGGTTGCCAGGCATCGCCCTGGTAACCCTGCGCAAAACCGCGCATCGAGGCCAGTACGTTGTACAGCCCAACCTGATCGGCATAGAACATCGGACCACCGCGGAACGGTGGGAAACCGTAGCCGGCGAGATACACGACATCGATGTCCGAGGCTTTGGCGGCGATCCCTTCTTCGAGGATATGCGCGCCCTCATTGACCAGGGCGTAGACCACACGCTGGACGATCTCCTCATCGCTGATCTGGCGCCGGCTCAGGCCGAGCGCAGCCGAATGCTCGACGATCAGTTGTTCGACCAGCCTGGATGGCCGCGGCTTGCGATCACCGGGGCTATAGTCGTACCAGCCGGCGCCGGTTTTCTGGCCGTAGCGACCGAGTTCGCAGATCAGATCGGCGGTTTTTGAATAGGTGATATCGGGCTTTTCGACATAGCGGCGCTTGCGGATGGCCCAGCCGATATCGTTGCCGGCAAGATCGCCGACA
This sequence comes from Lysobacterales bacterium, assembly GCA_043738015.1. Lineage (GTDB taxonomy): Bacteria > Pseudomonadota > Gammaproteobacteria > Xanthomonadales > Ahniellaceae > 0-14-3-00-62-12. The sequence goes on from JAYSZM010000170.1 coordinate 5,169, forward strand.
CGGAACGGCCCCATCGCGAAACCGAATTGCTCGAGCGCGCGATCTATTTGCTGCGGCAGCGCGCCCTCATCGAGCAGAAAACCGGCCTGGCGACTGTATTGTTCGAGCATGCGATTGCCGATAAAACCGTCGCAAACGCCCGAGACCACCGCCGTCTTGTTGATGGTCTTGGCAATCGCGAACGCGGTCGCCAGCACATCTTTTTCGGTGGCCGCGCCGCGCACCAGTTCCAGCAACTTCATCACATTGGCCGGACTGAAGAAGTGCATGCCGAGCACGTCGGCGGGGCGCGCGGTGAATCCGGCAATTCGATTGACGTCGAGCGTCGAGGTATTGCTGGCCAGAATGGCACCGGGCTTGGCGATGGCATCGATCTGACCGAACACCGATTCCTTCACCGCATATTCTTCAAACACTGCCTCGATGATCAGGTCGGCATCGGCGAGCGCGGCGTAATCGAGTGTCGGCGTCAGCAATCCCATCCGCTGCTCAACCTGCTCGACCGTGATCCGGCCTTTGCGCGCGCTGGCCTCGTAGTTGCCACGGATCGTCGTGATGCCGCGTTCGAGCGCATCGGCGCGGGTTTCCAAAATCGTTACTGGAATACCCGCGTTGAGAAAGTTCATGCTGATCCCGCCGCCCATGGTGCCGGCGCCAATCACCGCAACCTTGCGTATATCGCGTGGCTGCACCTCACTGCCGATATCGGCCAGCTTGGAGGCCGCGCGTTCGCTGAAAAACGCGTGGCGCAAGGCCAGTGACTCGGGCGAGTTGACCAGTTCAATGAAGGCCTTGCGTTCGAATGCCATGCCTTCGTCGAAGGCCAACGTCGCGGCTGCGACCAGTGCGTCAACACAGCGCAGCGGCGCCGGATAGGGACCTGCGGCTGCTTTTACCGTGGTGCGTGCGAAGCCGAGATAGGCCTCGGCATTGGGATGCTCGATCGGCAGATCGCGGATCAGGGTCGGCAGCCTCGCCTGCTTCGCTGCAGCGCGACCGAGCTCGATCGCCTTGCCGAGCGGATCGCCATCGACCACTGCGTCAAACAATCGCGTGTCTGCCAGTTGCCCGGCAGGCAGCGGATTGCCAGAGACGATCATGTTCAGCGCGGTTTCCAGACCAACTGCACGCGGCAGGCGCTGGGTGCCACCGGCGCCGGGCAGGATGCCGAGCTTGACCTCGGGCAATCCAATCTTGGCACTGCGTTCGGCGACGCGCAGATGCGCACCGAGTGCGAGTTCCAGACCGCCGCCCAGTGCCAGGCCCTGGATCGCCATCACCACCGGCTTGCTGCAGCGTTCGACTGCGATGACCAGACTCGGCAGACTGGGCTCTTCGCTGGCCTTGGGCGTATTGAATTCACGAATATCGGCACCGCCCGAGAACGCACGCGCATTGCCGGTGATCACGATGGCGCAAATCGATGGGTCCTGCTGAGCGCGTTCCAGCGCATCGGCGAGGCCGCGTCGGCTGGCGATGTCCAGCCCATTGACCGGCGGATTGTCCAGTCGTAGCACGGCAACGTCGGACTGCGTTTGGTATTGGAGGCTCATGGTTTTCCTCTTGGTCAGCGCGAGCGGTGCGGGCTCGGGCTGGATTATATTTCGTATGGTGGAATATAATTTCTGACGCGGCAAAAAATGCTAGCCGGCAATCGTGGTGAGAACAAGGCTGATTTCCGCCAATCCGGCTTGCCAGACGAGGATTCGCCCTCTAGCATGGATGAATATTACGAAACCAAGTTCCGGAAAACGAAACTCAACTCGACTATTGGACGCGTCTAAGCGCCTCCGACCAGAAGCGTTTTCGGACCGGAGCCCGGCTCAGATCCCACGGAGGAAACAAGCCATGCATTTTTCCTACTCGCCGAAGGTCGAGGCGCTGCGCGGTGATCTGCTGGCATTCTTTGATCGCCATATCTATCCCAATGAGCGGCGCTATCAGGACGAGATTGCCGGCAATCGTGCCGCGGGCAATGCCTGGCAGCCAAGTCGGTTGATCGAAGAGCTCAAGCCCATAGCGCGTGCCCAAGGTCTGTGGAATCTGTTCCTGCCCAATTCGGATCACGTACCCGAAGGCCTGAGCAATCTCGAGTACGCGCCGCTCTGCGAGATCATGGGCCGTGTGCTCTGGTCATCGGAAGTGTTCAATTGTTCCGCACCCGACACCGGCAATATGGAAACGCTGGAGCGCTACGGCAGCGCGGCCCAGAAGGCACATTGGTTGTCACCGCTGCTGGCTGGCGAGATCCGATCCGCCTTCCTGATGACCGAGCCCGAGGTAGCCTCGTCGGATGCGCGCAATATCCAGTGCGCAATCCGTCGCGATGGCGACGACTATCTGATCAATGGCCGCAAGTGGTTTGCATCGGGCGCTGGCGATCCGCGTTGCCGGCTCTATATCGTGATGGGCAAGACCGACCCCGAAGCCGCCTCGCATCAGCAGCAGTCGATGATTCTGGTGCCGGCCGACAGCCCGGGACTGAAGGTGATTCGCCATCTGCCGGTGTTCGGCTATGACGATGCCCCGCACGGGCATATGGAAATCGACTTGCGCGATGTACGTGTGCCTGCTGCCAATCTCCTGCTCGGAGAAGGCCGCGGGTTCGAGATCGCCCAGGGCCGACTCGGCCCTGGCCGCATCCACCACTGCATGCGCACCATCGGTGTGGCAGAACGCGCGCTTGAATTGATGTGCCTGCGTTTGCAGGCGCGCACCGCGTTCGGCAAGCGCATCGCCGAGTTCGGCATCTGGCACGAGCGCATTGCCAAAGCGCGCTGCATGATCGAGCAGGCGCGTCTGCTGACCCTGAAAGCCGCGTACATGATGGACACCGTCGGCAACAAGGTCGCGCGCAATGAGATCGCGATGATCAAGGTCGTCGCGCCCGAGATGGCCTGCCAGATTCTCGACTGGGCGATCCAGGCGCATGGCGGCGCCGGTGTCAGCGAAGATTTTCCCTTGGCGGCAGCGTATGCGGGGATCCGCTCACTGCGCCTTGCCGATGGCCCGGATGAAGTTCACTGCGTCAGCATCGCGCGCCACGAGCTCGGTGCGCACGCTGTTCTCCCCGGTCGTTGAGAAAGGGGCGCGCGAACCGTCATGGGCAACCCAAAACGCAGTGCCGATGCTTTCGGACTGGGCATCGATGAAGAACATCCCCAGTATGTGACCGCACTGGCGCGCGGGTTCCAGATCCTGCGCTGCTTTGATTACGGCGAACAGTTTCTAGGCAATCAGGAAATCGCGGCGCGCACTGGCCTGCCCAAGCCGACCGTCTCGCGGCTGTGTTACACGCTGACCGCCCTCGGCTATCTGAGCTATTCGCCGGCAATGGAAAAATATGCGCTCGGCGTCGGCGTGCTGGCGCTTGGGCACGCTTACATGAAGGGCAACGGCGTGGTGGATATTGCGCGGCCGTTGATGCGCGAACTTGCCGAATACACCCAGGCTGCCGTCATGCTGGCGGTACCCGATGGCGTGCGCATGGTGCTGCTCGAAGTCTGCCAGGGCGATCCCACCTTCCAGATGAAACTCGAACCCGGCTCGCGCGTGCAACACGGTTCGACCGCGCTCGGTCGGGCCCACCTGGCGGCTCTGTCGCAGGAACACTTTGATCGCAGTCTGGACGAGGTCGAACAGGAATGCGAACCGGCGCTGTGGAAGAAAGTACGCGCCGGCATTGTCGGTGCGCGCGAGGACTATCAGCAGTACGGATTCTGCTTTTCACTCGGCGATTGGAATCCCGATGTGTTCGCCGTCGGCGTGCCGATGGTCTCGGCCGATCGCAGCCGCATACTCGCATTGAACTGCAGTGGACGGCTGTCGATGATGACGCGCGAAAAACTCGTGCACGATTTCGGGCCCAGGCTGGTCGCACTACGCAACAGTCTCCACGACCGCACCGGCGGAAGATTCTGATTTCTCGCTGAGCCGGGAGTCCGAACTGGACCATCCCAACCGAACCCGTTGACTGGAGAGCACGCACCATGAAAGCCATCGTCTGCACGTCTTACGGGCCCCCGTCCGCACTGCAACTGCTCGAAGTTCCAACGCCTGTGCCCGGTCCGAAACAGGTCCTGATCGAAGTCCAGGTCGCCAGCGTGAACTTTCCCGACACCCTGATCATCCAGGGCAAGTACCAGTTCAAACCCACACTGCCGTTCTCGCCGGGTGGTGAACTCGCCGGCACCATTCTCGCCGTCGGTGCCGAAGTCAGTCACCTGAAGCCGGGCGACAAGGTGGTCGCGCTGAGCATCTTCGGTGCGTTCGCAGAACAGGTCGTGGTCGATGCTGCACTCGTCGCCGCACTGCCCGCGGGCCTGAGTGATGCCGAACTGGAGATCGCCGGCAGCATGACGATGACCTACGGAACCTCACTGCACGCTCTGCAGGATCGTGCCTTGGCACAGGCCGGTGAGACTCTGCTGGTGCTCGGCGCGGCCGGAGGCGTTGGTCTTGCTGCGGTCGAGATTGGCAAATTGATGGGGCTACGCGTGATCGCTGCGGCCTCGACGGCGGACAAGCTGGCGGTGGCCAGGGCACACGGCGCCGATGAATTGATCGACTACAGTCGCGAGGACTTGCGCGAACGCCTCAAGGCAATCACCGCTGGCCGTGGTGTCGACATCGTCTACGATCCGGTCGGCGGTCCCTACACTGAGCCCGCGTTGCGTAGTGTCGGTTGGCGCGGTCGCTATCTGGTCGTTGGATTCGCCGCCGGTGATATCCCGCAGATTCCGATCAATCTCATTCTGCTCAAGGGCAGCGCGATGCTCGGCGTATTCTGGGGCGAGTTTGTCCGCCGTCAATCGGAAACGAACGCGGCGAACATGGCGCAACTGTTTTCCTGGCTGCGCGCCGGAAAGATCAATCCACTGATCTCGGCTCGCTACGCGCTGGCCGAAGCGCCTGCAGCACTTGAAGCGCTACAGGCGCGCCAAGTGACCGGGAAAGTCGTCGTGCTGCCGGGGCGCTAGCCGGCGCTTCCTTCTGCTCATCCTGCAGGTCATCTCTGCGAGTTGCCTGCCAAACTCGGTAGCGGACTCAATTGCCATGGCCTACAGCAGAAAGCCCGTGCCGTGTCTGCCCGAGAAGTTTCCGCCCAGTTCAAGGCACGATGGCTGGTGCTCTGAAAGCCGGTATCGCGTCCGCTGTCAGCCAGACAAAAGCCGCGTAGGCGGCGACGTTCTGATCGAGTGAAACCGGATCGATCTTGTCGAGCGTATCGTCGGCGGTATGGTGCAGATCGAAATAATCGGTGCCGTCCTGGCGCAACTCGAACACCGGAACGCCATGCTTGAGCAGACCGCCGACATCGGCGCCGCCGCTGGCTTCGTTGCCGCCTGCTTCGATGCCGAGCGGATGCAGGACCTGCATGATCTGCTTGATCGCCGGCAACTGCGATGGATCCACCCGGGTGTCAAACCGGTAGATCCGGCCCGCACCAAAATCGGACTCGGCCGCGGCGACATGCGCTGAGGCGTCGCCGCGCTGGGCGTAGGCGCGACCGCCGAAGATACCCTGCTCCTCATTGGCGAAAGCGACCACGCGCACACTTCGCCGCGGTCGCGTCGGCGACTTGGCGATCAAGGCACCGGCCGCCATCGTGATTGCGACACCGGCGCCATCGTCGATCGCGCCGGTGCCGAGATCCCAGGAATCCAGATGACCACCAACCACGACGTACTCATCGGGCAGTTGGCGACCGGTGATTTCGCCAATCACATTGTGGCTGGTGTACTCGGCACCGATCCTGGCTTCAATTTTCAAGCGAACCACGAGCGGTTGATCAAGTTTTAGCAGGCGCTCGACCTGATCGGCGTCGGGCACACTGAGCGCAGCGGCGGGCACAGCGGTCAGTGCCACCAGACTGCCGTCGCTGGCCTTGATGGCGCGCTTGAGCACTTCTGGCTGCTTGGGAATCTGACTGAAACTGATCCCGGTGCCGGTATGCGGCAGGCGATGCGAATCCGTGCCCACCGAGCGGATCAGCAGGGCCAGCGCGCCCTTGTTGCTGGCGATCTCGGCACCACTGCCGCGTACCTCGACCGCCTTGCTATAGCCGCCACCATCACGGCGCCGATCCATGGCATGCGATACATAGACGATGCGGCCGCGAATCTGCGTTGCATCAGCCGCCTTCAGCGCTTCAAGATTGGCGAAGCCCACCACTTCGGCCGACACGCCATCGGGCGGTGTCGCACTCGACCAGCCCAGGGCCGTGATAGCGAATGATTGCGGTGCTGGCGAGACAACCTCCGCGGATTCGCGGCCGCGAATCCAGATCGGAAAGCGCACCGGCTGCAGGATGATCCGATCGAAGCCCAGGGCTCTGAATTTTGCCTCGGCCCAGGCGACCGCACGCGCATCGGCCGGGCTGCCCGCCATGCGCTGGCCGACTTCGGTGGTGAGCGACTCGACGATCGCATACGCGCCGCTGCCCGCACTGGCCTGATCGCGCAGGGCCGTCGCGGCGGCGAGTTGTTCAGCGCTGAAGGTCTCGGCCACAGGTGCATCGACGGCGACAGCTGTTCCCAGTGTCGACAATAGCGTGGCCATCGACCAGGCAAGCACGAATCTGCGCATGACGCTCTCCGATTCAAAACGCCATTGTGCCAGAGCCCGTATCCGCCGATGCGCGCGCCGCCACGAACCGCCAGCGACGTAGCCTTATCCGTTCTGACGCTGGGCCAGCAGGTCGCGAATTTCGATCAATAACTTCTCTTGGGTAGTCGGCGCCGGCGGGGCGCCTGGGGTAGCGGCGTCTTTCTTGCGGAGCCGGTTGATGCCTTTGACGACGAGAAAGATCACGAAAGCGACGATCATGAAGTCCAGGATGGATTGCAGGAAAGCGCCATAGCCGATGGCTATCGCCGGTATCGTCGTGCCATCGGGTCCAAGCTTGGACCCGACATTGAAGGCAAGCTCGGAAAAATCCTGACCTGAAGTGAGCCAGCCGATGATCGGCATGATGAGCTTGTCGACCAGGGACGAGACGATCTTGCCGAAGGCGGTTCCGATGACGACACCAATGGCCAGATCCATCACATTGCCGCGCATGGCAAATTCTTTGAACTCGGTGACCATTCCCATCGGGTGCTCCTCGGTGTGTGAGACAGGGCAAGCCCGCGCGCATGCAGCGCGCGGCCTGCCATCAGATCCAGCCGCCAGATCGTACGCTCAGACGATACGGCCGACCAGATCGGGGATTCCGGGGAAAGTGGCACGGAAGCGGTCGCCACGCGCCAATGCCGCAACGCCAGCCGGCGTTCCAGTAAAGATCAGGTCACCAGCACGCAGCGTGTAGTAGCGCGACAAGGCCGCGATGATCTCGCCGACCTTCAACAGCATGTCACTGACATCGACCTGCTGACGCGGCTGACCATTGACTTCGAGCAGGAGTTCGCCGGTCACCGGATGACCGCCAAGTTCGGCGATCAGGCGCAGCGCGGAGATCGGCGCCGAATGGTCGAAGCCCTTGGCAGTATCCCAGGGCGTGCCCTTGGCCTTCGCCTGCGCCTGCAAATCACGTCGGGTCAGATCGAGGCCGACGCCGTAGGCAATCACTGACGCCAGTCCCTGCTCAGCGCTCAGATCGCTGCCGCCGCAGCCGAGTGCTGCTACCAATTCAACCTCATGGTGCAGATCGTTGGTCGCCGATGGATACGGCACATCGGCGCCATCCTGCACCAGGGCATCGGCCGGCTTGCAGAAAAACACCGGCGCTTCCAGATTCACCGTCGCCTGCATCTCCTTGGCATGCGCCTCGTAATTGCGGCCGATGCAGTAGATGCGGTGGACGGGGAAGCGCAGCGCGCTGCCCTCGACTGCGAGACTAGTGGCGGGGACTGCGCTGCAGATGTAGGTCGTCTCGTTCAATGCATTGTCTCCAAACACATGCCAGCGTAAACCCCTACGCCAAGGCGGCTTGAGCTGCGATCTTGCATCAGGCTTCGCGCAGTGCCGTGGTTACCCGCATGCGCGCAGCGCGCAGCGCCGGCAGCAGGCCACCGAGGAATCCGATCCCCAGCGCGAGCACGAGACCGAAGCCGACCAGGCCGGGCGTCACCTGGAAAGCGAACACCATCTGGGTGAAGTTACCTCCGAGTGTCGAGACCGTCATGCCATTGAAGAACACGTAGGTGATCACCGCACCGATCAATCCGCCCACAAGTGCGAGCAGCATCGCCTCGACCATCACCGAAGACACCACCGGCAGACCACCGAAGCCGATGGCGCGCAAGGTCGCGATCTCGCGGGTGCGGCTGGATACCGACGCGTACATCGTGTTGAGCGCCGCGAAGATAGCGCCCAAGGCCATGATGATCGATACGACCGCACCGAGGGTTCGGATACCCTGTGTCGATTGCTCGGTCTGCTCCGAGTAGTACTTGAGCTGGTTCTTCACTTCGACCTGGCTCATCCGCGGATCCAGCTTCAGCGCGGTCTCGAAGGGACCAAAGGCTTCCGGGCTTTCGAGCGCAACCAGCACGGTCGAAAAAGTGTTGGGCCGGCCCCATGCGGTTTGCGCCGTAGCGGCATCGGTCAGAATCTCGCTCTCGGAGATATCGCCCGATTCGAATACACCGACCACGGTCCATTCCGAGCCGCGCAAGCGAACGGTCAGCCCGACGCCAAGTCCCTCGAACTGGTCGACCGCGCCGCGACCCACCAGCAGTTCCTGCAGGCCGGGCGTGAACGCACGCCCCTCGACGACCTTGAGCTGAGGACGCAGCGCCAAGCCCTGTGGACTGATCCCGCGCAAGGTGACGTTCGCACCAAGGGTGCCGCCCTTCTTGGGCAGCTCGGCAATCACGATGATTTCTCCCGAAGCCAGCGGCTCACCGCGGGCATCCTTGCGCACACCAGGCGCGCGCGCGGCAAGCTCGAGCGCATCGCGGCCGAGCGTGCTGTTGAGTTCGGCCTGCGAACCGCCGCGCAAGATCATGCCGTTGAGGGGATCGCCACTGGCCACCATCGTGGTCTCGATGCCCTGCGACATCGCGAACAGCGCAGTGAAAACGCCGACCACACCGGCGATGCCGACAATGATCACCAGCGAGGCGCCCAGCCTTTCCGGGATGGACTTCAAGTTGAGCAACACGATTTCATAGAGCTGTCTGAACATGGCTATTCCTTCGTTCCGTAGACATCGCACTGCAACGCGAGCGCCAGCGACCTGGCCGCCATCTCAACGACCCGCCAATGCATCGACGATACGCACCCGGCCGGCACGCAGGGCAGGTGGCAGTCCCACGGCAAGGGCGAGCGCGACAATCGCCAGCATGGCGCGCAGCCAGACCGTGCCATCGGTACGCACACCAGCAAAGAACGGCACAGCCTGCGCCATGCCTTTCATCATCAGCGAGGCGAGCAGCATGCCGATCAATCCGCCGAGAAGGCACAGAAACAGCGCCTCGGCCAGCACCAGGACAGTGACCAGCAGATTGCTGAACCCCAGTGTCTTGAGCACCGCCAGCTCCGGGATGCGTTCACGTACCGCCTGCGCCATCGTATTGCCGGTCAGGATCAGGATGGTGAAGAAGACGGCGACGAGGATGAGATTGACGATCAGCGCAATGTCGCCGATCTGGGCGAGGAAACCCTTGTTGAAATCCTTCTCGCTCTGCGTCTTGGTCTCGTTGGGCGAATTCATGAAGCGCGCATCGATCGCCTGCGCCACTTCGTTGGCCCGGTCGGGGTCATCGAGCACCACCGCATACGTGCCGGCGATGCCAGCGCCGAACTGGTTGGCTTCGGAGAAATACCCCCAGTTGATGTAGATGCTTTGGGTCTGCGCCTGCCAGGTCGCGTCCTTGCCGTCGAAGATTCCGACGACGTCGAATCCCCATGCCATCGATCCATCCTTCTTGGGGAAGATGTTCGATTTCAGTGGCAGCTTGTCGCCAACCTTCCAACCGTATTTGTCGGCCAGTACGCGGCCGACGATTGCGCCGCTTCGTGTGTTCTCGAACGACTTCCACTCCGCGTCGGTCATCACCCACTCTGGGTAGACGCGGCGCAAGCGCGCCGGATCAGAGGCGAAGGTGAACATCTGCGTGTTCTCGCCGATGACGCCGCCGAACCACTGGTCATGACTGACGTCCTTGACGCCGGGAATTTTTTCTATCTCGGGCAATAGGCGGATCGGCAAGGAGTCCGTGAACGAGACCCGCGACTGCGTGATCAGCCGGGACGCGCCGACAAAATCTGCGCCGGAGGTGGCGAACACGTTCAGGGCCTGCAGCAGGCCGAACAGCAGGAAGGCGCAGATCAGAGAAAGCAGGGTGAGGAACGCGCGCGTCTTCTTGCGCCAGATGCCTGCCCAGACAAATCGGATGAATCCCATGGTCGCCTCCGCCTCAGACCGTTTGCGCTGACGTGGCGTCGGCAGCCGATTCGAGCAGGGTGCCCTTGTCCAGATGCAGGGTGCGATTGGCGAACTCCGCAGCCTTGGGGTCATGGGTGACCATCACGATGGTCTTGCCATGCTCGCGGTTGAGTCGTTGCAGCAGAGTCAGGATCTCATCGGCGGTCTTGCGATCGAGATCGCCGGTCGGTTCGTCACAGACCAGCAAGGTGGGATCGGAGACCAGGGCGCGCGCGATCGCCACGCGCTGCTCCTGTCCGCCCGAGAGCTCACGCGGCTTGTGGCGGGCGCGATCCTTCAGTCCGACAATCTCGAGCGCGACATTGGCGCGCTTGCTGCGCTCGGCACCACTCATCTTGGTCAGCAGCAGCGGCAATTCGACGTTGCGCTCGGCGGTCAGCACCGGCAGCAGATTATAGAACTGGAACACGAAGCCGACATTGCCGGCGCGCCAGCGCGCCAGATCACCACTCGACAGCTGGTCGATGCGGGTGCCGGCGACGAATATTTCGCCGCCACTGGGCTGGTCGAGTCCGCCGATCAGGTTCAGCAGCGTGGTCTTGCCCGAGCCCGAAGGACCCATCAGAGCGACAAAATCGCCCTTTGGAATATCGATCGACAGACCGTGCAGAACTTCGACCTTCTGCTTGCCACGGGTGTAGTTCTTGGTGACATTGCGAATCTCGACGAGGGCATTGCTCATGGGGCGAACCTCGGTATGACCTGGTGGAATGAAGAGTGATATTTCGAAAGCGGTCGGTGAATCGATCAGGGTTTACTGGCGCGTTGCACGGGATCGCCATCGGCCAGTTCGGCCGGCGGATCGACGATCACGCTGTCGCCTGACTCGATGCCGGCCAGCACATTGCGCAATGCGCCCTGAGCCGGCGCCAACTGCACGACGCGCTGTTTTGCTCTACCGTCGACGACGACGAAGACCACAGACTGATCTTCGCGCTCGGCGACCGCAGCGGAGGGAATCATCACACCGCGCGGAACAGCCGTCGAGGCGCTGGCCGCCGTCTCTCTTGCTTCGAGGAAGGCGACGCGCACGCCCATCTCGGGGACGATGCGCACGTCCTTTTCCAGCAGCGCCACGCGAACGCGAACGGTCGCCTTGGTGCGATCAGCGGCCGGAATCACCGCGATGACCTCGCCGCGGATGCGCCAGTCCGGATAGGCATTGAGCGTGGCTTCGACCGGCATGGCGGCTGAGACGCGTCCGATAAAGGCCTCATTGACGTCGACCTCCACTTCCAGCGATTCCATATCGACGATGGTGCCGATACCGGTGCGGGTGAAGCCACCGCCGGCGGAGATCGGCGAGATCATCTCGCCGGGTTGCGCGGCCTTGGCGATCACCACCCCCGCGAACGGCGCACGAATCACGGTGTCGTCGAGTGAGACCTGACTCATCTCGACCGCGCGCACAGACACATCAACCTGGCGACGCTGGCTGACCAGACGCGCGCCGAGGCTCTCCGCCTGGGCACGGGCAGCATCGAGTTGTGCGATCGAAGTGAGCTTGCGCGCATTGAGTTCCTGCTGTCGCGCGTAGTCGGCGTTGGCCTGACGCAGGCCTGCCTCCGTTTCGGCCAGCTGTGATCGCGCGCTGGCCAGTTGAGCCTGACGCAGATTGAAGTCGGCCTGCTGATCGTTCGCCTCCAGAGTGGCGAGGATCTGGCCCTGCTCCACCCGCATGCCTTCCTCGATCAAAACCTCGCGCACCTTGCCGGTGACCTTGGCCGATACCGTCGCTTGGCGGCGCGCGACGACATAGCCGGAGGCGTCCAGCACCGAGTTGTTGGGAGCCAGCGCCGTGGCCGCAATCGCGGCACTGGTCTTCACCTCAATAGCCGCAGCCGGACGCCCGATCAGCCACCAGCCGAAGAGCGCGGCCACCAGCAGGGCGCAGGCGGCGAAAATCCAGCGCAGCGCGTTCGATGGAGGCGGCGCGCTGTCATTGCTGCGGTCGATGCGCAGCTGTCCAAGCAGGTCGGGTTCGGTCATTTCAGCGAAGTTTCATAGCCGGGGGAGTGGTGGGCCGGGGGCGGCGATCCAATCTGCATCGCGCCCCGCCGAACAAGACTCAGGTTTGCCGATGAGGCAATGCAACCATAGTGCCAGATGTCATCTGATCGAACCACATGGCGCAGGGTGGTGGCTCGCCCTGGCCGCCGACACCGCCATGGCGCCAACGTCGCCGATCGATCCGCCCTGCTAAAGTCGCATGCGCAAACTTTGGCAGCCTGATCATGGATCTATTCAAGTCTTTCACGCTCGAAGCCGCGCACCGATTGCCGCAGGTACCGGCCGGGCACAAGTGCAGTCGCGTGCATGGGCATTCGTTCCGCGTCGAGTTGCATGTATCCGGTCCGATCGACCCGCACTACGGCTGGGTCATCGATTTCGCCGAGATCAAGCGCGCGTTTGCTCCGCTTTACGATCAGCTCGACCATCATTATTTGAACGATGTGCCGGGGCTCGAAAACCCGACCAGCGAGCATCTCGCCGTGTGGATCTGGGATCGTCTGCGACCCAACCTGCCCCTGCTCAGCGAGGTAGTTGTGCACGAGACCTGCACCTCGGGCTGCCGCTATCGCGGCAAACCCGACAGCGTCAGCTAGAACCTGGTTGGGATTTGGCTGCGGCTCGGCGGGCGCTCAGCGCAGTGCTGATCTGATTGCCGATCGGCAGACTGCGAACGCGCACACCACAGGCAGCGAAGAGGGCATTGGTCAGGGCCGGCGCCGCGGTCGGGATACCCATTTCGCCCGCGCCAGCGGGATCTTTTTCGCTGGGCACGATCAGTACTTCAACATCTGGCGCATCAGCCATACGCAGCAAACGATAAGTGTCGAAATTGGTCTGCACCACGCGACCGCCCTCGATACCGATCTCCAGTGCGCGCGCCGTACTGATCCCATCGATGGTTCCACCCATCATCTGCGCCTGTATGCCGAGCGGATTGATCGGACGCCCGACATCGACCGCGCAGATACAGCGCTCGATCCGGTACTTGCCCTCGTCATCCACACTGACTTCCATGGCATGGGCCGCATAGCCGCCAAAGGTGAAGTGCGCGGCCAAACCGAGCCCACGACCCGGCGGGAGCTTGCGTCCCCAGCCTATGGTATCGGCAGCCCACTGCAGCACGTGGCGCAAGCGGCCGCTGTCGAAGATCGGGCCGCCATGCTGGGCGTAGGCTCGCTCACTGGCTTGGCCGATCAGCTCCAGACGCAGCGCGAGCGGATCGCGACCGGCAGCGTGCGCAACCTCATCGACGAAACTCTGCACGGCGAAGGCATTCGCCGTGTGCGCGGGCGCACGCCAGGAGCCGCGGGTCATTCCCGATTGCACGGCAAACCATTCAAGGCGCAGATTGCTGATCGCCACAGCCGGGAAATCATCAGGATAGAGTTCGGCCTGCCATAGGTCCTCGGGCTTCACATCTGGTCGGCGGTGATACTTCGATGCACTGGCCAGACGATGCGCCCAGGCGGTGACCCGGTTGTCGGCATCGATTGCCGCGCGCATCTGGTGATGACCGAACGGTCGATAGAAATCGTGCTGCAGATCGTCCTCGCGCGTCCACAGCAATTTGATCGGCTTGCCGCTCAGTTTGGAGATCAGCACCGCCTCGGCGACAAAGTCATTGCTCAGTCGACGCCCGAAGCCACCGCCAACGCGGGTCATCTGCACATCGATCTTCATACGGTCGACGCCGGTGATCTGCTGAGCGATCCGCGACGCTCCGCCGGGCTGCTGCATCGGCGCGATGATGCGGACACGGTCCGCCTCGACATGAGCGCAGGCATTCTGCGGCTCCAACGGACAATGCGAGACAAAGGGAATCCGATAGACCGCTTCGACCTTGCGCGTCGCCACAGAAATGGCTGAATCGAAATCGCCATCGTCGCGCACGCGCTGGCCGCTGCCGGCGAGCAGTCGCGTGCACTGCGCATCCAGGGCCGCGCTGGATTCCGCGCTGTGCGCTCCCGGCTTCCAGACGATCTTCAATGCGCGTCGACCCTGCAAGGCCGACCATGTGTCGTCCGCGAGCACCACGATGCCGGTGGCGAGATTGGCTGTGATCGGCTCAGCTGCCTGCGGTCCCGGCAGCACCAGCACCGAGCGCACGCCCTTGATCTTTTTGGCCTCAGACGCGTCGTACGATTCCAGTGCGCCTTCGAAATAGGGACAGCGCGCGACCACGGCAATCAGGGCACCGGGCAGGTTCGCATCGATGCCGTAGATCGCCTTGCCGGTGACGATGTCGGCGCAATCCACCGTGCGTGTGGGTCGCCCGATGATGCGGTACGCACCCGGCTCCTTCAGTGTGATGGCCGTCGCCGGCAAGGTCCCTCGACTCGCGGCCGCGGCGAGCGCGCCGTAGCCGAGTGTTCTGCCATCGGGATGCAGCACCTGACTCGCCGAAGTCTTGAGTTCGCTGACGTCAATTTCCCAGGCGCCGGCTGCAGCCTGGAGGATCAACCAGCGCGCCTGCGCACCGATCTGGCGCAGATCCTGCCAGGCGTCGGGAATGCTGGTGCTCCCGCCCGCGCCCTGCGGGCCAAACTTCCAATCCACACCCGAGGGCGAGTCCGCCTTGCTCACCAGGCCCAGCGGCAACTGCTCGACGCGCACGCGCGCCCAGTCGGCATCCAGTTCCTCGGCAATCAGCATCGGCAGCGCGGTCTTGACGCCCTGCCCGATCTCCGGTGCGCGGGCGCCAATCACGATGCCGCCATCGGCGTCGATACGCAGGAATACGCCGAGTTGAGTCGCTCCGGGCGGGGTCGCTTTCTCGCCTGCCATCGCTGGCATTCGCCAGCCCAGCAGAAGGCCACCTGCACTCGTCGCCGAGAGCAGGATGAATTCCCGGCGCCCGAAGCCCGCACTCTGCGGATTCACCGCGGCAGCACCGGCGTCATCGATCTGCACCAGCCAGTCGGGTCGCAATGAAGTACTCATGATTCGGCTGCCTTGCCGCGCAGCTCAGTCGCCGCGCGCCGAATCGCCTTGCGGATGCGTGGATAGGTACCGCAGCGACAGAGATTGGTCAGCGCGGCGATGTCTTCATCGGCGGGATCGGGCTTGCGTCTGAGTAGATCGACGGCCGCCATGATCTGACCTGCCTGGCAGTATCCGCACTGCGGCACATCTTCCTCGATCCACGCACGCTGGACAGCATGCAGGCCCTCGCTGGGTGCCAGGCCTTCGATGGTGGTCACCTCGCGACCGGCGATCGCCGACACGGGCAGCAGACAGGAACGGACCACGGCACCATCAAGATGCACACTGCAGGCACCGCATTCACCGATGCCACAGCCGAATTTGGTGCCGGTCAGGGCGGCGTGATCCCGCAGGTACCAGAGCAGCGGCATACTGGCGTCGCCATCATGGCGAGCGGCCTTTCCATTCAGACGGAACTTGATCATGGCGCACACTCCGCAGGCTTCCGCAGGCTTCCGCAGTCGACACTAGGCGCTGCGTGGACTGCCGGCGCGTGCCAGAGGTCCCAATCGGTACCGATTGCTGCAGCGGAGCGGCACAGCCTGCGCTTCAGCGTGTATTGCAACGCACCAAATCAACATCGGAATCGACCTGGGCTCAGACCGTGGATGGACGATTCTGCCTTTGCATATAGATAAAACGCTGGCTGAACGGCCCAGGTACCGGGAATGTTGCATTGCAACAAAAACACGAGTACAGTGGGTCCCGTAACGTCGCCCGTCGTGGGCACGTCCTCAGAGGACTTTCCCCATGTTTGAACAAATCAATTCGCAGATGCTCAATGCCAGCAAGCAGTTCGCCGAAGCCGCATTCAAGGCGCAGGGCATTGCGTTCGAAGGCTTCGAGAAAGCGGTCAATGTGCAGGTCAAGGCTGTCGAGAATCGCTGGAACGCGACCCTCGAATTCCTCGGCGAAGCCGCCGAAGTGAACAACATCGAAGCCGTCAAGGCCTTCCTGCCCAAGGGCGTTGCCCTGGCACGCGAGACCGCCGAGAAGACCTACGCCACCTCGCAGGAGCTGGTGAATGTCGGCGTGAAGACCAACGAGGCACTGACTGGTCTGGCCAAGGGCCAGCTTGAAGCCGCCAACGAAGCCTTCGTCAAGCCGGTCGCCGCTGCGGCCCGCAAGAGCAAGTAATGCTCGATCCGAGCGCAGGGATGCGATCGGGTTCGAAGCAGAACAGACGCTGGCCGGGCCGCCCCTTGAGCCCTCCAGCGTACTGACAGACCAGTGGGCAACCACTGGTCTTTTTTTTGCCCGCGGCCTTGCCGGCTCAGCGCACGAAAAACATCGCCACCCAGCAGCCGACGGCCGCCAGCCAGGCGACACTGCGCAGGCTGGCGCGGTCAGCGATGTAGAGCGCGCCGTAGACCAGGCGCAAACCAATGAAGGCCATCGCCAACTTGTCGACCGTGGCCTGATTGTGCCCCAGCTGATGGGCAATGATCACCGCCGCGGCGAACGGCGGAAACGCCTCGAACGAATTCAGATGTGCCCAGTGTGCACGCTGGCGGAAGCCATCGAGGCGGTCCTGGAACTTGCGCGGCGTGAAGTTGTTGAAGCCCTTGCCGGAAAACTTGGCAATGCCGGTGAACAGGATGGGCAGGAAGGCAGCGATCAATACGCACCAGTAAGCGATCGTCATGGCAGGGACCTCGGTCGGGGTGGGAGTGGTAATCCCGGTCGAGCATAGCGGCGGATCGTGCTTCGGGCGCGGCTGCCCTTGGTCGAGGATCGGCACACAGAGGCTCAGCCCGACTCGGCTCACTCCGGGATCGATTGTCAACCAAGGGGTCCAGCCAGTGAATCCGCACCCGCGGTTGTGCGACACTCCACATCGGGGTTCTGAAGTCCACACATGATTGATCTTATTGTCGAAGCTGGCCCGCAGTCCGGGCAACGATTTGTTGTCGACTCAGCCACAGTGCTGGGGCGCGGTCAGTTTGCCGATCTGATGATCAGCGACCTCGCCGTATCGCGTCGTCACGCCCAGATCGACAATGAGGAGGGCCAATGGCGCCTGCGCGATCTCGAGAGCGCCAATGGCACGCGTCACAACGGCCGCCTGGTGATGGCCCCCACCGATATCGAGGACGGCGACAGCATTGAACTGGGTCAGACGCGATTGCGCGTGCGCCGCCGCGACCTGGTCAAATCGGCCGAGTCGCCCGAAGCGACGATGATCGAGCCGGTGGATATTTCGGCGTTGCGCCCGCCCGCACAGGCGCCGGTACCCAGACCGGTTCAAGCGATGCCGATTCCGGCATCCGAGCCGGCGATTGCGCGCACCTCGGCAGCCAATGAGCTTTACCAGACCACGATCGCCCGGCTCAAGGCGATGTCGCAAATTGGCGACATGCTCAGCGAAGCGGGCTCTTTGGAAAGTCGACTACGCGATTTTCTCAGCGCACTCAGTGAGGCCTTTCCGCGCTGTGAGCGTTTTGCGGTCATGGTGCGCGAGGCTAATCATCGCCCGTGGCGCCTGCTCGCCCAGCGCTGCAATTCACCTCTGGTACTCGATGAGGAGCTTGCCGCCGCCGTCGGTGCGATCTCGATCGCCGATGGCCAGCCGATCATCGCCCCTCAGCTGGACACGCTGAAGTCCCTGCTACCGCCGCACCTGATCGAGCGCGTCCCGGCCACGCTTGCCGCCGCGCCGATCCGCAGCGCCGGCCTGGTGCTCGGCGCGGTCTATCTGGATAGTCATGACGAGGCGCTGGCCCTGCGGGCTGCCGACCGCGAGTTCCTCAGTGGCGTCGCGGGTCATCTCGGCGCCCTGCTCGCCTCGTATCGTCACGCCGAAAGCGAGCAGTTGATCCATCCACAGGACATCGAGCTGTCACGCCGCATCCAACAACGATTCCTCCCCAGCGCGACGCCGCGAATCGATGGTTACGAACTGGCCGACAGCTACACGGCTGCCCGGATCGTCGGCGGAGACCTGTTCGATTTCCTGACGCTAGCTGATGGGCGCACCACGCTTCTGATCGGCGATGTTTCCGGCAAGGGATTTCCGGCAGCGCTGTACATGGCCCGACTCGGTGCACAGGCACGCGCCTTGGCGCCACGCTGCAAGACACCGGCCGATCTGATGTCACAGCTCAATCAACTGATGCGCGGCGAACTCGAGTCGGGCATGTTTGCTACCTGTCTGGTCGCCGCACTCGATGCTGGCAAGGGTGTGCTGCGCATTGCCAGCGCCGGTCATCCGCCGCCGATCGTGCGCAGGGCGAGTGGCCAACTCGAGTCATTGCAGATCCCGGTTTCTACCGCACTCGGCGTCAACCACAACAACCAGTTCCACGAAGTTTCAGTCGAGCTCGCCAAGGGCGATGGCGTGCTCCTGTTCACCGATGGACTGGACGAGGCGCTCTCGGCCAGCGGCGAAGCATTCGGGCTGGATCGGGTCCGCGTGACCCTGCAGAACACGCGGTCTGCGGGTCATGCAATCGAAGCCCTGCTGACCGCGATCGGTGGATTTTTGGGTGACATCACCCAGTACGACGATCTGACCTTGATCGCACTTTGGCGACGCTGATCCGGGCGGCAGACTCACCGCACTAGCGTGGCTTGACCGGCCGGTCAGACTTTGGATCCGATTCCCCCGCAGCCGCGCGTACTCCGAGCAATCGCGCAGCGGCGGCAGCAGTCGATTGCTGAGCGGCGGATGTCGGCGCTGCCGCGGGCACACCGAGCAATCCTGCCGCTAGACTTCCGATCGGACTGCCAACCGGCGCAGACTCGCCAGCATGCGGATGCTTCTGCAAGGCCAGCTTGGCGTTTGGATAGATCTCGAACAGGGAAGTGAAGCCGGCAATATCGAAGACCTGCTTGACCGAGGCATTCAACGCCGACAGCCGCAGGCTACCCACATTCCCATCGAGTTTTTTTGCCAGAGCGAGCAACACGCGCAGCCCGGCCGAACTGACATAGCTGATCTTGGCCATATCCAATACGAAATGGCGACGACCGGATTCGAACGCGTCATGCAGAGACAGCTCCAACTCGCCCGCGGTTTCGGTATCGAGTCGACCCTCCGGCCGCATCAGCAGCACCTGTCCATGGGTTTCGCTGACGATCTCCATGGTTTGCTCAACCCAGACGGAAAACGAAGCGGGCGGCACCGATCTGGATGACGTCCTCGTTCTCCAACACGCGCTCCTTGATGCGTTCGGCATTCACCCGCGTGCCGTGGCGAGAGCCGTGATCGCGCAACAGATAACCCGCCGTCGAGGGTTCAATCGCCGCATGGTTGGCATCAACGCCAGGCCCACCGATGCGCACCTCATTGGCACTGTCCGAGCCGATACGCGTGGTCGTGACCCCAAGCACCGCAGTCTGCTTGCCCGCTTCGGGATTCTGCGGCACCAGCCGGGCCAGCTTGACCACGCCGGTCGGCAATGCTTGACCGGCAGACTTCGGCACCTTCACCGCGGGCAAGACCATGGTGCCGGCGGCCGGCATCGGCGGCGGCTTGGTCGCCGGCGGCGGCACGGGAACCGCGCCCAACTGCCCGGTCGGCGCTTCCGGGATCAGCATGCGCCCGGTAACCACGTGCAGATCGCTGGCGGGCGCGGCGGCCAGCGCAGGCACTTCCATGGTCGACTGCGGGCCCGCACCATCGGCGGCGGTCGCGAGCAATTCAGACTCGTCGCTGACCGCTGCCAGGAACCGTTCACGCAGTTTGCGCCCCTGATCCAGCACGGCGGCCTTGCTGGCGACCTTGTCATCGATCACCTTGAGTCGACGCTTGCGCTCGGCAACATCGAATTCGCCCAGTTGATGGCGGAATTCAACCTCCTGCCGATCCAGATCCATCGCCTCGTGTTCGGTCTCAAGGCGCGCCAGTTCCGACCGCAATGTGGTGTAGGCCGTGCGTGCTGCCAGCTTCAGCGGTCCGGCACGATTTTCGATATCACGCATGCGGGTCTCGTAGTCGGCGCGAACGCGCAGATAGACCGCATTGGCCACTGATGACTTGAGTTCATCCATTTGCGCCATGCGCGATTGAACTTCATCGGACTGCTTTTTCAGCTCTGCCAGTTGATCGGCAGGGCCAGCATCAAAACTTTCAAACGGGTCCATGGTGCTCCCTTCGGCCTCAGGCCGTGCGTACTTCCAATTCAACGGTGCCGAAGCGCAGCTGGTCTCCGACGCCAAACTTTATGGTCTCGCCAGGCTTGGCGCGCTGTGCATTGACCCAGGTACCGTTCAAGGTACCGACTTCCTCGCGCACGCTGTAGCCGTCGGCGCAGCGCAGCACTTTGGCATGCCGGCGCGACAATGAACGCTGCAGGTCCAGGGGACCGAGATTGATCTCCGGCATTGTGCCGGTCACCGGATCGGGCCGACCGACCAGAAATTCGGCCGCCCCCTGCAATAGAAAGCGTTGTTCCGACTGCGCGTGCACCAACAGCAGGATCTGGGCAGGCTCTGGCGCAACAGCGCGCGCTGGCGTGCGCGCCGGCGGCACCGGTGTGGTCAGTCGCTCGGCCACCTGCGGAATCGCTGATGGCGCATTCGGTTGCTGGGCAACCTTGCCCATCCGGGTCTCGACCGGAGCCAGCGGTGCAGCCGCGTGATCCGGCGCATTGCCCAATGCAGTCTGTGCGTCGCTGGCGCGCTGTTCGGCGCGGCGCAGCCTTGCGGTCAGCTTGCGCATGATCCGCACCGCGATCTCGACATTGCTGGACAGGACATCGGTGAAAGCGCCGCGATCGATCTTCAGCAGGCGGGTCGGCGCGGTGGCGACGGCGGTGGCGAAACGCGGCTGGTCCTCGAGCACCGCCATCTCGCCGAAGAAGTCTCCGGCCTCGAGCGTCGCCAAAGGCGTTTTTCCGCGGTCGATGCGCAGGATATCGATGCACCCGCTCTCGATGATGTACATCTCGGTGCCGGGATCGCCCTCGCGAAACACGGTCTGACCCGCTGCCACTTCGACAAACATGTCGCCCGACTGTGTCATGCCCGCTTCCATCTGGATTGGACTGGAGTCCGATTATGCGAAGCGCCGCCGGTGCGAGCAACCGCGACGCGTCACGATTCGTACAGCTTGTGCTGGCATCCCAAGCGCGCCCTGCCTATGCTGCACGCATGAGCCGAACGCGCCCGTGGTCAATATCGCACTCCGGCCTGGCCCTGGCCCGTTGCAGCCTGTGGCTGTTCGCTGCCTTCGCCGGAGCCAGCCCCGCCGCCGTGTGCCCGGCCATGTCCGAAACCGGCACACCGATCGGATCGGATCGCACGCTCAACCTCGCCCTGCCCGGATATGAAAACCATCCGGTCTACGGCAACAAGCTGGTTTTCCTTCACATTCCAGCATCCTATCAGGTTGGCCAGAAGGTGCCCCTGGTGGTCATCCTGCACGGAGCAGCGGGCAACCCGACTGCAGCCATCGGGCAGGCCAACGTGTTGCTGGGGCTATGGAGGCCGGCCGCCAATGCGGGCGGATTCATCGTCGCTTCTCTGGTCGGATCGGGGACAAGCGGCAGCTGGATTGCGCCGGACGGTGCCCAGGACACACCAACTGACTACGACGCGATCGATGCAGCGGTCCG
Organism: Lysobacterales bacterium; assembly: GCA_043738015.1. GTDB lineage: Bacteria > Pseudomonadota > Gammaproteobacteria > Xanthomonadales > Ahniellaceae > 0-14-3-00-62-12. The sequence continues at coordinate 27,114 of JAYSZM010000170.1, forward strand.
CCGGATCGCCAGCGAATACAGCATCGATGACAGCCGCCGCTACCTCTGGGGTTTCTCGGCGGGCGGCCACGTCACGCTCGATGTCGCACTGAACGAGCGGCATCCGCGCCTCCACAGCGGCTATTTCGCCGGCTTTGGTGTCAATGCCGGTGTCAGCGCCGGACTTGCCTGCTCCGGAAGTGCGAGTTCCGCCTGCTCCCAGATATTTGCCGGGGGCCCGATGAAACGACCGATCGATGTCCACATTGGCACCTCGGACAGCCTGATCGCCTTCGCCGTCGATGATCGCGCCCGCTTCCAGACGCTGGGCTGGAGCCCGGGAGTGACTTTTTTCTGGCATGAGTTTGCCGGCGGTCACTACGTTCTCGCCGAACACCCACTGCAGATCTGGAACAACCTCTGCGGATTCAGCACGCGTGCTGCCGGCATGCCTGCGCGAGTACGTATCCCGGCCCCCGGGGCAGCTGAGTCGGTGGATCCGGGGACCGTCATCACGACCGACCCGGACTTGCGGCTACCAGACAAAAAACGCTAGACTCTCGCGGCTTTGTTGTACCGCTTTCGTTGCACACGACTGTATTGTTGAATGTTCGCGTTTCAGACGACTCGCAGGCGTTCCGGCTGCGGACCCACGGATCTCTTCCCTGTGCAGAACTCCGTCGCTACCGGAAAGAAAACCGCGCGCCGCACCGTGCTTGCACAGTGTCTGGCTGCTGGCATCGCCGCGCTGCTGGGCCTGTTGCATGGCCCGGAATCTGCGCTCTCTGCGCTGAGCGGGGGTCTGATCGTTGCGAGCGGTACCGCAATTTTCGCGTGGCGGCTGTTTATCCACGGCATCGCCCCCGCCAAAACCCTGCTCAACTCGGTCTACATCGCCGAGTTGCTGAAATGGGTCTGGATGGTGGCGCTGCTCTACGCAGCGATCGCGGTCTGGCGCTTTCCGGCGCTGCCGCTGATCCTCGGGATGATGGCGGCCCATGTCGGTTTCTATTTCGCATTGATCAAATCCAGGTAATCCCATGTCGGCAGAACACGCACCAGAAAGCATGACCGATTACATCAAGCATCATCTGCATCACCTGCAGGTGAACCAGGATGCCGGTACGTTCTGGACGGTGCATCTGGACAGCGTGCTGTTCAAGCTCGCGCTGGCGCTGCTGTTCGTGTTGGTGTTCCTGCGCGTTGCGCGTCGCGCCACTTCAGGCGTTCCGGGCAAGCTGCAGTGCGCAATCGAGATGATCGTCGAGATCGTCGACGATCTGGTCAAATCCACGTTCCATGGCCACAGCAAGATGGTCGGGCCGTTGGCCCTTACCATTTTTTGCTTGGTGTTCCTGATGAATTTCATGGACATGATCCCGGTCGACCTGCTGCCCTGGGCCGCTGCCCATGCGGGCGTTCCCTATCTGCGCGTTGTTCCGACCGCCGACCCCAACACCACGTTCGGCATGGCCTTGGCTGTATTTCTGATGATTCAGTGGGTGGGCATCACCCACAAGGGCGTCGGCAAGTTCTTCGGCGAGTTTCTCACGGCGCCGTTCCACGCCGATGGCGGCGTCATGAAGATCGTGCTGGCACCGGCAAACCTGTTGCTACGACTGATTGAGGAAGCGGTGCGCCCGGTCTCGCTGGCGCTGCGACTGTTCGGCAACATGTACGCCGGCGAGCTGATCTTCATCCTGATCGCGGTGATGACCCTGGGTGCCGGACTCAACGAATTGATGACCTGGATTCTCGGTCCGGTCCAGCTGTTCTCCGGGTTCCTATGGACCGGCTTCCATGTACTTGTGATCACCCTGCAGGCTTTCATCTTCATGATGCTGACCATCGTCTATCTCAGCATGGCCGCCGAGCACCACTGATTCGGGTTACCCGCGTTCGCTTCATACGGTTTTGTTTCGATGTTCGTTCTTTCTCTATCCACACTTAGTTGGTTTCAATCGGGAGCTGCAAAATGGAAAACATCAATCTGATCGCTGACGTCATGGGTCTGACCCTGATTACCGTAGGCCTGCTGATCGGCCTGGGCGCACTCGGCACCGGCATTGGCTTTGCCCTGCTTGGCGGCAAATTCCTCGAAGGTGCATCGCGCCAGCCGGAGCTCGCCCCGATGCTGCAGACCAAGATGTTCATCGTCGCCGGCCTGCTCGACGCCGTGCCGATGATCGGCGTCGCGATCGCGCTGCTGCTGATTTTCGCCAATCCGTTCCTCAACGCGCTGGGCATGCAGTAATTCCCCAGCCGTGACCGAGTGGTGGCCGCACGCCACCATCAAGGAGTGAACCGATGAGTATCAACATTACGCTCGTCATCCAGGGCCTGGCTTTTTTCCTCGTGGCCTGGTTGGTGATGAAGTTCGGCTGGCCGCATATTCTGGGCGCGATCGAAGAGCGTCAAAAGAAAATTGCCGAAGGTCTGGCTGCTGCCGATCGTGCCAAGGCCGAACTCGCTGCTGCCGACAACAAGGCCGCAGAGGAAGTGAAGGGCGCGCGCGTCAAGGCTGCCGAAATCCTGGACAAGGCCCATCAACAGGCCAACCAGGCAATCGAAAAGGCCAAGACTGACGCCGTCACCGAGGGCAATCGTCAGCTTGCCGCCGCCCGTGCCGAAATCGAGAGCCTGTCGCATCGCGCCAAGGAAGAACTGCGCAAGCAGGTTTCGCATCTTGCCATCGCCGGTGCCGAAAAGATCCTCAGGCGCGAGATCGATGCCAACGCCCACAAGGCGTTGCTTGATCAACTGGCCAGCGAGATCTGATATGGCCAGTGTGCATACGCTCGCCCGCCCTTACGCCCGCGCCGCATTCGAGATCGCCAAGGGCGCGAATGCGCTCGCGGACTGGTCGCAGAAGCTGGCCTTCGCTGCCCGCGTCAGCGAGGCGCCGGAGGCAGAGGGGTTGATTGGCAATCCCAAGCTCGACACCGCCCAACTTACCCAGTTGGTGATGCCGAAGGGAGAGCCGACCGACAGTGCGTTTGCACGCTTTGTCGGTCACGTTGCCAGCAATCGCCGCCTGCCCGCGCTGGCCGAGATCGCCCTGCAGTTCGATGCGCTCAAACGCGACGAAGAACAGGTGCTCAAGGTGATCGCACGTACCGCCGTTCCGATGGGCGCTGCCCAGGCCGATTCGCTGAAGGCTGCGCTGAAAAGGCGCTACTCCCGCGAAATCGAGCTCGACAATGTGATCGATGCCGCCGTGATCGGCGGTGCCGTGATCGATGTCGGTGGCATGGTCATCGACGGATCGGTCGCGGGTCGTTTGAAGGCGCTGGAATCAGCACTGACGCTCTAAAGAATCGCCGGCCGGACCTGGTCCGTCCCTAAACGTTCAATTCATCCGATGCGCGCAACGCATCACCGAGGTCAACCATGCAAAGCACGCTCAACCCCTCCGAAATCAGCGAGCTGATCAAGAGCCGCATCGCGTCGTTCCAGGTCAGTTCTTCTGCCCGCAACGAGGGCACCATCACTTCGGTAGCCGACGGCATCGTGCGTGTGCACGGTCTCGCCGATGCGATGCAGGGCGAAATGATTGAAATGCCCGGCAATACCTTCGCCCTCGCCCTCAACCTGGAACGCGACTCGGTCGGCGCCGTGGTGCTCGGTGATTACCAGCACCTGCGCGAAGGCGATTCGGTAAAAACCACCGGCCGCATCCTCGAAGTACCGATCGGTCCCGAACTGCTCGGTCGCGTCGTCAATGCGCTGGGCGAGCCGATCGACGGCAAGGGCCCGATCAACACCAAGCTGACTGCGCCGGTCGAGCGCGTCGCTCCGGGCGTGATCTGGCGCAAGTCGGTCGACCAGCCGGTGCAAACCGGTTACAAGACCGTAGACGCGATGATCCCGATCGGCCGCGGCCAGCGTGAGCTGATCATTGGCGATCGCCAGACCGGCAAGACTGCCCTGGCCATTGACGCGATCATCAATCAGCGCAATACCGGCATCAAGTGCGTTTATGTCGCCATCGGTCAGAAGGCGTCATCGGTGGCCAACGTGGTGCGCAAGCTTGAAGAGCATGGCGCACTGGCGAACACCATCGTCGTCGCTGCGACCGCTTCGGAATCGGCTGCGATGATCTATATCAGCGCCTACTCCGGCTGCACCATGGGCGAGTACTTTATGGACCGCGGCGAAGATGCGCTGATTGTCTATGACGATCTGTCCAAGCAGGCGGTTGCGTATCGTCAAATCTCGCTGCTGCTGAAGCGCCCGCCGGGTCGCGAAGCGTATCCCGGCGACGTGTTCTATTTGCATTCGCGTCTGCTCGAGCGCGCCGCGCGCGTGTCGGAAGAGTATGTCGAGAAGTTCACCAATGGCGCCGTCAAGGGCAAGACCGGCTCGCTGACCGCGCTGCCGATCATTGAGACCCAGGCCGGTGACGTTTCGGCCTTCGTGCCGACCAATGTGATCTCGATTACCGACGGCCAGATCTTCCTCGAAACCGACCTGTTCAATGCCGGTATCCGCCCCGCGGTAAACCCAGGCATCTCGGTATCGCGCGTCGGTGGTGCTGCGCAGACCAAGATCGTCAAGAAGCTGTCCGGCGGCGTCAAGCTGGCGCTCGCCCAGTACCGCGAGTTGGCTGCTTTCGCGCAGTTCGCCTCGGATCTCGACGAGACCACGCGCAAGCAACTCGAGCGCGGTCAACGCGTCACCGAACTGATGAAGCAGAAGCAGTATGCGCCGCTGTCGATCGCCAACATGTCGTTGTCGATCTACGCCGCCAACGAAGGTCATCTCGACGAAGTTCCGCTGAACAAGATCCTCGACTTCGAAGCGGGCTTGCATGCTTTCATGGCGCAGAACCACGGCACCTTGATGGATGAGATCGTGCAGACCGGCAAATGGGATGACAAGGTCGAGGGCGTGTTCAAGACCGCGATCCTCGAGTTCAAGAAAACCGGAAGTTGGTAAGCCGTTGGATGGGCCCTGGCCCGTCCAGCACCGACCGTAGGACGGGGGCTTGCCCCCGTAGCTCGTCAAGGTAGGAATCAGGGTGCGTTCTGGCCCTCCAAACATCACACGGTAGGCCTAGGCCCACCCTCTGATCAGGTAGCAAGGCGCGAAATGGCAGGCACCAAAGAAATTCGAACCAAGATCAAGAGTGTGCAGAACACCCGCAAAGTGACGCGCGCGCTCGAAATGGTCTCGGCCAGCAAGATCCGCAAGGCCCAGGACAAGATGAAGGCTTCGCGCCCGTATTCGCGCCTGATGCGTCAGGTCATCGGGCATGTGGCCAAGGCCAATACCGAGTACAAGCATCCGTTCCTCGTCGAGCGCGCCGATATCAAGCGCGTCGGCTATGTGGTGATCTCCACCGATCGCGGTCTCTGCGGGGGCCTGAACTCCACCCTGTTCCGCAAGCTGCTCAACGAGATCCGCGAGTGGCAGGGCAAAGGCGTTGATGTCGACGTGGTTGCCGTTGGCCAGAAGGCCGCCGCGTTCTTCAAGCGCCTCCAGGTCAACCTGGTTGGCAGCGTCACCCATCTTGGTGAAAAGCCGCAGGTATCGCAGCTGATCGGCGTGATGAAGGTCATGCTGGATGCCTACAGCGAAGGTCGCAACGATCGCCTGTTTCTTTGCTACAACGATTTCGTCAATACGATGACGCAGAAGGCGCGCACCGACCAGTTGCTGCCGTTGCCGCCGTCGGAATCGTTGGAAACCAGCCACGACTGGGACTACATCTACGAGCCCAATCCGCAGGTTGTGCTTGAGGATGTGTTGACCCGCTATGTCGAGTCGCTGGTTTACCAGGGCGTGCTGGAGAACCTGGCTTCGGAGCATGCCGCACGCATGGTCGCGATGAAGTCGGCCTCTGACAACGCCACCACCTTGATCGGGGATCTGCAGCTCGTCTACAACAAGGCGCGCCAGGCAGCGATCACCCAGGAAATTTCGGAAATCGTCGGCGGAGCCGCGGCAGTTTAGTTTTTACGCAGCGAGTCGCCGCGTCAAAACCCCAGTATCAGCTGCCCCTCCCCGAACATCAGGGAGGAGCAAGAGTCAAAGAGACACTGTATTCAACCGTTTCAAATCAGTTTCGTATTCGGAGTAGATAGCATGAGCCAGGGCAAACTCGTTCAGATCATCGGCGCCGTCGTCGACGTGGAATTTCCGCGCGCCGAGGTGCCCAAGGTGTACGACGCATTGAAGGTCGAAGGCACCGAAATCACGCTGGAAGTGCAGCAGCAGCTTGGCGACGGCGTCGTACGCACGATCGCGCTCGGCTCCACCGACGGTCTGCGCCGCAACCTGGTTGCGATCAACACCGGCAAGGGCATTTCGGTGCCGGTCGGCGTCAAGACGCTCGGCCGCATCATGGACGTGCTCGGCAACCCCATTGACGAAGCTGGCCCGATCGGCGAGAAGGATCGTTGGGAAATCCATCGTCCGTCACCGGCCTACGCAGAACAGGCCAATACCAATGAATTGCTGGAAACCGGCATCAAGGTCATCGACCTGATGTGCCCGTTTGCCAAGGGCGGCAAGGTCGGCCTCTTCGGCGGCGCCGGCGTCGGCAAGACGGTCAACATGATGGAGCTGATCAACAACATCGCCAAGGCCCACAGCGGCCTCTCGGTATTCGCCGGTGTAGGTGAGCGTACCCGCGAGGGCAACGACTTCTATCACGAGATGAAAGACTCCAACGTGCTCGACAAGGTCGCGATGGTGTACGGCCAGATGAACGAACCGCCGGGCAACCGCCTGCGCGTGGCGTTGACCGGCCTGACCATGGCCGAATACTTCCGCGACGAGAAGGATGAGGACGGCAAGGGCCGTGACGTGCTGTTCTTCGTCGACAACATCTACCGCTACACCCTGGCCGGTACCGAAGTGTCGGCACTGCTCGGACGTATGCCGTCGGCGGTGGGTTACCAGCCGACCCTGGCTGCGGAAATGGGTGTGCTGCAGGAGCGCATTACCTCGACCAAGACCGGCTCGATCACGTCGATCCAGGCCGTCTATGTGCCCGCCGACGATCTCACCGATCCCTCGCCCGCCACCACCTTCGCGCATCTGGATGCGACCGTGGTGCTGAGTCGCAACATCGCGTCGCTGGGTATCTACCCGGCCGTGGACCCGCTCGATTCGACCTCGCGCCAGCTCGATCCGCTGGTCGTCGGCACAGAACATTACGACACCGCGCGTAAGGTCCAGTCCACCTTGCAGCGCTACAAGGAGCTCAAGGACATCATCGCCATTCTCGGCATGGACGAACTGTCCGAAGAAGACAAGCAGATGGTCTCGCGCGCGCGCAAGGTTGAGCGTTTCTTCTCGCAGCCCTTCCACGTTGCCGAAGTATTCACCGGTTCCAAGGGCAAGTACGTCACGCTGAAGGAAACCATCCGTGGCTTCCGCATGATCGTCGATGGCGAGTGTGACCACCTGCCGGAACAGGCTTTCTACATGGTCGGCGGCATCGAAGAAGTCATCGAGAAGGCCAAGACCATGGGCGTCAAGGCCGCCGCCTGAGTCTGATGCGGCGACTTGCCGTCGCCGCGTCGAATTAGGGATGTACTGCTTGACCCCTCCCCGCGAATTGGGGAGGACGCAAGGTCCGGATACCCACGCTGTTTGGCTTCCTGTAATTCGGTTGCATCACGCGGCCACAAGTATCAGAAACTGGAATCACCATGACATCCACCATTCGCTGTGACATCGTCAGTGCCGAGGAAGAGATCTTCCACGGCAAGGTCAAACTGGTCGTCGCGACCGGAGAAATGGGCGAGCTCGGCATCGCACCGCGGCATGCGCCGCTGATCACCCGGCTCAAACCTGGCCAGGTCCGCGTGATCCTGGAAAACGACGAGGAGCTGTTCTTCTACGTCTCCGGCGGCATCCTCGAAGTGCAGCCGCAGGTCGTGACAGTACTGACCGACACTGCGATTCGCGCCAAGGATCTCGACGAAGCTGCTGCCCAGCAGGCCAAGGATGAAGCCGAGAAGCTCCTGCTCAACCGCACCGATGCCATCGGAGTAGCCGAGGCCCAGGTCCAGCTGGCCCAGGCGCTGGCCCAGTTGCAGGCACTGGAACGACTGCGCAAGAACCTCAAGCACTAGAACCGCAGCATGCCGCAGAGACGAACGGCCCGCACTGCGGGCCGTTTCTTTAGGGAACCCCTGAGCAAACCCGGAGCCGCGATAGCCCTCTGAGGAACCCCTGAGCAAGTCCGGCGCCGCGATAGCCCTCTGAGGAACCTCTGAATAAGTCCGGAGCCGCGATAGCCCCCTGAGTCAGGGGGCGAAGAACCGCAGGTTCTGACCAGCTCCGCTGTTGAAAACGGGGGTTTGGCAATCACCAAGCTGAGTGGCGAAGACGCTCCGTTGACTTGTTCAGCGGTTTTTTAGAGCCAATCGAAAACAAACTGGCGCGACAGCGGGTCTAGCGAGGTCGGAAAGGCCGGGGTGGATTCCGAGAGCCGAAGCCCGCTGCCGCGCCAAAACCTTACGCTGCCTCGCGGAGCGCTTCCTGTTCCAGACCGCCCCAAAGCACCATCTCGGCGGCGTCATCCATCGGAATTTTCAGCGCAACCGTGCGCACATTGCCAATCTGGATGGCGGGACCGAAGCGCTCGGTCTTCAGGCCCAGATTGCGGATCAGCCGCTCCACGCCGACGCTGGTGACGGTGACGATCTCGTGGACGCCATTGCGACGGACGAAGCGCAGCATCTCGCGGATCATCGCGATGGGCGTCTCATTCAACCCGTAGGCAGCGGAATCGTCATGGCGCGCGACAGCGAATCGGCTCGCCTCCCACACGCCTGCCTCCTGCGGCGCAGCCTGGCCGTGCAGCAATTCCGGGAACACATCCTTGAGCATATAGGGCCCGGTCGTCGGAAGCAGGCGCCAGCTGCCGGTTGCCCGGCTCGGGGTCTCGCCTTGCCGGGCGACCACATAGGTCGGCTCCAGGCGATCGAACCAGTCCTTCTCGCGGCCGTTGCGGGTCTCAACGTCCCATTGCAGGCGCTCACTGAACATCTCGTGGCGCAGCCCGTACATACTGTCCAGAAGAGGCGCTGAAATGTTCCTCCAGCTGGGACGACCGATGATGATCTCGTGCATTTGATGGCTCCTACGTTCCCCATGAACGTGGATGCAATCAAACGCCATACCTGTAAGATTTTGCAGCTGTCGAATCTTACAGCTAGACAGGGGGTCAGTTTTCGAGCAAGCCCAGTACCAGAGCCTTGGCGACGGCCTGCTGACGGTTCATGACGCCGAGTTTCTGACAGGCGTTCATCAGGTGAAAAACCGTGGTCCGCTCGGAGATTTTCAGCACATGGGCGATCTCCCAACCGCTCTTTCCCTCGGCCGCCCACTTCAGGCATTCGCGCTCGCGCGGGGTCAGCGGCTTGATCTTCTCGCTGGCGCCGCGATTGATCAGCAGGGAAGCCGCCTGGTGCACATAAGTCGCCAGCAGCACCGCCTCGGCGTGGACGGTTGACTCGACGATTGGATGTTTCGGGTCGCTCGCGGCATACGACATGATGCCGAACAGGCAGCCCAGTCCGTGCAGGGGTACACTCAATCCCTTGGCCAGGCCAAATGAGCGCGCCTCGGTAAAGATCAGCTTGGCATGATCGCTGTTGACGCCACGGTGGCTACGCGAGGCCAGGTCGTCCCAGAGCGAGGGTATGACATGGCCGCGCGCGTAGTTCACCGTCGGATCGGCCATTGTGTAGCCGCTTTCGAGATAGTGCCGGCGCCATTCGTCGGGGTAGCCGTTGATAACAAATTCTTCGGCCCGCGTCGGTGTCACCGGCATCAACGCACCGTAGATCCAATGCTCGAATCCGAGTCGACGGGTCGCTATCTGAACCTGATCCGTCAGGGTTTCGATGGTGTCGCAGGCCATAAGCCGGCCCAGCAGGTCGGCGTCTAGGTGCGGCTTTCGCATCGAATCACGGACTGGGCTCATCAGGAAACCATCCTAGCGTGAAGGATTTAACATTTCAGCTCATGTGGCCCAATCAGTTGGCAAAAGCTCCCATTTTGTCCCCGAATTGAGACCGCATCGCGCGGAATGGACCGTGCCTGCCAGAGGGCATCGGTCGGCCTGCAAAAAGCCTTGTTGCAGGGGAGGGATTGGCTGATCTTTTAGCGCAAGCTGATTACTATCCAGCGAACGTTCGTACCGACTCTACCCTGCTCACGTGAGGATTTCATGTCACCCCAAGCCCCGCTGCATGCCGTGATACTCGCCGCCGGAGAAGGCAAGCGGATGCAATCGAGCCTGGCCAAGGTCCTGCACCGGATCGCCGGCAAGCCGATGCTGCAGCATGTGGTGGACACGCTCCGGACGCTCAAGCCGGCGGCGATCCATGTCGTCTACGGACACGGCGGCGACAGCGTTCGCGCCGCGATGAGGGGGGACGCTGAGCTGGAATGGAGCCTGCAGGCCGAACAGCTCGGTACCGGTCACGCGGTTCGCCAGGCAATGACCCTGATACCCAATGACGCCATCGTGCTGGTGCTGTATGGCGACGTGCCCCTGGTGCGTGCGCAGACCCTGCAGACCCTGCTGGATGCCCTTCAGGACGAGGGCTCTGGCAAGACCGCGCTCGCCGTGCTGACCGCACGATTCGACAACCCGAGCGGCTACGGTCGCATCATCAGCAGCAACGATGGCCGGGTGTTGGCGATTGTCGAGGAGAAAGACGCCAGCCCCGCACAAAAGGCGCTCGATGTCGTCAACACCGGCATGATTGCCGCCCAAGCCAGCGCGCTGCGGCGCTGGCTTGGGCGCCTGGACAATCGCAACGCCCAGGGCGAGTTCTATTTGACCGACATCTTTGCCATGGCCGCTGCCGAGCAAGTACCTGCCCTCACCGTGGCGGTCGACGATGTCGCCGAGGCCCTCGGTGTGAATGACGCCTGGCAGTTGGCCGATCTTGAGCGGCGCTACCAGCGACGCCAGGCGCGCGCGTTGTGCCAGAGCGGCGTCCGCTTGGCCGATCCCGAGCGCATCGATGTCCGTGGCAGGCTGCAGGCAGGCCGTGATGTGGAGATCGACATCGATGTGATCATCGAGGGCGAGGTCAGCCTCGGTGATGGCGTTCGGATCGGTCCCTACACCCGCATCCGCAATAGCGTGCTCGGCGCCGGCACCGTGGTCCACGCGCACAGCGACCTCGATGGTGCCAGCGCCGGCAGCGGCTGCGTCATCGGGCCCTACGCCCGCCTCAGACCGGGCACCGAACTCGGCGATGCAGTGCATATCGGCAATTTCGTCGAGACCAAGAAATTGCGCATGGGCCGGGGCTCCAAAGCCAATCACCTGAGCTATCTGGGTGACGCCGAGGTAGGCACCGGCGTGAACATCGGAGCTGGCACGATCACCTGCAATTACGATGGGGTGAACAAGCACCTGACCCAAATCGGCGACGGCGCGTTCATCGGTTCGAACACTGCACTGGTGGCGCCTGTACGAATAGGTGAACAGGCGACGATTGGCGCTGGCAGCGTGATCAGCCACCCCGCAGCCGCCGGCGAACTCACCATCGCACGCGCGAAGCAGGTCACGATTCCCGGCTGGCATCGCCCCAGCCGCAAGCCCACGGGCGAGTAGCGAGATCGAACCACCGGCCGGCCCGGCCCGTCACTCGAGGCGCGAAACTCAGCCCGGTCCAATCGGGAGCAGTAGACTGACCTGCAGTCCGCCCTCCGGCCGATTGCTCAAGCTGATGCTGCCGCCATGCGCCTCGATGATCTCGCGCGCGAGCGCGAGACCCAGGCCGGTGCCGGCGCGCTTGGTTGAATAGAACGGCACCAGGGCATTGGCCAACACGGTGGCACTCATTCCCGGTCCGCGATCACGAATCATGATCCTCAGCCCATCGCGTAGAGATTCAATCTCGACGCGCACTTCTGCGGCCAGCGAGCCCGACTCGTGGGCATTGCGGATCAGGTTGATCAAGGCCTGTTCCATCTGGGCGCTGTCAAATCGGGCGGCGGCACTGGGCAACGCACCATCGATCACAAACTCGACCTGAGCTGCCAGTCGCTTGATGAATTCGGCCAACCGCACCGTTTCCAATCGTGGCGTCGGCAATTTGGCGAAACGCGCGTAACCCTGGATGAAGGATTCCAGATGACGCGCGCGCTCTTCGATGGTCTCGAAGATCTCATCGAGCTGCCCGAGCTTGCCGCGCCGGACGAGCTCCCGGCCGGAATGCGCCAACGAGGCCACCGGCGCCAGCGAGTTGTTCAATTCATGACTGATCACGCGGATCACTTTTTTCCAGGTCTGCACCTCCTGCCGACGCAACTCATGAGTGAACCGGCGCAGCATCAGCAACTCGTGCTGACGACTGTTGAGCAGAAAGGAACGCCGGGCCAGATGGTAGATCTCTTCCTGCTCCTGTTCGCCAGTAGAGAACAGGCCATCGCCGCCACGGGATACCGCCTCGCGCAGCGCGGGATCGTTGCCGCTGAGTATTTCCTCCAGGCGCAATCCGTTCAAAGGTCTGCCCTTGTTGAGCAGTTTGCGCGCAGTGAGATTGGCATAGACCACGACATCGCCCTTGGCGAGCAGCAGCATCGCCACCGGCGTGTTCTGCACCATCGTGTCGAGCAGCAGCTCACGCTGGACCAGGCCAAGTCTTTGCTCACGCAATACCTGACCCAATTCGTTGTGCGCGGCGACCAGCTCGGTCAACTCATCGTCGCGCTGCCAGCGCAGTCCGAAACTGAAATCACCATCGCGAAAACTGTTCACCGTTCCGGCCAGCGCCCGAAACATCGAAAGATGATCGCGCAGCAGTCGCCTGCCCAGCCAAAGCGAGAGCAGCAGGGCCGCGCCGAGACTCAGCACGACCACAATCGCCTGGCTGTCCAGCCAGCGCGGCAACAGCAGCATCAGCAGAACCGCAAGCGTCGAAACCAGGAACACCACGCCAGCGATGCGACCTGCGAGTGAACGCCGGGTCCAGCGCCGCTGTCTCATGAAGCGCGGCCAATACTCAGCCGTTCCATGCGCCGATACAGTGCCTGCCGGCTCAGGCCGAGCTCGGCGGCAGCCTGTGCGATTACACCGCCGTGACGCGCGATGGCCGCCTCAATCGCCTCGCGGTCGGGCTCAAGTTCATCACGCGCCACGCTGCCGGTGACCGACTCGGGCGGAGGCAGGTGCAGATCTTCGCTCTGGATGGTGTTGTCGCCAGCCAACAGGGAAGCACGCGTGAGCGCATTCTTGAGTTCACGTACATTGCCAGGCCAGTGGTGTAGCCGTAGCGCCAGCTCGGCCGATTCGCTCAACACCTGGTCGGCGCGCAGAAAATGCCGGGCCAGCGGCAGGATGTCGCGAGGTCGTTCGCAGAGCGCGGGCAATCGGATCTCGATCAGATTCAGTCGATAGTACAGATCTTCGCGAAACTGTCCGCGCTTGATCATGGCCGGCAAATCGGCATTGGTGGCGCTGATCACCCGCACACGTACCTGGCGTTCGCGGTTGGATCCGAGCCGCTCGAAGCGGCCGGTTTCGAGCACGCGCAACAACTTCATCTGCCCGGCCAGGGGCAGGTTGCCAATCTCATCGAGGAACAAGGTACCGCCGTCGGCGGCTTCGAACTTTCCTTCGCGCGCCTTGTTTGCGCCGGTGTACGCGCCGGCGTCGGCGCCGAACAGCTCCGCTTCGATCAGCTCACCCGGCAGCGCACCACAATTCAGCGTGACCATGGGTCCCGACTTGACCGCCGAATTGGCCTGAATGATCTGTGCAATCCCTTCCTTGCCGGCACCATTGGGCCCAGTGATCAGCACGGGCACATCGGCACGCGCGACCTGGCAGGCCAGCCTGAGTACCCGCTCGGTCGCTGGATCGGCCCAGATGTAGCCACGGAGATCAAACCGACGCTCCAGTTCGCGCTTCTGCGCCTGGTCGACCTGTACCCGTTGCGTCAGCTCGCGCTGCACTTGGCCAAGCTCCAGCAGATTCTGCACACTGGCGGTAAGGCGTCGATCGTCCCAGGGTTTGGACAAATAGTCTGCAGCGCCGGCTTTGACCAGCTGCACGGCAGCATCCAGATGTGTCCAAGCCGTCAGCAGGATCACGGGCAGATCCGGGTGAGCGGCGCGGATCGAGCGAAACAGGGCCTCGCCCTCGGCGCCCGAGGTCGTATCCGCGGCGAAGTTCATGTCCTGGATCACCAGATCCACGTCCCCTTTGCCGAGCATCGCGAGTCCGGCTTCGGGATCCTCGGCGGTGAGCACGCGATAGTCCTGCAAGGAAAACAGGATGGACAGCGCCTTCAGGACGCTTGGATTGTCATCGATCAGGAGCAGGGTCGGCATATTGGAATTGTACGGGGCTGCCGTGGTGATGCATCAGGGGCCGGCGTGGATTCGATCCCCGCCGGGATGATCGAACGGATAAGTCTCAGACGCTGCGCGTCGCGATCGCCGGCGAAACCTGGGCTGCGCGCCAGGCTGGACCGGAAACCGCCAACAATCCGAGCACCCACATCACCACAGCGCCGAGGGCAAGGTAAGCCAGAGGCAATCGAGGCAGCTCGATCGCGCCGACCAGAAAATGGTTCAAGGCCAGCGCAAGACTGAGCCCAGCGACAATGCCAGCGCTCGTAATGATCGCGTTCTCGGTCAGGAAGTAACGCAGGATGTCGAGGCGCCGCCCACCGAGGGCACGGCGCACACCGATCTGCTTGCGCCGCTGATTGACCCAGAGACTGGCAATGCCGACGATGCCGCTGGCGGTGATCAACAGCAGAAAGCAGGTCACTGCGATCAGCAGCCCGGCCATGATGCGCTCTCCTGAATAGCGTCGCGCCCGCGACTCATCGAAACCGCGCTTGCCGAGCAGAACGCGATCATTGCTGAGCGCGAGCAGCGCCTTCTCGGCTTCGGCCATCACCTGTTCGCGCTGGCCAGGTTCGGCACGAACAGCGTAGCGGCTGTAGCCATCGAGATAAGTGATCGGCGCGATCATGCTGAGTTCGGCACGCGCCCCGGCCGGCGCAGTTGGGCTTTGCAGTCGCTCGACCACGCCGACAATCCGGACCGGCTTGGCGTCATCACTGCCGCCGAGATAGAACGACTTGCCGACCACGGCCGACTCGCCGGGATACAGCAGCTCGGCCAGAGCTCGGGTGATGATCATCACCTGGGGCTCTGCATTCTCCTTGCGCGGATCATTCTCGATCACCTCGGAGGGCTGAAAGTCACGACCTTCGATCAGCTTCAGCCCGAAGGTGTCGATCAGCGAGCCACCGCTGAAATAGTAGGTCGCCTGGATATTGCTGTCGCGTTTACCGGGCTCGACGGTCAGGCCGCCGACGTTCCAGCTCGACTGCCCGAGCGGGATCTGATTGACCCAGGCCACCGAGCGCACACCAGGAATGGCGCGCAGCGTCTCGAGGTCTCTCAACTGCATGCCACGAATATCTGCGATCGGACGATGCGGATAGAAGCGGATTTCAAACAGGTTTTTTTCGTCGGCACCGGTCGGACGCGCCGCCGTGCTCAGCCGATCGCGGATGATGTAGAGCGCATTGCAGATGATCGCCAGGGTCAGCGCTACCTGGGCTGCGATCAGCAAGGGCGCGGTCTTGTTGCGCAACATGGCGGACAGTATCGGTCGGAATTCCATGGGTTCGTTCCCTGGGCTGTGGTGTGTGAGCCGCGCCGGCGATCGAAGCCAGCGCGGCGATGCGTATCGCTACTGACTCTTGAGCTGCAAGGCCGGCACTACCTGGCAGGCGCGCCAGGTCGGCAGCAATCCGGCGAGGAGGCTTGCCGCAATGGAGACGACGACCGCGATCAGCAACATCGTGCCATCAAGACGGGTGACCAGAGCCAGGCTGTCATCCAGGCTTCGGATATAGGCCAGCGCCGACCAGGTCAGCAGCAGGCCGATCAAGGCACCGACCACACCGATCACCGCGGCTTCGGTCAGGTATTGCCGGAACACATCGGCCCGCGTCGCGCCGAGCGCCCGGCGAACGCCGATCTCTCCCGGTCTAGCGCTGAATTTTGCCAACAGCAGGCCCACAGTATTGACCAGACAGACCAGCAGAAAGGCGAATGAGAGCCAGGTCGAAGTCCGGGTGTCGTCGTCCACCACGCCACGTGAGTCGAGCCATTCCCTGACGTTGAACAGGCGGTTATTTACCGGCCGGGCGAATCTGCCGAGTGCCTTCTGCTCATTGACGTAGGCGAGCAGATAGTCGGCGTAGGCCGATCGCGACGATGCCTTGTCCAGTTCGGCCCAATACTGCAGCCAGTTGCACTCCGATTGCAGGTAGCCCTGAAAGCCGGGAGCAGGTGGTTCACTGCTGCAATCCATGCTGCCATTGCGGTCGAACTCCAGTGCGACGGCGGTGCGGATCGGCACGAACACGTCTTCGCTGGTGTCAAAGCGCTCGCCGCCAATCAACCGATACACCTTGGGAACCGGATCCCACTTGTCGAGCACGCCGACAATGGAGAAATCATTGTCGCTGATGCGCACCTTCTTGCCGACCGGATTGCTGCCCCGATCAAACAATTTCTCGGCAAGACTTCGGCTGATGACCACCACTTTGGCGCCACGGCTATCGTCCTCGCTCGACCAGGCATCTCCGTACAGGAACGGCGCTTCGAACATGGCAAAAAAATCACGGCCGATGGCAACGCCCTCGGTAAAGAACGGCGGCAGATCGTCACGCCCGGAATCGATCGCCGGCCCGAGTCCGTACAGTGGTGTCTGTCGGTACGCGTTCTTCTGCTCCCATAGATTCATCGCATCCATGAAGGTGAGTTGTTCGGGTGGTTCGCCGTCGTCGTTGCCGTTGTCGGCGGGCAGATTGTCCAGCAGCGGCACCAGCAATTGCTCACTCTTGTGCGGAAGCGGATTGCCCGACATCGCGTGCAGGATGGTCAGCGTGGTGATGCTCGCGGCGACGCCGACCGAAAGGGTCAGCACCATCAGGCTGGTCAAGACCGGATTACGGCGCAGACTGCGAAATCCAAGACTTAAATAGTAGCGAAACATGACAGCCTCCTCAGACCGCTTCTGGCGTGGTCGACAACGAGGCCAGCGCGCGCCGGGTCTCATGCTCAAGATCGGAAACCTGACCGTCGATGATGTGCACATTGCGCTGCGCCCGCGCTGCGAGTTCGGGGTCATGGGTCACCATGAGGATAGTGGTGCCCGCTGCATTGATCTCCTCCAGCAGTTCCATCACGCCGCGCGCCATATTGGAATCGAGATTTCCAGTGGGTTCGTCGGCAAGCAGCAACTTGGGCGAGCCGGCCAGTGCGCGCGCGATGGCGACGCGCTGTTGCTGTCCGCCGGAAAGCTCGGCCGGATAATGCCGCTGGCGTGAGGCCAATCCGACCTGGCTGAGCGCCTGCTCAATGCGACGTCGGCGTTCGGCGCTGTTGAATCCGCGATAGCGCAGAGGCACGTCGACGTTGTCGAACAGATTCAGATCGGGGATCAGATTGAACCCCTGGAAGATGAAGCCGATCTTCTCGTTGCGCAGGCGCGAACGCGCATTGTCGTCCATACCGGCGACGTTGACGTTGTCGATCAGGTACTCGCCCGAGGAGAACTCCTCGAGCAGGCCGGCGATATTCAGGAACGTGGTCTTGCCCGATCCAGAAGGTCCAGTCACCGCAACGAACTCGCCCTCGCGCACGTGGATATCGAAGCCACGCAAGGCCTGGGTTTCGATCATGTGGGTACGGTAAACCTTGCTGAGGTTCTGCATCTTGAGCATGGTGCGCTCCATTGATTGGCGGTGGATGTTGAACGGATCGGTGGCCCGCCTGCGGCAACCGCTCAGTTGGGTGATCTTCAGTTGATCTGTACACGCTCGGCATCTGCGAAGAGGTCGGCGCCCGCGATGACGACCCGTTCACCGGGCGTGAGCCCTTCAAGAATTTCGACGGCGCTGACACTGGTCGAGCCGATCCGGATATCGCGCCGCTCGGCGATGCCACCGGTGATGACCCAAGCCATGCGTCCGGCGCCCGCTTCCAGGAAGGGGCCCCGCGCCAGCATCAGCACATCGGGCTTTTCTTCGATCAACACGCGCGCGGTGACTCGTTGGTTCTGCCGAAGTCCCTCGGGTTGGACGGCGCTGAAGCGTGCACGCCCGAGCACCTGATTGCCGACTACCTCGGGAGAGATTGCCGAGACGTTTGCCACGTGCATCTGTCCGGCAATGGTGACTTCGACCGTCATGCCCAGACCCAGGTCGTCGGCGTAGCTTTCCGGAACTTCGATCTCCACCTCGAGGCGAGAGAGATCGACAACGGTCATCAGCGGCGTGCCGCTGATGACGACCGCGCGATCGGCGACGGCCAGCGTGCCGATCACGCCATCAACTGGGGAACGAACCTGCAGTTCTTCGACGCGCCGCTCGGCGTCCGCGTAGACCAGGCGTTGCCGCGCCAACTGCTGCTGCCGCGAGTGCAGATCCAGGACCACGTCGCGTCCTTCAAGTTCGGCAGCGGCAGCGGCATGGCGGGCGCGAATCTCGGCGCTCTTCAGCGCATCCTGGGCACGCAGATAGTCGACTTCGGCGACGGCACCGCGCTTGAATCCGGCCGCGCCGCGCTGCAACTCACGCTCGGCGCCGAGCCGGGTTACTTCGGCCTCGTCGGCATCACGGCGCGCAAGTAACTTCTGTTTATCGGTGAGGATCGCGGCGCGATCGACCTGCGCCTGCAGCTCTTCCAGTGCCGCGCGTTCGCGCTGCATCTGGTTGCTGAGCTCCTTGGAATCGAGTACTGCGAGCAGATCGCCCTTCTTCACCGCATCGCCCGCGCTGATGCGTAGACTGACCGTCGCCGCTGCGGGCGCAACCAGGGTCGGGCTGGCCGCAGCAACAATGCGGCCGTTCACCGATGCATCGCGAATCAACGTGCCACGCGTTACCTCGGCGATGCGAAGTCGCTCCGCGCTGACCGAGCGCTCGCTCGACATCCAGCCGATCAGCAGCAACACCGGAACCGCCAGCGCCGCGATGAGCAGGATCCAGCGGCCATGTCGCCGCAGCGACTGGGCGGCGCGCGGCGCTTCTTCGACGGCGCGATCCTGGGCCGAGGTATCACGAATCACAGCAGACTCCCGATCACGACCATAGCGACCGAAAACAGCAGGGCGGCGCTCGTCTTGAGCAGGCGTTGTCGTGCGGCGGCCCTGGGGTCTTTGTCGGATCGGCGGGAAGTAGTGGCTGTGGTCATGGCATCACCTGCTGGATGTCTGGACACCGCAGCATTCATGCCAATCCTAACGCATTGTTTTTATTTGCATTTTATCGAGCCGTACGCTGTCCGAACCGGGCAACTGTCCGCTCGGACAGCTGCGCCGGTTGCGCCGGTCGCGTGCAACTGCCGTGGCAATTGCCGCTGATCCATCGGCGCGCTCAGTATTGGATGGGGCTCAACGCAGACCGCACTCGCAATGCGCCTGAATCGACACCGGCAAACCCGGGTGCGGATTTTGCAACAGGGCCTTCAACTGGGCGAGCTCGACATCCGGACGATCACTCAGTGCCGATATCGGCGTGAGCCAACCGTGCGTCCCGAGGAATGCACCCAGCCGCGACTGCGACATACCCGCCATGAAGGCCTCGAAGGGCGAGGGTTCCTTCTCGATGTAGCGGGTCTCATAGTCTTCGAGCTTGGCGCGTTTGGCGGCACTGCGAATGGCGTCGTCGAAGGAGCCCAGACGATCAACCAGGCCGCGCTCCAAGGCCTGCGCGCCGCTCCAGACTCGTCCACGTGCGATCTTGTCGATCGCCTCGACTTCTTGCCCGCGCGCTTCGGCGACGCGGCCGATAAAGTTCGCATAGCCATTGTTGATGACCTGCTGGATCAGTTCGCCGATGCGCGGATCGAGCGCGCGGGTCGGATCAAATGCACCGGCCAGCCAGGTCGTGCCGACGCCATCGGTGTTGAGCCCGACTTTGCCCATCGCCTCGGGAATATTCATGAACAGACCAAAGATTCCGATCGAGCCGGTAATCGTGCTCGGGTCCGCGATGATCTCGTCCGCATTCATGCTGATCCAGTATCCACCCGAAGCAGCCAGATCACCCATCGACACCACCACGGGTTTGCCCTCCGCCTGGATCAATTCCACTTCGCGACGGATCAGCTCCGAGGGGAACACGCCGCCGCCCGGCGAGTCGACACGCAGGACGACGGCCTTGACGTTTTCGTCCTCGCGCGCGTCGCGCAACAAGCGACTGGTCGAATCGCCACCTACACTTCCCGGCGACTGGTCGCCGTCGACGATTGAGCCCTCGGCCACCACGATCGCGATCTGGTTCTTGCCCGGAAACTTTGGCAGCGCGTTTTGCCGCGCCACGTAGCTGGCAAATCCGATCTGACGAAACGTATGCTCGTCCTCGTCCTCGACGCCTTCCTTGATCATCATGTCGCGCAGCTGCTGGCGCGTCATCAGGCCATCGACCAGCTTCTGGTCGATCGCAAGCTTGCCCAGGTCGCCGCCGGCGGCGCTGATCGAATCGACATAGCCATCGATCATCGCGCTGAGCGCTTCGGGCGTGGTGCCGCGTGCGCTGGCGATGTCAGCCAGCATGCGCTGCCAGATATCGCCCATCCAGTAGAGGTCGGCTTCCTTGGCCTCTGGTGATGCGTCACTGCGGATATACGGCTCGCCGGCAGACTTGTATTCACCGACGCGGAACAGGTGCGGCTCGATGCCGAACTTGTCGAATGCGCCTTTGAAATAGGTGCGATACCGCGCCATGCCTTCTAGCAGTACAGCGCCCTCGGGATCCATGTAAATCTTGTCCGCCTGCGCCGCCAGCAGATAGGTCTGCTGCGTATAGCCGTCGGCCATGGCATAGAGCGGCTTCTTGCTCTCCTTGAAACGGGCCAGCGCTGCAGCAAATTCGCGGCCGGTAGCCGGCCCCATGCCGGTGATGTTGTGCGGGACCAACAACACGCGATCAATGTTGGGATCTTCCGCCGCTGTTTCGAGCGCCTTGAGCACGTCGCGCAACTGGGTCTCGGGCTGTTCGCTACCGGTCGCGGAGGCGATTGCGCGATCGACCGGACTGGACGAGAACTGCTCGACGATCATCCCCGAAGGATTGAGCACCAGGGCAGTCTTGGGGAGTATTTTTTTCTGACCCCCGCTGAAAACCGCAATCAGGAGGATCAGCAGGATGAAAAGGAAAAGCAGGTTGAGCGCCAGATTGCGCGAAAACTCCAGCGCCTGCCAGACACCGGTCAGAAAGCGCCAGAAGGCGGTAGGACGTTTTACTGGGGCAGTGTTGGCAGTCATGAGTGCTCGTTCGGTAATGGTTCGATGGAGTTGAGACGGGAGCGCCACGCCAGCTGGACACGCGGACCCGTGCGGAGGACAAGCCAGGCGCTGAGTCCGTAGGGTCTGACCGGCAGAGGCTTTTGCAGCCGCAAGAATACCGGCTATGCCGACTCCTGTCCGCTGCCAAAGGTCGGGGTCGGTTCAAGTTGGTGCCTGCTACGGCGCACTCGCCAGGCGAGTCGGCAGAGCAGGAACAATGCCGCCGCGCTGAGTCCAGCGGCCAGCCCCCACCACATGCCGCGCACGCCCAGACCGCGACCAAATGCCAGCCAATAGCCGGTGCTCATGCCGACACCCCAGTAGGCGAGAAGGGCCAGCACCGCCGGAATGCGCACATCCTGCAGACCGCGCAATGCGGATGCAGCGACCGCCTGCATGCCATCGGAAAACTGGAATATCGCGCAGATGATCAGCAACTCTGCCGCCAGCGCGGCAAGTGCGGCATCGCGCGTGTAGAGCTGGGCAAGCGGATTGGCAAACAACGCCATCGACGCCGCCAGCAGTACCTGGCTCAGCAGGGCCAGCAGCAATCCCGCGCTGACCGCTGCACGCAGCCGCAAACTATCGCCTGAGCCCAAGGCATTGCCAACCCGCACCGTCGTCGCAGCACCTATTCCGAGCGGCACCATGAAGGCCACGCTGCCGAGATTGATCGCGATCTGATGGCCGGCTACGGCCTGCGTTCCCAGACTGGCAATCAGCAGGGCGGCGACAACGAACAGCGAACCCTCCATCAAGACCATGAAGCCGATCGGCAGGCCGAGTGCGAGCAAGTGTCGCATCTCACTCCAGCGCGGTCGCTCGAAGCGCCCGGGCAGATCGATATCCCGATAGATCGGATGACGCAGCACAAAGACCGCAAATGACAACACCTGCAACCACAGACTGATCACCATCGCAATGGCACAGCCACGCGCTCCAAGTTCGGGAAAACCCATGTGCCCGAACACCAGCACATTGCCGATTGGCAGGAACAGCACGATGCCCAGCGCGGAAAAGTACAAGGCAGCTCGCGTGTACCCGATGCCCTCGCTGAAATAGCGCAGTGCGAAGAACAATGCCAGCGCTGGCGCACCGGCGGACAATATGTGCAGGAAGGCAACCACGTCGGGGACCAGGACCGGATCGACCTCCATCAGCCGAAGCAGAGGCTCGGCAGAGCGAACACCAAAGAACAGCAGGGCACCGAGCAGGAGGGCGAGCCAGAGTGCCTGGCTGACCACAGCTGCAATTCGATCACGGCGACCGGCGCCATCCAGCTCGGACACCATCGGCGGGACCGCGAACAGAAACCCGAGCACGACAATGATCACCAGGGACCAGACCGCGCTACCGACGGCAACCACGCCGAGCGTATGCTCTGAATGGCGACCGGCCAGCATGGTGTCGGCCACATTCATGCCCATCGCGCACAACTGACCCAGCACGACCGGCCAGGCCAGCCGTGTGAGCACAGGAAATTCGCGCCTGAGCGCGGTACGGAACGAGCTGCTCATTGTGAAATCCGTTCAGGGCCGCGTATCTTAGGCGATGTCCCCGCTTTGACTATCGCCCATGAACGCCTCATCCCTTGATGCCTCGGCGCCGCAGGCCGCAGCCGCCGATCCGGCCTCCTGCCCCAATTGTCATGAGCCCTTGCTCGGCGCGTTCTGCTACGCCTGCGGTCAGCCCAAAAAGGGATTCATCCGCCACCTTTCCGGCATCGCGGCCGATTTTCTCGACACCATCTTCAATATCGATTCGCGCACATTCCAGACCCTTTTTCCGCTGTTCTTCCGGCCTGGCTTCCTCAGCATCGAATACTTCGAGGGTCGCCGGGTACGCTACGTGACGCCGCTGCGGCTTTACTTTTTCATCAGTGTGCTGGCGTTTCTGGCGGTGTCCTGGGTCACCCATATCGATGGTCAATCCGATCTGGACGGTGTCCGGGTCGGCGCGCTCGCATCTAGGCAACTCGATGCCAAGGAAATCGAGCAACAGCGGCGCGCGGCCCTGGATGGCCTGGAGCTGGCCCGAGTGCCGATGGGTGAGCCTGGATTTCTGAGCGCGCAGCAGGCGATCAACAAGCGCTTCGATCGTGCCCTGGTGGAGGCCAGCAAGGGCGCTACCGCGCGGGCCGAGAACTTGGCGAAATCGGCAGAATCAACTTCGCCAGCGAATCCGGTCAGTGTCACAGCACCGCTTTCACCAGCCATTCCGGCACCAACTGCGCCGGAAGCAGGATCAGCGTTGAAAGCGGACGATCCGGATGAGCTGTCGAATCTGAGGATCAGCATTGCCGGGGAAGAATCCTGGAATCCCAGCACCGACTCCGCAAAGCTCAGCTGGCTGAATCAGGCCGGCAATGACTGGCTGACCACCCAGGTGCGCCTGATGGTTGGCAACGCCAGGCGAGCGAAGGAAGACCCGGCGCGCTTCTTCGCGCAGGTATTCAGCCTGGCGCCGCAGACCCTGTTCTTTCTGCTGCCGGTGTTCGCCGTCCTGCTCAAGCTGGTGTATCTGTTCAAGCGCAGGCTCTATATGGAACATCTGATCGTGGCATTGCACAGCCACAGTTTCCTGTGCCTGTCGATCCTGTTTCTGGCCGGCCTGAGCGCATTGCGCGGGGCACTGGACGCTGGGTCCGCCTGGCAGTCCGCGCTCGGGGCAGCAAAGGTGCTGCTGCTGTGCTGGATTCCGCTTTATCTGCTGCTGGCGCAGAAGCGCATCTATCGACAGGGCTGGTTTTTCACGCTGTTCAACTACTTCCTGATCGGCACCGCGTACAGCGTGCTGATCTCGTTTGGGATGGTGATAAACATGATGCTCAGTCTGGCCTGGCTATGATCCTCTACGAAGTGCGCATTGCCATCGACCGCGAACTGGCCGCCGAGTATCGCGAATGGCTGGCAGCGCATATGCGCGAGATCCTCGTCCTGCCCGGCTTCGAGTTTGCCGAGATGCTGCGCGAGGATGCCCATGGCGCCCGCGAGGTTTTTGTCTGCCACTACTGGCTGGATGGGCGCGAAGCCCTCGAGAACTACCTGCGCGAGCACGCAGCGCGCCTGCGCGCCGATGGCATCCGGCGGTTTGGCGATCGCTTCAGCGCGGAGCGCCGTGTGCTCGAACTGGAACGGCGCATCGGGGAGCGTTGAAGCATGCGCCTCAACAAGTTCATCAGCGAAACCGGGATGTGCTCGCGGCGCGAGGCCGATGCCTGGATCGAGCAGGGGCTGGTCAGCATCAATGGCAGCCCGGCCACACTCGGTTGCCAGGTCAGCGGCGACGACGAAGTTTATGTTCGCGGTGTCCTGGTCGGTGACAAGAAGAAAGACACCTATATCGCCCTCAACAAGCCGGTCGGCATCACCTGCACGACAGAGCGTCACATCGAGGGAAATATCGTCGACTACATCGGTCATGCGGAGCGCATCTTTCCGATCGGCCGCCTCGACAAGGACTCCGATGGGCTGATCCTGCTGACCAACAACGGCGATATCGTCAACGAAATCCTGCGCTCGGAAAATAATCACGAGAAGGAATATCTGGTTACAGTCGATCGGCCGATCAGCGAGGAATTCCTGCACGGCATGTCGGCCGGTGTCGCCATTCTCGACACCGTCACCAAACCCTGCATGGTCGCTCGACTGGGGCGCAATCAGTTTCGCATCGTGCTGACCCAGGGACTGAACCGGCAGATCCGCCGCATGTGCGAAGTTTTCGGTTACCGGGTGCGCCGATTGCAACGCATCCGCATCGTCAACATCCGGCTCGGCGCACTCAAGCTCGGACGCTGGCGAAACCTCAGCGAGGCGGAATTGCGCGGCCTGCTGCCGCAGCGATTTGGCGACATCACGCCTGCTGTAGTGCCAACGCGACGCCTGCCGGAAAACTGAACCGCACACGCGACCACGCCTGGCTGCTGCGCGTCAGACGGCAGTGTCAAGCCGCCGTCGGCCGGCGGCGATTTGATTGTGCCAGCCACTGCCCGGCGGTCGGCTTGAACCCATGGTCAGGTGCCGAACGCCCGCGTTGCTCCAAATGTGTCGCGATCAAATCCGGTGTTGGCGGGGCGCCATACAAAAAGCAGACCTATCTTGATTCGGCGATCCGCTAGTGAATGTGGTCATTTTGCCAAAGATAGTGATCATGGTGCGTACCAACCACCTTTCCGTTCTCACCGCGAAATCCGGAGTGCCCCCAGATGGGTAAGAACAAGGCCACTGTGCAACACACAACCCATGATAGGAGCGCGACACTTAGCCATCGTCTGTTCGCATTCCAGGCAGACGCCATTCTCTCCAGGCAAAAGGCGTTTCCTATCGACACAACAACCATTACTGACAAACCGCCCATTGGAGCGACGACCAAGAACACGATGACGCAAGCGGCATATGCGTACCACATCCGTTTTCCACGTCGATCCACTCCCATTCCTGCTCATTGCCTGACTGTTGATTGGATCACTCAGCACGCCGGCCAAATCAAGCGCTCAGCGTGACACCCATCGTGCCTGCTCCCAGCGCAACAGGACACTGCCCAGGGAGGTGAACCAGAGCGCACTTCCGCCGAGCACGCCGACGGAATTGGCAAGCATGTCGCGCCAGTCTGCGGAACGGGTATCGGTCAGACTTTGCAGTGCTTCCATCAGCAATCCGAGCAACAAACAGAATCCGACGCGCAACAGCATGCTGCGTTTGGTCGCACAGAGTTGTGCATACCAGGCACTCAGCACGAAATAGGCGATGAAGTGGCCCAGCTTGTCGTTCCAGGTTGGCGCGCCCAGACTCTCGAGTTGCAACGGCGGCATCAGCGAGAGCACCACGATGAAGGCGACGAGCAGCCAGCCGATCGTCTGCCACAGCCGCGGACGCAGAAACGGTTTTAGACTCACAGACGTCGACTCTGGTCATAGGCGGTGAATGCCGGTGGTACGCCATCGATGCCGCGCGCGAAACACATGACCTTGAAGCGTTCGCCCATTTCGCCGGGGAGCGTCAGCCGCTTCACTTCCTGGGTCAGGGCGTAGCGACCGATATCGTCGAGACTGAGCTGCTCGACCTGGACCAGATCGAGCAAGCCGGTCGCCAGCAGAAAATGCGCCTGCGTCGTGAACCCAGCCAGCGGCCAGCGCGCATGCGTGCCCGCTTCCGCCAGCGCAGTGAAATCGACCCAGGCGGTGATGTCCTGTAGACCTGGCCAGAGCAGCGCATCATCGTGTGCCCGATGGTGGTAGTGGCAGGTCAGCGTGCCATCGCGGCGATCGGGATGGTAGTACTCGTGGCGCGGATAGCCGTAGTCGGCAAATACCGCGAGTCCGGCTTCGAGCGTCCCGCAGATTGCGTCGATCCAGTAGGGCAATTGCGGCAGAATTTCGGAGCGGTAACCGTCGGCGATGGCAGCATCCAGATCGCCGGCAACATGGCGGGTCGCGGCAATCAGCATCGTATCGGCCTCGCGTTCGACCAGACAGAGCTGGCCGTGCTCGTCGAGTGCCACATGGATTTCGCGCACTTCTCCATCGCGCATCACGAATCGATGGGCAGGCAAAGCGTCGATGACTTCGTTGGCGAACAGCACGCCGCGCCAGGCCTGTTCGGGTGGCGTGTCGAGCCATTGCACGCGGTGCAACAGATGCGGCACGCGATCCATGATGCTGGCGCGCTGACGCTCGCGCAGTTCGGCACTGCGATCGAGAATGCGGTACTGCCGTGGCAGGCAGCCGAGTTGTTCCCACTCGGCGAGCGCGGCGGCGGCAAATTTCCCACTGCCACCGCCCACTTCCAGAAACACCGAGTCGGCGGCAGCGCGCAGCACATTGCTGACCGCACGCGCCATTGAGCGCGCGTACAGATCGCCCAGTTCGGGCGCGGTGACGAAATCGCCACTGACACCAAACTTGGTCTTGCCAGCACTGTAGTAACCCAGCCCAGGCGCATAGAGAGCAAGCTCCATGTAGTGCCAGAACGGGATCGAGCCGTTCGCCTTGATTTGGGTGCAGATCAAGGCACGCAGGCGGTCGCTGTGCGCAAGTTCCTCGGCCGTCGGGGCTGGAAGCGACGGCCTTTGCGGGTGGTGTTCAGATGCAGTCATTCGGTTTCCTTGCGGACTCGATCCCATGTTATCGGCGACAATGGCGCGACTTCAGCAAATTTTGAGGCATTGCGATGAATCATTCCGCGCCCGTAGCCCTGATCACCGGCGGCGCGCGTCGCATTGGGGCGGCGATCGCGCGCCACCTGCATGGTGCTGGCTATGACATCGCCCTGCATTATCGCAGCGCTTCCGGCGATGCAGCGGCGCTGGTCGAGGAGCTGCAGCAGCAACGTGCGAACAGCGTGTTCAGTGTGCAGGCCGAATTGGCGGACATTGATGCCTTGCCCGCGGTGGTCGAAACCATCGTTGCTCGATTCGGACGACTCGATGCACTGGTCAACAACGCATCCAGCTTTTATCCCACAGCAGTTGGCACGACGACGAGTGCGCAATGGGACGAACTGTTTGCCAGCAATGCCAAGGGTCCATATTTCCTGGCCCAGGCCGCTGCACCACATCTGCGGACCCAGCACGGCGCGATTCTCAATATGGTCGATCTGTACGCGCGCGCAGCGCTGGCCGGACATCCGGTCTACTGCATGGCAAAGGCGGCGCTGGCGATGATGACGCAGTCACTGGCACGCGAACTGGCGCCTGAAATCCGGGTCAATGGCATTGCCCCTGGCGCCATTCTCTGGCCGGAAACTGGAAAATCGGCAAGCGCACAGCAATCCTTGTTGGCTGCCACACCGCTCGGGCGCGCGGGCTGCCCGGAGGACATCGTGAAAGCCGCGCTGTTTCTGCTGCGCGATGCGCCGTTCGTGACCGGACAAATTCTTGCGGTCGACGGTGGCCGGTCAATCTGAGGGCGCCGGCATCGACGCCTGATCCGGCACTAGAAATCGTGGCGCTGCATTCCATCGCGGCGCGCGATGCTCAGGATGCACCTGCCACAGATCAGCGAGGCGCTTGCCGATTCCCGGCACCCGACGATCCGGTTCCAGATCAAACAGCGGTTTGAGCACAAACGCATGCTGCAACTCGGGACGCGGCAGCTGCAGATTGCCCCGACCCGTCATCTGCAGATCGTCGAACAGCACGATATCGATATCGAGCGGGCGCGCGGAGTAGCGCGCTTGATCACGACGGCGACCGTGTTGGTCTTCAAGCGCGTGCAGCCAGTCATTGAGCGGCTCGGGCGCGAGATCCGAGCCCAGGGCGACGGCGAGATTGAGGAAATCATCGCCGGCAAATCCTAGCGCTGGCGTCTGATAAACCGGCGAATCCCGAACCGCAGGGAATCGGGCACGCAGGTGGTAAAGCGCCGAAAGCAGGTTGCGCTCGGCATCGATATTGCTGCCCAGGCTCAGAAGGACACGATGCGGCTCAGTCATCGCGCCTGCCGCGCTCGATCTGCACACCGACGGCGCGGGCACCGCGGACCGCGCCGGGCTTGGCAACGCGCAGGCGCAGCCAGCGCACGGCAAACTCCTTCATCACAATCTCGGCGCAACGTTCGGCCAGAGTCTCGACCAGGGCGAAATCACTGGCGCCGACAAACGCAATCAAGCGCTTGCTGACCGCTTTGTAGTCCAGCGTATCGTCGATCAGATCGCTCGCCGCGGGCAGGCGATTGTCGAACGCCATTTCCAGATCAAGAATTACCGGCTGGCGCGCCCTGCGCTCCCAGTCGTAGACACCAATCAGGGCGTCGATGCGTAGGGCTTCAATGAAAACGATATCCATGCGCTGTCATCCGGTTTCGAACTATTGATTATAGTTGTAGGGCGGCACCATCTGCCTGGACGCCTGCCGGCAAGGACTAGGATGCGACGGGGCGTGCCGTCACCGACACCAGTTCGTCCAGCGGCCAGCGCGGGCGCACATCGATAGACGCGCCATCGTGCAATCCTGCCTGCAATCGCTTGGCGCCAGCGAAGGCGATCATCGCGCCATTGTCGGTGCAGAATTCGGGACGCGGAAACGCCACACGAAATCCATCGCGCACCGCTGTTTCGCCAAGCCGCGCGCGCAGCCGAAGATTGGCGCCCACGCCACCGGCGACAACCAGGCACTTCAGACCTGTCTGCTGCAAGGCACGCAGGCATTTGATCGCCAGAGTATCGGTCACCGCATCCTCGAACGCGTACGCGATATCGGCGCGCGCCTGATCGGTCTGGTCGGAGGACTTCCAGGCCAGCATCACCTGGGTCTTGAGCCCACTGAAACTGAAATCGAGCCCGGGACGATCACACATCGGGCGGGCAAATCGATGGGCTCCGGGTCTGCCCGCAGCAGCTACGCGCGCGAGTTCCGGGCCACCGGGATACGGCAGACCCATCAGCTTCGCGCTCTTGTCGAAGGCCTCGCCGGCGGCATCGTCGAGGGTGTCGCCGAGCAGCCGATAGTCGCCGATGGCGGACACTTCGATGAGCTGGCTGTGACCGCCCGAAACCAGCAGCGCGATAAAGGGTGGCGCGGGCGCGTTTTCCTCGAGCAGTGGCGCGAGCAGATGGCCTTCCATGTGGTGCACGCCGATCGAGGGCACGTCGAGCGACCAGGCCAACGCGCGCGCGGTTGCAGCGCCAACCAGGAGGGCGCCGATCAGACCCGGTCCGGCGGTGTAGGCGATCCCGTCGATGTCGGCAACACCCAGTCCAGCGCGCGCCAGGGTTTGACGAATCAGCGGCAACAAACGGTGCACGTGATCACGCGATGCGAGTTCGGGCACGACGCCGCCATAGGCCTGATGCAGGTCGATCTGGCTGAACAACGCGTGCGCGAGCAGTCCCAGGTCGCTGTCGTACAGGGCCAGACCGGTTTCGTCACAAGAACTTTCTATTCCCAGTACGCGCACTTCAAATCCTTGAAATCATTGATTATTACTGCGTATTGTTGGCGCCAGCAGGGGTTTTTTCGGCCTGCAACGGGCGAAGACCTTAACGCGATCTTTGCAAACTCGCGCAAGGCTTGGCAGAATGCGCGGCTCGCTCCCCTGGCAGGGGAAGCAATTTAAGCACGGAGAGATCATGCCCAACGTAAAAGTCCGCGAGAACGAACCCTTCGAGTTCGCTCTGCGTCGTTTCAAGCGCACCTGTGAGAAGGCCGGCATCCTGGCCGAGACCCGCAAGCGCGAGTTCTACGAAAAGCCGACCATGGAGCGCAAGCGCAAAGCCGCTGCAGCCGTGAAGCGCAATCACCGTCGCACCATGCGCGACGTCACCAAGCGTCAGCGTCTGTATTGATTTGGCGGCCGCAAGGCCTGCCGATCCTGCATTCTCTCCGAAAGCCGGCCTTGCCTCGCAGCGCCGGCTTTTTGTGTTTGTTTCCCGCAGCAATCCCGCCGTCTGGAGTTACCGATGAGCACGCTGAAAACCCGCCTCACCGAGGATATGAAAGCCGCGATGAAGAGCGGCGAAAAGGACAAACTCGGCGTGATCCGACTGATCAATGCCGCGATCAAGCAGCGCGAGGTTGATGAGCGGATCCTGTTGAATGATGACCAGGTGCTGGCTGCGCTCGAGAGAATGCTGAAGCAACGCAAGGACTCGATCAGCCAGTACGAGGCCGCCAGTCGTTTCGATCTCGCCGACGTCGAAAAATTCGAGGTCGGCGTGATCCAGGCTTATCTGCCGGCGCAGCTGGGCGACGCCGAGATCGCTGCGATCATCGACGCAGCGATCGCCCAGTCGGGTGCGGCCAATGCCCGCGATATGGGAAAGGTGATTGCCTTGGTCAAACCCCAGGTCGCCGGCAAGGCGGACATGGGCAAGCTCTCCGAGACAATCAAGCAGAAACTCGCCGCGCTCGGCTGACTTCGACTGCGAATGCTTGGGCGCGCGACGTCAGCTGTCCGCGCGCCGAATCAGGAATCCAGGGACTCGATCGTCACACTGTGATTGGTGTAGATGCAGATATCCCCTGCGATTTTGAGCGCGCGCCGGACAATCTCTTCGGCGCTCAGCTCGGTGCTCTCAAGCAAGGCCTTCGCAGCCGCAAGTGCGAATGGGCCGCCTGAGCCGATGGCGATCAGTCCGTTCTCGGGTTCGAGTACATCGCCGGTACCGCTGATCAGCAGCGAGGTCGATCGATCGACCACGGCCAACAAAGCCTCCAACTTGCCGTAGCGACGTTCGGTGCGCCATTCCTTGGCCATTTCGACCGCTGAACGGGTGAGCTGGCCGCCGTGTTTTTCCAGCTTGGTCTCGAACAGTTCGAACAGGGTGAATGCATCGGCGGTCGCGCCGGCGAAGCCAGCCAGCACATCGCCCTTGCCGAGCCGCCGCACCTTGCGTGCGTTTGATTTCATCACCGTGTTGCCCAGCGTGACCTGACCATCGCCGCCGACCACAACCTTGCCGTCGCGGCGCACCGACAGGATGGTGGTCGCGTACATGGTGTCAGGACGATGGTTGGACATGGCTGTTCTCCGATGGAACCCGCTATCTGGGGCCATCAGGCCGGAAATACAAGCAAGCGATCAACGCACTCAGGTCTTTCCGCGACGACTCCTCGCGCGCGGATGGGCGTTGTCGTAGACGCGCGCCAAATGCTGGTAGTCGAGATGGGTGTAGATCTGGGTGGTGGCGATATCGGAATGCCCAAGCATCTCCTGTACGCCCCGCAGATCGCCGCTGGACTCGAGCAGGTGGCTTGCGCAGGAGTGCCGCAGCAAATGCGGGTGCATACGCTTCCAGACGCCTTGGCGCTGAGCCCAGCATTTGAGCCGGGCCTGCACGCTGCGCGGCGCGATGGCGTTGCCTGAGCGACCCGGAAAAATCGGATCATTGGTGTCACCGCCGCGCTCCGCACGCCAGGCCGCGAGCGCAGCGGCGGCCTTTGAGCCGACCGGAACCACACGGGTCCTGGCGCCCTTGCCGAGCACGCGCAGCAGCGCATCCTGGGCGTCGTAGGCCTCCCAGCGCAGGGCGCAGAGCTCGGACAAGCGCAATGCCGAGGAATAAAATAACTCGAACATCGCCTTGTCGCGCAGGCTCAGCGGCGCATCCTCGGGCAGATCGAGAAAGGCATTCATCTCATCGGCGTCGAGCACATTGGGCAGCTTGCGCGGAGATTTGGGGGCACGCACGCCATCGGCAGGATTGAACTGCGCGCGGCCCTCACGAATCAGGAACCGATAAAAACTGCGGATCGCCGACAAGCGCCGCGCAATCGACTTGCCAGACAACCCTCCGCGATGGGCAGCCGCCACATGCGCCCTGATCGATGCCGTCTGCAATTCCTGCCATCCAATATCAGGCAAGGTTTGCGCCAACCAGCCATCGAGCGCGGCCAGATCCTCTCGATAAGCGCGGCAGGTGTAGGGCGACAGAGCGCGCACTGCCGCCAGTTGCTGCAGAAACCCCTCGATCTGGCTGTTTCGTGGTTCCGACATGATGAAAGCTGACCCGGTTGCGGCGCCGGCCGTCGCGGCACTGGCCAGGATGCCTGGATGGTCGACGACTCGGCACACACTACGGCGGCGACCGTTTGAAGTCCACCCGGTTGTCGACCTGACGGTTCGCGCACCGGGGATCGTCAGCAGCCGCTGGACAACGCCCGGGCGCGCTTCAGGCCTAGTCCACCGACTTGCGCGACAGCTTGCGATAGCGGGGGATCTCACCTGCCTGCAAGCGGCGAAAGTACGACTCCATCTCTCGCTTCACCAGCGGCGCCAGCAGATAGATCGCGATCACATTCGGCACCGCCATAATGAAGATCATCGCATCGGCGAGGTCGGTAACCGCGGCGAGTTGCATCGTGCAGCCGACGACCGTCAGCAGCAGGTAGAACAGCTTGTAGCTGATGTCTACCCAGCGACTCTCGCCGAACAGATAAGTGGCCGCCTTCAATCCGTAGTAGCTCCAGGAGACCATGGTTGAGAACGCGAACAGAAAGACCGCCACAGCGAGCAGGATCGGGAACCAGCTGTAGACCGAGGCATAGGCGCGAGACGCCAACTCAACGCCGCTGAGGCCAGCGGGATCATGGGCGAAGCCGGTGATGATGATGACCAGGGCAGTCATCGTGCAGATCACCACGGTGTCGATGAAAGGCTCCCAGAGCGCGACCAGACCCTCGGTGATCGGCTCGCGTGTGCGTACGGCAGAATGCGCAATGGCGGAGGAACCGACGCCGGCCTCGTTGGAAAAGGTCGCGCGCCGAAAACCTGCGATCAGCACACCCAATAATCCACCCTGGACGCCGATCGGCGAAAAAGCACCGTTCCAGATCGCCAGAAAGGCATCGTCGATCTTTTCGAAATTCGAGAACAGAATGGTGAGGCTCACGCCAACGTAGAAAGCGGCCATGATCGGCACGAGCTTGTTGGTTACACGGGCGATCGAGCGGATACCGCCAATGATGACCACCCCGACCATCAGGGCCATGGCAAGCCCGACCAGCCAGGCCTTGTCAGCGAACCAGCTGGCATCACCACCGGTGACATTGACCAACTGCGCATAACTCTGGTTGGCCTGGAACATGTTGCCACCGCCCGCGGCGCCGGCAATGCAGCAAATCGCAAATACCGCGGCGAGCACTTTGGCAAAACCGGCGAGCGCCGGAAAGCGCAGCGGAATTGCCTGACTGATGTAGTACATCGGCCCGCCGGAGATGCTGCCATCCGGGTTTTCCTTGCGGTACATCACGCCGAGCGTGCACTCGCAGAATTTTGATGACATGCCAAGAAAGCCGGCCAGGATCATCCAGAACGTCGCGCCGGGCCCGCCTATGGATACGGCAATCGCCACGCCGGCAATATTGCCCAACCCCACCGTGCCCGAAATCGCCGTCGTCAGCGCTTGAAAATGGGTGACTTGTCCGGGCGCGTCTGGATCGGAATAGTCGCCACGCAGGACGCGGAAGCCCTGCACAAAACCGCGCAGATTGATGAATCGGAAATAGATCGTGCAGAACACGGCGGCTGCAATCAACCAAAGAACAATCAGGGGCAACTCGGCATCACCCACGCGCAGGGGATAGAACACCATCGTCGACACCCAAGCAGTGATCGGCGACACCCATGCCTCAATGACCTGATCGATGCTGCCGGCCTGCACCAGGCCTGGCATCGTCAACAAAAATGTCACCGGGGCGCGCTTGCGCCATCCACCCTGATGCGGTCGATGCATTCGATTCTCCTGTCAATACGTCGAGTGTAGTGCCGATCGCCGACTGAATTGTCGCGGCTGCTTCGACTGAAGCGGCGGATCGCAACGCTTGTCGACTCACCCTGAGGCCACAGCCGATACGGCAAATTTGCCCGAATCCGGCTAGGTGGAATGATTGGCCAACATCTCGCCGAAGGTTTGCGGGCGGCCGATCAGGTAACCCTGGGCATATTTGCAGTGCATCGCCGCCAGCGCGTCCAACTGGGCTCGGGTTTCGACACCTTCGGCAACAAGGTCCGCCTCAAGCGCGTGCACCATCGCGACGATGGCGCGGACAACTGCATGGCAGCGCGGCGCTTCGAGCATCTGACGAACGAAGCCCTGATCGAGTTTGATCGTGTTGAAGCGCAGCTTGTGCAAGTGCCCAAGATTCGAGTGGCCGGTGCCGAAATCGTCCAGGGCTACCATCATGCCTTCGGCTTCGGCCCGCCTGATCAGTTCGGCCACCCTCTCGACATCCAGGGTCAGGCTCTCGGTGACTTCGATCTTGATCAGTCGCGGATCGATTCCATTGCGCGCCGAGGATTCACGGATCGCCGCCAGCATGTCGAGTTCGGCGAGTTGGCGGCCTGACATATTGACCGCAACGAAGGGCAGTGGAGTGACGCCAAGCCGTTGCAATTCGGCCAGGCCTTCGGCCACGCGATCCAGTACATACTGACCGACCGGCAGAATCAATGAGGTTTCCTCGGCCAGTGCGATGAACTCAGCTGGCGAGATCGGCCCGCGTATCGGATGGGTCCAGCGCACCAGGGCCTCATAGCCTGCAATATGCTCGGCCGCGATGTCGTAGATTGGCTGGAAACGCACTTCAAGTGCCCCGGTGCTCAGCGCATCGCGCAGCTGCGTTTCCAGTCGGATCTTCGCCACGGCGCCATCGTCATAGCCATCGCCGTCGACAATGCGCTTGCCGTTTCCGCTGACTTCGAGCGCGCCAGTGTGACCGGCCCGTAAACTGAGCAGAGCTTGTCGATACCGCGTCAGCTGGCCCTTCAACAAGGCGCGAACGATGGGGTCGCTGTTTTCGATGCGCTCGGAGAGCTGCTTACCGTCCACCGGGATCAGCACGGCGTGGGTCATCGCACGTGCAGTAGCTGTGCGCGGCGCCGCATCGATGATCGCCATCTCGCCAAGAAGATCACCCTCGCCAAGCACACTGAGCACCAGAGGCGCGCCGTCACGCTGGGTAAGGATTTCAATTTGTCCGGATTCGATAAGGTAGGCGCAGGTCGGCGGATCGCCTTCACTGAAGACCAGTTCGCCAGCTGCCAGCTCAAGTCGCGAATCTGCCATCGTCGGCCACCCGTCGCGTTCATCAAGCACCGATGCTAGCAGCGACACGCCGTGGATCACAGAAAACGAAGGGGGCCCGAAGGCCCCCTCGTTTATCTGCTCACCCCATAGCGCTCAGGGCGTGAAGGTTACCGAGCAGTTGGTACTGCTACCTGCGGCGCCCAGCACGATGGTTGCCGACTGTGCGTTGCCAAAGGCGGCGCAGTCTCCACCCCAGGTGATGGTTGGATTTGCCGCGTTCGGCGACAAGGTGATGAACACCGGCGTATTCGGCGCGAATACCGCAGAACAGGCCCCAACTGTCGGGCCGGTGCAAACGAGGCCGGACGGATTGCTGACGGCGCTACCGATACCCACCGGAATGCTCAGGAACAGATTGGCTGCTGGACAGCCATTCGGAACCTGTGGGCTGAACAGCGTGCAGCGGTCGTCGCTGGACCAGTTGATCGTCGCCGTTGGGCCGCCAGTACCGCCGGTCGTGAACGTGCAGGACCCGGTGGGGCCCATTCCGCCGATCGGGCTGAAGCCGGTGGCGGTTACGATGGCGATGGTCTGTCCGAATTGATTGGTTGGTCCGGGCTGGGTCGTGACATTCAGCGTACCGCCGGTGCCACTGACCGTGCAGGTTCCGGTGATGATCGCACCCTGGATCGGCACACCATCGGCTCCCGTGAGTGTGAGCTGCACCTGACGTCCACCGTCACCGGTGAAGGTGTTCGGGGCGGCCGACAACAACGCGGTTCCGGTAACGATCTCGACCTCGGCCGTGCTGCTGCCGGCAGAGAACACCACCATCGAATCACCGCTGGTGGACACCATACCCAAGGTCTGCACATCAAGATCGACGCAACCATCGGCGCCGGTGGGTTCATCAACAGTTCCCGAAGTCAGGATGCCATTGACGCGACCGGTACCACCGCCCAGATCGACAAATTGGAAGTTGAGCAGGGTGCCGGAGATTGGAGCCAGCAGAGCGTCGCGATGACAGACTTCGACGACCACCGTGCGGTTGCCCGGAATGCTGGTTGGCGAGGCAAACAGATCACCACCGGAAACGCCGGGGAAACGCAGGGTCTCGACGTCGGTTACCAGCTCCGGTGTACCAGCCACCAGGTCGCCATTGCCCTGCGCATAAACCGCCGCAAGTTTGCCGAGCTTGGACACCGGATAGTTCAGCCGGGTACGCGCCACACCATTGGCGTCGGTGAATGCGACTGCGGTGATGTTGCCGTCCACCGAACGTC
This sequence comes from Lysobacterales bacterium, assembly GCA_043738015.1. Taxonomy (GTDB): domain Bacteria; phylum Pseudomonadota; class Gammaproteobacteria; order Xanthomonadales; family Ahniellaceae; genus 0-14-3-00-62-12. The sequence goes on from JAYSZM010000170.1 coordinate 64,148, forward strand.
CAATCACATAGGGCAACACAGGGCCATTGTTGACGCTGGTTCCGGTGTCGTCGTTGAAGTTGAAGCGACGATCCACGCGCAACGATGAGGCGCTGTTGACGGCGGCCACGGTACGCGCGCTCTCGAGATCGCGGTTGCCGATCAAATCCTCGCCAAACACCAGCAAGGTATCGCCCGGACCAACACCGCCACCCAGTGTCGTGAATGCACCATCGACATCGGTGAATCCGGTGCCACCTTCCTGCGGATCGCCATCGTCATCGGCAATGATGAACTGATTGTTGAGCAGGGGCGCATCGATGGAGCCAAAGCGGATCTCGGTACCCGGAACAACCGGATTGCCGCCGCGGTCAGTGGCAATCGCTGAGATCGTCAGGCTGTAGGTGCCATCCGGATTGGGCGGAACGCCGGAGTCCGGGAAGTCATCGCCCTGGTCGCCGACGACATTGAGGTAGGTCTCATCGGCCACCGGATTGACCAGCAAGGCGCGGAAGTTTGGCGAGGTCAGGTCCAGATCGAACAGTCGGCCGTCGCTGACGGTGAGGCTGAGCGTGGCCGTCACAGGATCGGAGATGCCATTGTCGACATTATTGTCGGCACGATCAGCGATGACGCGGATTTGCAAGACGCGCGTCTGGCTGCCGCTTTCGTAGGTAAAGGCCGAAATGCCGTTGATGCTGCGGAAACGGACGCTGGCACCGGTTTCGTTGCCACCCTGGGCATTGACGGCGCGCAAACGATCACCACCGATTGAACCACCGACCAGTTCAGCCAAGACATTGTTGTAGGCGGACGAACCGGAGACTGGATCAGGCACCGGGCCGCTGGCACCATCGAGCACCTCTACAGTGATCTGCTCTGCCGTATTGCCACCGGAACCCTGGATATACAAGGGACGACCCGTCCGCGAGGGAATCAGAGTCGCCGGAAGTCGCGGCGAGCCGTTCACCACATTGAACGTGAAGGATGCTTCCACGGTCTCGTCGGTATCCGGATCCTGCGCGGTCACCGTCATAACGGAGGTGGTCGGGATATCCAGCGAGCGAAAGAAAATCGTTGCCTTGCCAGCAACGGTTGGCACCGGCGCCTGAGCCAAGCGAAGCAGGAACTCATTGACATCGGTCGTCTCCGGGTCATCCGGCAGACAGAAGCCGCCGGTATTGAGCACCGGACTGACACTCACGTTCACATTATTGTCGCGTCCCTGCGGGAATACCGTAACCAGTTCACCATTCAGGCGACGCCAGGTGACTGTAGCCTCGGACAGGTAGGGCGAGCCAAGGAACGGTTCGACATTGAATGTATTGGCCGGGAGAGTCGCCGTCGTTGCCACGATCCGCAGACGCGGATCCGAGGCAGGACCCGCAACCACGGAAATGCTCGAGGTCGCGGTTACCACGCGCGCCGGTGCATTGGGATCGTTCATCGATACCGTAATCTGCGCAGTGCCCAGGCCTCGGCTATGGAACCGCAGATTGGCTGTCCCGCCGATCACGGTGGCGTTGACGCGGTCTCCGATGACGATCGGGCCGCCCTGCGAGCCCGTGGTACCTCCATCCGAGATGAAGGAGACCACACCCACGCTCGGCGGACTGACTTGCACACTGAGCGTGCTGCCATTCGGCAAAGGCGCTCCGTTGGAATTGCGCGCGCTGACTAGAACGTCCACCAGCGAACGCGGTGTCGTCTGCGTCTGCCCGGTTGTCATGGTAACGATCAGGGAAGGTGGCTGAAACCCGCCATCCGAACCACCGCCGCCACCGCCTCCGCAACCCACCAAGAGCGCCGCCAACATCGCAGCGGCCGACACCTTGAACTTGATACCCATTGGAAACCTCCGAAAACTGTTGCTTGAATTCGCGACCAAAACCGGCTGAGCCGACTGGAAACTGCTTATGACTTGCCTCTCTGCCGCAGGATTTTCGGTGTCACGAAAATCAGCAATTCAGCTTTTTCATTGCTTCGCGACTTTCTCTTGAACAGGTTGCCCAGACCGGGGATGTCGGCCAGGAAGGGCACCTTGGTCAGGTCCTCCCGGCTCTTGAATTCATAGACGCCACCGAGTACAACCGTCTGACCATTCTCGACCAGGACGGCAGTATTCAACTCTCGTGTGTCAATCAAGGGCACGTCGCTCAGTCCTACCGTGACAAAACCAGCCAGCTCGTCCTTCTTGACGTTCAGCGTCAGGAAGATCCGGTCGTCCTGGGTGATGGTCGGCGTGGCCTTCAGTTCCATCACGATCGGCTTGAATGCGACTGTGGTCGTGCTGCCGGTAGCCGTCGCAGTAATGGTGGTGTAGCCAACCTCGCTGCCCTGACGGATCACTGCCTCGCGCTGATTGGCGGTGATTACGCGGGGATTGGCGACAACTTCGCCCCTGCCCTCGCTCTCCAGTGCCGAAAGCTCGAGGTCGAGAATGTAATTGGCCCCGAGTACCGCCCAGCCGATCGAACCGGCAGCACCCGTGACAGGAAGATTGACGTTGAGTCGATCATTGAGCGCTGGCACCAGGACGCCGAGTCCATCTGCTGGAATCGACGGCACACCGATTGGGAAACCGGTTCCCCGGCCGGACAAACGATTGGCGAGGGCCTGATTGATGATGCGATCAGAGCCCTGCGCACTCCCGGAAACCCCGGTTACATTGCCATCGGAATCAGAGTAGGCACCGCTGACGCCGAATCGGGCGCCCAGGTCTCGGGCGAATGATTCAGTGGCAATTACGATACGCGACTCGATCAGCACCTGATCGACCGGACGATCGAGCAAGGCGATCAGGTCCTTGATCTCGTCGATTTTCGGACGGATGTCATTGACCAACAGCGTATTGGTGCGCGTATCAAAGGTGACGCTGCCGCGCTGCGACAGAAAGCCGCCAGTCGCCTGGCTCCCCTGCTTGGCTGCGCCGCCCGCCCCTGCCCCACCAGCTCCGCCCCCCGTTGTGGCTCGTTTTGCATCCTCGGTCAGCAGCGCCGCGATGTCCTTGGCATTGCCGTAATTGATCGCGATGTACTCAGACACGAGTGGCTGCCGGTCTTCGATTGCGATACGGGCATCCTCGAGCGCTTGCTCACGGGCCGCGATCTCTTCGGTCGGTGCCACCCAGATCACGCCACCCTGACGACGCTTGTCCAGACCCTTGGCCTGCAGCACGATGTCGAGTGCCTGATCCCAGGGCACATTGACCAAGCGGGTGGTGACGCTGCCCTGGACGCTGTCGGCCACCACGATGTTCAGCTCCGACACATCGGCAATCAACTGCAACACCGAGCGCACCGGGATATCCTGGAAGTTGAAGGTCAGCGGAGTTCCGGTGTACTCGACCGGCTCGCCAAGTTTGCGGCGCTCTTCTTCCTGCGGCTGCACTTCGGTGACTTCCACTACATAGTCGGTACCGGTCTGATAGGCCATGTGATCGACGGCACCGGTTGTCGCAATTTCCATGCGGACACCACCAGCGCGTTCGATTGTCTCGATCGCATTCACTGAGGTGGCGAAGTCGGTGACATCTAAGCGCTTGGGAAGCGTGTCGGCAACCGACACGTCGAAGATGTCGACGATGATCTTGTTACCTTCCTTGCGCAGATCGGTACCGATGTTGTCCTTGTTGAAGGACACCAGGACCCGGCCTTCGCCATTCGGGCCGCGGCGGAAATCGACATTGGTCAGCGTCGCCGACGAATGTGTCAGTGCGCTCTGGCCTGTCGTAGGCGCCATCGACTGGGCACCAACCCGACTCTCATCAGCGACCGAAACGAAGAATTTGTTCCCTTCGGCGCGGGTGGTGTAGGCGGCCTTTCGATAGAGCTCGATCACGACTCGAGTCTTGCCTCCAGCCTCGACAGCTGAAACCGCCGCCGTCGATCCGGCGCCAACGCTGACGCGGCGTTCGCTCAATTCGTTGCGCGTCTCGGGGAAATCCAGCGCGATACGCGGCGGAGATTCCGTCGCGAAAGCCGCAGGCGCCCCCGGCGCTGCATCGAAGGTGAGGACGATCTCGGTCGTGCCGTTGTCGGCAGTCGCGTAGTCGATACTCTGTATGGCGTTGGCGGCCAAAATCGCCGAGCTGCCCAGTGAGAGCACCAACAGTGAGAAAAGTGTCGCAATTCGATTGGTCATGATGAATCCCGCTTTCGTGGCGCAGATCTCGATGGATGAAACTTGGTTGGTAGTCATACAAGCCACCCTCTGAGTTAGCCTTCGTCCAGGGCAATGGAGGCCGGACGCTCCATCCATCCGCCGGTACCGTTCGGGATCAGCTCAACCAGATCGATGCGATCTTCATAGACCGCAGTGATCCTGCCTTCGCTCTGCCCCATGTAGTTGTCGACGTTCACCCGGTGCACCACACCATCGGGATCCTTGATCAGCGCCACCATGGATCCTTCCGTGCCCATGGTGCCGACCATATCGAGTGCGTCGAGCGGGAAAGCCTCGAGCGCGTCCTTCACGCGATCCGGTTCGGGCGAAAGCCCTTCCGCCCCGCTGCCATCGTCGCCGGCAAACGGCGCGAACGGATCGCGCATGCTGTAGGCGGTGTATGGATACGGCTCGTAATCCTTCATCGGCGGCAATGGGTCGACCGGCGCGCCTTTCTGCGCCTTGATTCGCGCAACTTCGGTTTCGAGGTCACGCGTGCCCTTGACGCAGGCGGACGCGAACACTGCGGTAAGCACGATGGCGAAGCGCAGGATCGGGCGATTGGACTTGGCTGGGTATGAGATCATCATCGCGCGCTCCTCATTTAGTTCCAGGTGGCTTGGCCGCGGCCGGCCCCTGGCCCGATGGCGCCGGGGCAGCAGCTGCTGCTTCGGCGGCAATCTCTTCTTCGTCGAGTGCGCGGTAGGTCTTCACCGTTCCCTCAAGCACCAACTGTCCGGTTGGAATTGCTGACTTACCCTTGGCTGTCGTAGTCGCGATCGGTTTGAGCGATACATCGTGCATGGTCAGGATGACCACGCGCGGCAGGGCCGCCACTCCGCCGACGAAGGCGCCGAACTGGTGGTATGTCCCGATCATGCGCAGGGTAATTGGCCTCTCGGCGTAGAACTGTTGGGGAACTTCCGGACCTGGCTCGAACAGATCATTGTCGATGCCCGCCGACAAAGCCGTCTGAGAGACATCGACCAGCAGGTCGGGCATCTCTGTCTTGGTCGGCAGTTGGCGCACCATCTGTTTGAGCAAGTCCTCAACGTCGGCCAGTTGCTGCTTGTACTCTTCAAGGTTAACGACGCGCCCCTGCTTCTCTGCAAAGTCGCGCATCAACTGCTGTTCTTTCGCCTCGTCCTTGGTCAGCTGCTCGGACTTGGGCTTGATCATGAACCACCAGCCCACACCCAACACGATCACCAGAAGAAATAAGGCGGCCGCCATCTTGACCGGCATCGGCCAGCTGCCGTAATTGTTGCGGTCAAGTTTGGATAGATCGAACGAAGCCATCTCAGCCTCCCTTTGCCGGTGCTGGTGGCGTACCGCTCGTATCCAAGGTCGAGCCGGCCGCAGCCTCGGCAGCTTCGAGCTCTTCCTTGGACTTGCGCAGCGTCACCATCATGCTGAACTTGTAGCGAGCCGTCTTGTCGGGACCGGAGGCCTCGCTCTTCTGCAGGTCTGGCTTGGAGAGCCAGCGCGACGTCTCAAGATTGCGCATGTAGCTCGAGATGCGCGCCTGCGACTGCGCCAGACCTTCCAGGATCAGAGTCTCGCCATTCTGCTTGATATTCGTCAGGCGAACACCATCGGGGATGGTCCGCACCAGATCGTCCAGCATGCGCACGGTAGCCGAGCCGCTCGCGCGCAAAGTCTCGATGACTTCCTTGCGTTGCAGCAGCTTATCCCGCTTATCCTTCAGGTCCTCAATTTCCTTGATCTTGATCTCGAGCGCGGCGATTTCTCGGCCGAGCAGGTCGTTGCGGGCTTTTTGACCGTCCAGGCGCTGGTTCATGTACCAGACACCGGCGAACACCAGCAGTCCACCCAAAAGGAGCGCAGCACCCATGATGGCGCCAAATTCGCGCTCTCGCTGCTTGCGGCGCTCTGCGCGCCAGGGCAATAAATTGATCTTTGCCATTAGTCGAAGCTCCTCAGCGCCAAGCCACAGGCAATCAGCAGAGAGGGCGCGTCCTGCGCCAACGTCTGGGCCTGCACGCGATTGGAGAGAGACATGCCGGCCAAGGGATTGGCGATGATCGTCGGGACGCCGATCTGCTCCTCGACCATCTCGGCGACGCCGCCGATCGATGCACAGCCGCCGGCCAGGACCACCTGATCAACCTTGCTGAACTCGGTTCCGGCAAAGAAGAACTGCAGCAATCGGCTGATCTGCTGCACCATGGCTTCCTTGAAAGGCTCAAGGACTTCAATCTCGTAGCTCTCGGGAAGACCGCCCTGACGCTTGGCCATGCCGGCTTCCTCGTACGAGAGCCCGTAGCGACGCATGACCTCGTCAGTCAGCTGCTTGCCACCGAAGACCTGTTCGCGGGTATAGATCGTGCGCTGATTCTTGATCACGATCAGGGTGGTCATCGTGGCACCGATGTCGAGCACCGCCACAGTGGCATCCTTGGGCACGCTCAGTTGGTCGGCGACCAGCTTGAAGGCGTTTTCGATGGCAAATGCTTCGACATCGACAACCCGGGCGGTCAGGCCACCAATGTCGAGGGCGGCGACCCGAACGTCGACGTTTTCGGTTCGTGACGCCGCGAGCAGGACGCTCATCATCTCGGGATTGTCGCGGACCGGGCCGAGAATCTCGAAATCCAGACTGACTTCCTCCAGCGGGTACGGAATGTACTGCTGGGCTTCGGCCTGTATCTGTCCGTCCAGGTCGTCCTCGGACAGGTCGGCCTGCATCGGGATCACCTTGGTGATCACAGCTGAGCCTGAGACTGCGGCGGCCGCGAACTTGGTTCGGGCGCCCGAACGCTGCAGAGCGCGCTTGATAGCCTCGCCCACCGCCTCGACTTCGACGATGTTCTTCTCGACTACCGCATTGGGCGGCAGCGGCTCGACTGCGTAATGTTCGACGCGGTAGCGTCCGCCCGACATGCCGAGCTGGAGCAGCTTCACCGCGGTGGAGCTGATGTCTACACCGACGAGCGGTGGTGATTTCGTGCTGAAGAGTGCCACACTTTTTCCCCTTCCCACGGGCCCTTACGAGCGATATGTGCGTTGCCACATTAAATATCAAACTTAAGTGCAGTTCAACACCCGCGTTTTCCGCCCCGGATCGCCTCCCCTTCGGGGGCGCCCGGGACCCGGGTCAAACCGCCTAAAACGTGTTGCTGCCCCTTATACTCCTCGGCTCCCCACAGCTTGCCCGGTCACGATGGCTGCATCCTGGAAACGAAGATTATTACGCTGGACGCTGTTCCTGGGGCTGGGTACCGGCCTGCTGGGCGTGCTGGCTGTCGCCATAGCGTACTGGTTGCTGGCACCGAGTCTGCCAGACACGTCGCAGATTCGGGACATCCGGCTCCAGGTTCCCCTCAGGGTCTACAGCGCCGACGGCAAGCTGATCGCACTGTTTGGTGAGACAAAACGCATCCCGGTCGGGATCGAGGCTATTCCTCTGCAACTGCGCCAGGCGGTCATGGCGATTGAGGATGCACGCTTCGAGGACCACCACGGCATCGATTTGCGTGGCATCGGGCGGGCCGTCTGGTTGCTGACGACGACCGATCGCGAGCGAGTCCCGGGCGGCAGCACGATCACCCAGCAGGTCGCCAGGAATTTTTTCCTGAGCAACGAGTATTCATTGACGCGCAAGGCCTCCGAGATGTTTCTGGCCTTGAAGATGGAGCGCGAACTGAGCAAGGACGAAATCCTCGGCCTCTATCTCAACAAGATTTTTTTCGGCTATCGCTGCTACGGCGTGGGCGCCGCTGCCGAGTTTTATTACGGCAAGACCGTCGACCAGCTCACCTTGGCCGAGAGTGCCATGCTCGCCTCAATCCCGAAGTTCCCATCAAGCAGCAATCCACTGGCCAACCCGGAACGGGCCAGGTTACGGCGCGACTACACCCTGCAGCGGATGTTCGAGCTGGGCTGGATCAGCGAGCACGCCATGCGGGCCGCGCAGAGTGAACCTGATCGCGCGCATCCGCATGAGCCTGCTATCGAAGTCGATGCTCCCTACGTCGCCGAGATGGTCCGCGTGGAAGCGATCGAGCGGCTGGGCGCGGACGCGCTGAACAACGGCTACCAGGCCTACACTTCGATCGATTCCAGATTGCAGGAGGCGGCCAACACTGCGGTCCGCGACCAGCTGATCAGCTTTGACCGTCGCCACGGCTACCGTGGTCCGGAAACGCGGGTAGAGCCCGATCTGGCCGCAGACCCGGAGCAGGCACGCCAAACCCTTGCGACGATCAATGTTGTGGCGGGCTTGATTCCTGCGCTGGTTACCGAGGCTGACGCCACATCGGCGACGGCCATACTCAGCGACGGCCAGAACATCGACCTCGACCTGGCAGCGGTGGCCTGGGCGCGACCGCGTGTTGGCCCAAGCGGGGTTGGCGCAAAGCCATCGAAGGTCGACCAGGTCCTGAAACCCGGAGATGTCATCCGTGTCGTGCGCACCGGCGAGGGCGGCTGGCAGCTCAGTCAGATTCCGGTGGCACAAGCTGCGATTACCGCGCTTGATCCCGAGGACGGTGCCATTCGTGCGCTGGTCGGCGGGTTCAACTTCTCGCTTTCGAAATTCAACCGGGCAACCCAGAGCAGTCGTCAGCCAGGTTCCAGCTTCAAACCGTTCGTCTATTCGGCAGCGTTTGAACGGGGCTTCACGCCGGCATCCATCGTCAACGATGCTCCGCTCTCATTCCCCGATCCGAGCTCGCCGGGCGGCGTCTGGAAACCACAGAACGACAACGAGGATTTCAACGGTCCGATGCGGCTTCGCGAGGCGATGGTCAGCTCGCGCAACCTGATCTCGGTGCGATTGCTGGACGCCATCGGCGTGCGCTTCGCGCGTGAGTACATTCAGCGCTTCGGATTTGCTGAGGAATCACTGCCGGCGAATCTTTCGCTGGCCCTGGGTAGCAGCTCGGTTTCGCCACTGGCATTGGCGCGCGGCTATGCAGTCTTCGCCAACGGTGGGTACCAGATCACGCCCTACGTGGTGGCCCGCATCGATGATGATCAGGGCAGGCCGCTCTTTGTGCACCAGGCGCAGCGCGCCTGTCGACGCTGTCCGGAACGGCTGTCGGCCGAGACGCGCCCCGGCGATTCGTCGGCACAGGACCTGTCCGCGCTGCTGGGCGGCGCTGCAGTCGCAGGCGCAGGCGCAGCATCGACAGCTTCAGCAGCTGATTCCACAGCGTCCACAACTGCTGCCGGCGGCACGATCCTGGCACCACGCAAGGTGGACGAACGCAACGCCTTCCTGATCACCAGCCTGCTCCGCGACGTCGTCCAGCGCGGTACCGGCCGGACTGCGATGAGTCTGGAGCGCCATGACCTGGGCGGCAAGACCGGGACCACAAACGATTATCGCGACGCCTGGTTCTCCGGTTTCAACGACCGCATCGTCACCACGGTATGGATGGGGCATGATGATTTCAGTCCGCTCGGTCCGGGTGAATTCGCATGGCGCACGGCCCTGCCGATCTGGATCGATTTCATGCGGGTGGCGCTGGAGAACACAGACGAGACTCCGCTGGAGGTCCCGCCGGGCATCAGCAAGGCGCGGATCAGCTCAGCTGGCCAGTTGTTGGTCGGCGCTGAGGAAGGCGGACTTCTTGAATACTTCAAGAGCGAGGACCTGCTCAAGCTTTCGGCCAGCGAACAGGAGCAACGCGCCGACCAGAATGCCGAGCAACAGGCCCTTGACCTCTTCTGACCGTCATAGGTCCGCGAGTTCGGCACGCCGACAAAACGGACTGCGGCAGCAATTGGCCGCCGAAGCGGCACGTATCATCAGCGAGCAGGGCGTCCGCGATTTTGGCCTGGCCAAGCGCAAAGCGGCTGAGCGGCTGGGTATCCAGGACGAATTTGCCCTGCCCTCCAACCGCGAAATCGATACCGAGCTGCGCAAGTACCAGTCACTGTTCCAGAGTCTTGAGCAACCGCGCTGGCTACGCGCACGTCGCCTCGCCGCGGTAGAGGCAATGCGTTTCTTTGCAGCGTTCGAGCCAAGACTTGTCGGAGCAGTGCTCGATGGCTCAGCGGATCAACACTCGGCGGTCTGCCTGCACCTGTTCTGTCGACATCGCAGCGACGTCGAGAACTGGCTGCTGGATCGGCGCATACCGTTTGATATTGATGAGCGCAGAATCCGGCTCGACGCAGCGCGCGAGGCTAGCGTACCCGTGCTCAAAATGTGCGCCGACGACATCGCCTTCGATCTGAGCCTGTTCGACCCCGAAGACATGCGGCAAGCGCCGCTCGACCGGATCAGTGAGCGCCCGATGAAGCGCGCGGCACTTGAGCAGGTCGAGGCCCTGCTGGCACGGGATCCGATGGCTCCAACTTGATACACAGGGCGCAAGCGCCTCAAGACTGGAGCGCGCGCAATGGCCGATCAGCGACCGGCGATCGCTTTGTAATCGCGACTGGGTGCACCGGTATAAATCTGACGCGGCCGGCCGATCTTCGCATCCGGGGTGGTGTTCTGTTCCAGCCAGTGCGCAACCCAGCCCGAAGTACGCGCGATCGCGAACATCACCGTAAACATTTCGGTAGGAATCTTCAGCGCCTTGTAAATCAGGCCCGAGTAGAAATCCACATTCGGGTACAGCTTGCGCTCGATGAAGTAAGGGTCCTTCAACGCGGCTTCCTCGAGCTTCATTGCCACATCCAGCAGCGGATCCTGCACGCCCAGGGCATTGAGCACCTTGTGGCACATCTCGCGGATGATCGTCGCGCGCGGATCGAAGTTCTTGTAGACGCGATGGCCGAAGCCCATCAGGCGGAATCCGGAATTCTTGTCCTTGGCACGCTCAATCGCCCTGCCGACCTGATCCGGCGTACCGATTTCGGCCAGCATCTTCAGCACCGCCTCATTGGCGCCACCGTGTGCCGGCCCCCACAGTGCCGCGATACCGGCAGCGACACAGGCATAGGGATTGGCGCCGGTGGAGCCAACCATGCGCACGGTCGATGTGGAGGCATTCTGCTCGTGATCGGCATGCAGGATGAACAGCAAATCGAGCGCCTTTGCAGCGACGTCTGGCAGATCCAATGGTTCGGAAGGCACCTCGAACATCATGTGCAGGAAGCGCGTGCAGTATTCGAGATTGTTGCGCGGGTAGCGGATCGGCCAACCAATCGTGTAGCGATAACAGGCCGCCGCAATGGTCGGAATCTTGGCAATCAGCCGGATCGCCGCCAGCTTTCGTTGCGCCGGATCCTCGATGTCGAGCGTGTCGTGATAGAACGCCGCCAACGAGCCGATGGTGCCGCACAGCATCGCCATCGGATGCGCGTCGTAATGAAAACCGTGCAGAAAGGTTTTCAGGGACTCGTGCATCATCGAGTGATGGGTGACTTCGTGCTCGAAGCTGCGGAACTCGGCGGCGTTCGGCAGTTCGCCATTCATCAGCAGATACGAGGTTTCCAGAAAGCTCGAATGCTTGGCCAGTTGCTCGATCGGATAGCCGCGATAAAGCAGGACGCCTTCGTCACCGTCGATATAGGTGATGGCGCTGCGGCAACTGGCGGTCGACATGAATCCGGGGTCGTAGGTGAACATCCCGGTTTCTTTGTGCAGCTTGCCGATATCAATGGCCGAGGGGCCGACCGAGCCCGATACCACGGGCAAGGTGGCGGTCTTGTCGCTGTCGCTGCTGGTCAGAATCACGTTCGAGGACACTGGCCTTCTCCTGATTGGGGCATTCCGACCGGCTGGTTTGCCGCAGTCGCTTGCGTTTGCCTGGGCGGCCCCACCAGCCCCTTGCCGGTGCGGTGCACTGCACAATTATCGCATGGGTCAGACGCCGCCGTTCATCCCTCTCGCCATCTAATTGCAGACGGCCGGGCTCGCCACTTTGTTTTACAGCCGGGGTCCACAGCCAAAAACGACAAACGCCGCTCCCTTGCGGAAGCGGCGTCGATCCTCGCCAGCAGCACCTCGCGGGTGCGGGGCGCGGAAATTACTTCCCGTAGCGCTTGCGGAACTTGTCGACACGACCACCGGCATCCATGATCTTGTGCTTGCCGGTGAAAAACGGGTGCGACTGGCTCGAGGTTTCCACCTTGATGACCGGGTATTCCTTGCCGTCTTCCCACTTGACCGTCTCTTTGCTGGTCATCGTGGAGCGGGTCAAGAACTTGAAATCACAGGAAATGTCGTGGAACACCACGTCATGGTTCTTCGGATGAATATTGGTCTTCATGGCGAGGGTCCGGCCGATAAAAGGGCGGCATTTTAGCCATACCTTTACCGCGCTGGCAAGTCCGCGTGCGCTTGCGCACCAGCCTCATTCACCCCGAGCGCGCTCTGGAGCAGCCGCGCAAACCGCTGTGGATCGAAGCGCATCATGATCCGCGCCTGGGCGGGCGCGCCGCTGCGCTGCCACCAGTCGACCACCGTTGCACCGCGGGTCAGGGTTCCGTCCAGCTCGATTGCGAGGGGCCGCAGGGCCCATTCCTGGACCGCATCAGGCGCCAAGGTGGCCGCCATGGCCAGCGCATCGGCTGCCGCCCAGCGGTCGGATTCGCGGGTGCGTCGCATCCAGTCGCGGGTCTTGCGTGAGATTGCCTGATAAAAGCGCGCTGCGCCGCTGTCTGACTGCATCCAGGGATCGGAATCGGCGAAGGGAATCGAGTGCGCCAGCGTTGCCTCCCAGTCGATCAGATCGAACGCCGGCCAGCGTGACATCACGATATGGGCGGCTTCGGGATCAAAGCCGGTGTTGAATTCAACTGGAATGCGCGCGACATTGCCGCGACCACTGACTGCACCGCCCATGATCACCAGACGCTGTACACGCTCGGGCAGGCTCGGGTCCAGACTCAGCGCCAGTGCCAGATTGGTCAGCGGACCCAGCATGACGAACACGATCTCGCCAGCGTACTCATGACTGAGCCGGATCATCGCCAGCGCAGCATGCTCGGCTTCGGCTTTGCGCGTTGGCGCCAGATAACCGATGTCGCCAAAGCCATCCTGACCATGGACGAAGGCCGCGTCGTCGGCGGGACGCACGAGTGGAAGCGCCGCGCCGGCGAATACCGGGGTCTGGGCACCGATTACTTCAAGCAGCTTGAGCGCATTGCGCGTGGTGTGGAGCAGGCCCACATTGCCGGCCGCAATAGTCAGCGCAAGTACTTTCACATCGGGCTGGGCATGGGCCATCAAGATGGCGAGCGCATCATCGACACCGGGATCGGTGTCGATCAGCAGCGGGACTATTGAACTCATGGCGGCGCCCTCTTTGGGATCGCCCACAATAGCCTCTGTGGCGACCACGCGCCAAGCGCCTGCAATCGGCGGCACTGCATCAGTTTGAAATTCTGGCGATGAACCCCTTCTCCCGTTTACGGGAGACAGCCGCAGGCGGATGAGGGAAACGTGCGATAGCGCTCGGG
>JAYSZM010000171.1:0-2848 GCA_043738015.1 Lysobacterales bacterium
CTACTGCCTGCCCAAGGACATCCCGGAGTTCGTCGAGGTCGATCTGGCTGAGCTGAAAATTGGTGACATCGTCCATCTCTCCAGCCTCAAGCTGGGCGATGGCGTCAGCATTCCTTCGTTGCGTCTGGGCAAGGAATACGATCTTGCCGTTGCACTGGCCCGCATGGCCCGCGAAGAAATCGAAGTAGTCGCCGAGGGTGATGCGGCAGCCGCAGGGGCTCCGGCGAAGGGCGCAGCCCCGGCCAAGGGTGCGGCGGCCAAGGGTGCAGCGCCGGCCAAGGGTGCAGCTCCAGCGAAGGGTGCGGCTCCAGCGAAGGGCGCAGCGCCTGCCAAGGGTGCGGCTCCGGCGAAGAAGAAGTAACAATCCGGTCTCGGCCCGGCAGCACGCCGGGCTTGGCCGGTGCGTGGGTGGCGCGTCGCTAAAGCGGCGCGTATTCCCAGTATGAACTTACGGAATTGCATGAACGGCATCCGCCTCATCGTCGGGCTTGGCAATCCGGGCAGCGAACACGCGAAGACTCGGCACAACGCCGGATTCTGGTTCCTCGATGCATTGGCGGCGCAACTCGGCGTTCGCCTCGGCAGTGACAGCAAGCTGCACTCGGAGAACGGCAAGGTACTCCTGGCGGGCCAGTCGGTCTGGCTGCTCAAGCCCGGAACCTTCATGAATCGCAGCGGCTTGGCGGTCACTGCGGCGCAGCGGTACTTCAAGATTGCGCCTGAGGAGACCCTGGTCGCGCACGATGATCTGGACCTGCCGGCCGGCACGGTCAGATTGAAGTTCGACGGAGGCCATGGCGGGCAAAATGGATTGCGCGACATCATTGCCCAGTTAGGGCACGGGCAATTCCATCGGCTGAGACTTGGAATTGGCCACCCCGGCCACAAAGATCAGGTGACGCCCTGGGTGCTGGGTCGGCCCGGCAAGGATGACGAGGAGCGCATTCGGGCTGCAGTCGACCGCGCAGTGGGTGAGGTGCCCGGACTGGTGTCCGGTGAGTTCGAGCGTGCCATGCGAGAGCTGCACACTTCGAAGTAGCGAGCATTTGGGTTTGGTGCGTGTGGTGCCTGCGTCGGCAGATCGATCGGCGCGGCCCCCGCACCAAACCCAAGTACTTGGCTCGAGGAAACGGTTATGGGCATCAAATGTGGAATCGTTGGGCTGCCCAATGTTGGCAAGTCGACGTTGTTCAACGCGTTGACTAAGGCAGGGATTCCCGCAGCCAACTATCCGTTCTGCACGATCGATCCCAATATCGGGGTGGTGGCGGTGCCTGATTTGCGCCTTAAGGCCTTGTCTCTGATCGCAAAACCGCTGAAGATCATTCCAACCGTCATCGAATTCGTTGATATCGCCGGGCTGGTTGCCGGGGCGTCCAAAGGCGAGGGTCTGGGCAACCAGTTCCTCGCGCATATACGCGAGGTTGATGCGATCGCCCATGTCGTCCGTTGCTTCGAGCACGGCGATATCGTGCATGTCGCCGGCAAGATTGATCCGCTGGCTGACGTCGAGACCATTGATACCGAGCTTGCGCTCTCCGACCTCGATGCCGTCGATAAGGCGCTCAATCGCGCCGAACGATCTGCAAAATCGGGTGACAAGGAGGCGATCGCGCGCAAACCGGTGCTCGAAAAGCTCGCTAAAGCGCTTAATGCCGGCAGGCCGGCGCGCAGTGTTGAGCTGGATGTCGAGGAGCGTGCCGCGGTCCGGGACCTGTTTCTGCTCACCATGAAGCCGCTGTTCTACGTGGCCAATGTGCGTGAAGACGGGTTCCAGAGCAATCCGTTTCTGGACAAGTTGCGCACGCATGCTGCCGCTGAAGGGGCGGATGTTGTGCCAGTCTGCGCCGCCATAGAAGAAGAGATTTCGCAGCTCGAAGACGAGGATAAGGGGGTTTTTCTGGCCGATCTCGGCCTCGAAGAACCCGGCCTGGACCGTGTGATACGAGCTGCTTATGCCTTGTTGGGCCTGCAGACCTACTTCACCGCGGGTGAGAAGGAGGTGCGCGCCTGGACCGTCAAGCGCGGGTCCACAGCCCCCCAGGCTGCTGGCGTCATCCACACTGATTTCGAGCGGGGATTCATCCGCGCCGAGACCATTGCCTACGATGATTACATCAAGCACAAAGGAGAGGCTGGCGCGCGCGAAGTGGGCCGTTTGCGCCTGGAGGGCAAGGAATACGTCGTTCAGGAAGGTGACGTCCTGCATTTCCGCTTCAACGTCTGAGCTATCGGCGCCAACTCGCTGGAGTAGAGGAACTTTCGACAGGAATCCTGCTCCAATTAGCTTGACATCATAGCCTGTGATGGCCAGAATGCGCGGCTCCGTGGAGGGATACCCAAGCGGCCAACGGGGGCAGACTGTAAATCTGCTGGCTCATGCCTTCGGTGGTTCGAATCCACCTCCCTCCACCAGTAGATTTTGTTGTGCTGTGGTGCCAAGGATCAGTCGGAACGGTTCGCGGCATCACAGGTAAAATGTTCCGCCCTTACGCGGGAGTAGTTCAATGGTAGAACCTCAGCCTTCCAAGCTGATGGTGCGGGTTCGATTCCCGCTTCCCGCTCCATTGAAGCGCTTTGCGGCAGGTAGTTGGAGTTTGCGGCAAGGCGGTAGTTCAAAGTTTCGCTCACGTAGCTCAGTCGGTAGAGCACCTCCTTGGTAAGGAGGAGGTCGATGGTTCGATTCCATTCGTGAGCACCACCCCATCAAAACCAATCAGTTTTCGGAGTCAGCCGCCATGGCCAAGGAAAAGTTCGAGCGCAAGAAGCCACACGTGAACGTGGGAACGATCGGTCACGTGGATCATGGAAAGACGACGCTGACGGCGGCGCTGACGAAGATTAGTGC
>JAYSZM010000172.1:0-2831 GCA_043738015.1 Lysobacterales bacterium
ACGCGAACTCAATGAGCGGCCACGAAAGACATTGGGCTTCTGGACGCCGGCGCACAAGCTGGAGCACATTGTTGCGACGACCGGTTGAAACCGCCGCCAAGCAAGAAAAGGTGACTCGCTCGCGTAAGCGAGTGAAATCTCTGTGGCATCGCATTGCGATGACGCTTGCGGAGCAAGCTGGCCCTTGATGTTCGTCACGAGTTCGAAGCGTCTGCAAATTTCCGGCACGTTCGAGATTGATGCGCTTCGGCCCTTGGCCTCGGCTCATCCTAGGGTTCGATCGACGACCGGGCGGTATCGCAGTGTTGCCCTCATCCCCGGCCCTTCTCCCGCGGGCGGCAGAAGGGAGCAAGGCGCGTAAGCGAGTGAAATCTCTGTGGCATTGCACAGCTATGACGCTTGCGGAGCAAGCTGGCCCTTGATGTTCGTCACGAGTTCGAAGCGTCCGCAAATTTCCGGCACGTTCGAGATTGATGCGCTTCGGCCCTTGGCCTCGGCTCATCCTAGGGTTCGATCGACGACTGATTGGTATCGCAGTATTGCCCTCATCCCCGGCCCTTCTCCCGCAAGCGGGAGAAGGGAGGAAATCAGAAACTGTAAACCAGATTCACTGTGGTCAAGGTATCGGTCTTCTTGATCGGCTCAGCCACATCCGTGTTGTGCCGCGCCAGCAGACCCACCTTCAACGCATAGCGTTCGAACATCTTCATCTGCATACCGATATCGTTCTGCGCGAAGGTATTGTCCTGGCCGCTTTCGACCAGAAACAGATTGTAGAAGGCCACATTGTCGTTGAGCTTGCGCTTGTAATCGGCATTGCCGCGAAGTACCAATTCGCCCTGCGAGGACATCTCGGTGCTGACCGGATCGACCCATTTGTAACCGGGGCCGGCTTCGAACTTCAGTTCGGTCGCGTCGTTTTTGATCAGCTCACGGCCATAGCCGACCGCGACCGTGGTCTGCCGTTCGAATGGTGCAAAGTTGTCGTCTTCGTGGCGATACGAACCGTAGAGATAACTCATGTCATTGATCTTGTGACCGGACTTCGCGGCGACTTCCCAGCGCTCGGCGGTGACCCGGTCGTCGCCTTCGGCGCGCAGCGCGAGAATATTCGCCTCGTGCACCCAGTCCTGGTCTTCACGCTTCAGACCGAGCTTGGCATTGATCGTCGAGGTGTCGGAATTTCCGCTGGAAATCACCAGGCCAAGTTCGCCTGCGCCCGACCAATCCTTGGCCTGCGCGGTGGTTGCGAGTGCCGACAGCAGGGCGGCAGCGATGAGGGTTCTGGTCATGTAAGGCTCCTTGTGTGCAATGCTGAATTCGAGGCATGGCGATGGACGCCAGGCAGCGGGCGCATGCTAGTGCTTTGCGATGAACCCCCGGTGAAGTCGCGGCTTGTGCGCGGGAACCTGGGTGCAAGGGCTCAGAATGGCCAGAATTTCGGAATCAACCAGATGCTGATAACGAAGAACAGCAGGTTGAGCGGAATGCCGATCCGCATGAAATCGCGGAACCGGTAGCCGCCGGCGGCGAACACCATGGTATTGGTCTGATAGCCAACCGGTGTTGCGAAACTGGTGGAGGCGGCAACGGTCACCGCGATCAGGAACGGGATCGGATCAAGGCCCAGCGAATGCGCGGTCGAGATCGCGACCGGTGCCAGCAAGACGGCGGTGGCATTGTTGCTCATGATTTCGGTCAGCAGGGCAGTGGCGAGATAGATCGCCGCGAGCAGGGCGATCGGCCCATAGCCACCGAGCAGCGCGACCGCGTGTTCGGCAGCAGCAGTCGCGATGCCATGCTTTTGCAACGCAACCCCAAGCGGAATCAGGCTGCCGAGCAGCACAATTACCGGCCACTCGATGGCGCGATAAGCCTGTTCGCGACGGATACAACCGGTTGCCACCAGGAGCGCAGCTCCGGTCACCGCGGTGATTGCGATCGGGATCAACTCGATCGATGCGAGCACAACGACCAGTACCATGATCGACAGCGCAACGACTGCCGCCAGACGGGTTTTTTTCTGCGCGCCATGCGCACTGAGCACGACCAGGTCCTTCAGGGCGCGTACGTGGTCAACCTGATCGGCCGGCACCAACAGCAGCACCGCATCGCCAGAGGCGAGCAGGGCGTCATCGAGTGCGCTGCCCTGCACCGACTGACCGCGGTGACGCACGGCGATAATGCGTGCATGCTGGGCCAGTTCATCGGCCAGTACGCCGAGACGATTGCCATGCAGCCTGGAGTGCGGCGCGATCAGGACCTCGATCAGTTGACCGCCATGACTGCTGACCGAGGCATCGGTAGCCAGAAATTCGGCATCGATCTCGATACCGGAGCGCGAACGCAGGGCCTGCAATTTATCCAAGGGCGCGGCGACGCGGATCACGTCGCCGGCACGGATGGCATCGACGCGACGCGACCACAGGCGATGCTCATCGCGGAGCAACTCCAACACCTGCAGACCTTCGTCTTCACCGAAGCGCGATTCGCGCAAGTTTTTGCCAATCAGGGCGGAGCCGGCACGGACACGCAGATCGGTGACGTAGTCGCCGATGCCATAGCTGTCGGGCAGGCTGCGGTCGGGATGGTTGGGCAGCAGCCAGCGACCGAACAACATGAGGAAAATTACGCCAGCGGCAAACAGCGGCAGGCCGACCTGACCGAGCTCGAACATCGAAAACGCGCGCAGACCCTGCTGCTCGGCGATATTGCTGACCAGGATATTGGTCGAGGTGCCGATCA
The DNA here is from genome assembly GCA_043738015.1 of Lysobacterales bacterium. Classification (GTDB taxonomy): domain Bacteria; phylum Pseudomonadota; class Gammaproteobacteria; order Xanthomonadales; family Ahniellaceae; genus 0-14-3-00-62-12. The sequence continues at coordinate 2,746 of JAYSZM010000172.1, forward strand.
GGGTGCAGACCCCGCCGAACTGTGCCGCATAGGAGAGCGGAATCAGCAGCTTCGACGGCGCAATCTTTCGCATGCGCGCTGCCGCC
>JAYSZM010000173.1:0-35139 GCA_043738015.1 Lysobacterales bacterium
ACATCGACCGCGCGCACTACCGCCGACACGATCCGCGCAACCAGTTCCTCGTTCTGCAACAGCGCCGATCCGGCATAGACATTGCAGACCTTCTTGGCCGGGCAACCCATATTGATGTCGATGATCTGCGCGCCATGATCGACATTGAAGCGTGCCGCATCGGCCAGTATCGAGGGATCGTAGCCCGCGATCTGCACGCTGATGGGATCGGGTTCGCCGCTGTGGTCCATGCGCTGCATGGACTTGCGTGTGTGCCAGAGGCGGGGATCGGCTGTCGTCATTTCGCTCACTGCCAAGCCCGCGCCCAGCTGTTTGCACAGTTGGCGGAAAGGCTTGTCAGTGACGCCGGCCATCGGCGCGAGCACGACATTGGGCTGGATCTGGTAGGGGCCGATTCGCATACTGGCCATTGTGACGGCAAATTCTCCGAGCGGGTATTCAATCTGGCGAGTCGGCAACGAAGGCCCATCGCAGAGACGCCCAGAAGCAGCGCGATCTCTTCCAGCTCATATTTGTGCGATGCCATCCCGACACTACGACGGACGCGACACGGCATCCCCTGGCGATGACCTACGAATTGGGGATGCCCAGGAGGGCGCGCGCGGCTTCGCAGATGCGCAGAACTTCGACCGCATCGAAGGGCGCTACCGGCGGCGGATCGCCGTAGCGCAGGCTGCGCTCAACGCAGCCGTAGTAATCCGACCAGCGTCCGCGCAGGCTCGGTACGGAACGGGCGCCGGCCTCATCGATCAGTTCGCCCCAGTCCTGCTCGTGTTCGTACCCGAACCGCGGATCGCCGACACCCATGCCGGAGCGAAGCGCATGCTCCTGGCCATCGAGGCGCGGACTGACGAACGCAGCGCGATCACCCAGCACACGTAGGCGTGGCCCGGCGTGGATCGCGCGACTGCTCATCCACAGATGCGAATGCACACCACTGACATGGCGGAGCGCGAGAAAGGCGTCGTCCTCCACTTCGGAATCGGTGTGACGGCTATCGAGTTCGGCATGGATGGACTGCACCGGTCCGAACAATTGCAGTGCCTGGTCGATCAGATGCGTGCCCAGATCGAGCAACACGCCACCGCCTTCGGCCGGATCGGAATGCTGGCGCCAACCGGCGCGAAGTTGCGGTCGCCAGCGTTCAAAACGTGACTCGAAGCGATGCACCTTACCCAGGGCACCCTTGGCGATCAGATCCTGCACGGTGAGGAATTCGCTGTCCCAGCGCCGGTTGTGGAAAACGGTCAATAACTGTCCGCGGGCAGCGGCGAATTCTGCCAGTGTCTGTGCCTGGACCGCAGTCACGGCGAGCGGCTTGTCGACGACCACGGCCAGGCCGGCCTGCAGTGCGCGCAATGCGAGTGGCGCGTGACTGCGGTTACTGCTGGCGATCACAACCAGATCGAGCGCGCACGACCACAACGCTTCGCTGTCGACGAGCACACTGGCTTGCGGATGCTGCTGACGCGCCTGCTCTCCCCGGGTGGGATTGCTGGTGACGATGGCGTCGAGGCGCAAGCCCGGTGTGGCCTTGATCAGGGGTGCGTGAAACACCGAGCCGGCAAGGCCATAGCCGATCAGGCCGACACGTAGTCGTTCTCTGGTGGCATCAGACATCTTGAACGAATACCCGCGAAGGCTGATCGTAGCCGGGTGCCTGCAGCATGCGATCAAAGCGGAAACCGATCTGCTCCAGCAGCCGGATCGACTCCGGATTTTCCTGCGCCGTAGTCGCAAGGATCCGCTGCAGTCCCAGGCGCGTCCTGCCATCCTCGAGCACGGCAAGCGCTGCTTCACGCGCGTAGCCGCGCGACCAGTACTTCGGCAGCAGGGCAAATCCGATATCCGGATGATCGAGATAGGGCCGCTGCAACAGACCGCAGATACCGATGGCCGGTCCGGCGTCACGCAGGGCGAGGTGATTCAGTCCGAAACCAAACTGCTGATAACTCGGAATGGGACCGTGCTGGATGTAGGCGCGGGCATCCTCAAGACTGCGTACACCGCGGTCGCCGATGTTGCGAAGAAAGGATTCCTCGTTGAGAAGTTCGAGAATCATCGGCGCATCCTCGGCATCGAGATGGCGCAAAACAAGACGTTCGGTCAGCAGTTGGAACATCGCTCGGGCCGTCCGGGGGAGGCCGCAAGCCTAACCGTTTGATTTGTACTTGGGCATGATCCCAGCCAAGATCGCGCCGAACGCTTTGTTGCAAGGCTGGGGGCAAGCTGAACGGGCCTCGCCAAGCCCGAAAAAAGTTAGAGATCATTCAGTGCTGTGGCCGCACTCTGTGTACACCGAAGCGTCGGCCGGTTCTGTCCGACATCGCTATTCCGAAAGGAATGGCACCGAGGAGTTGAGCAATGAACAAATTGATGGCGATGACGATGACGGCGCTGCTGGCCAGCACGGCTTCACTGTCGGTGGCTGCCCAGAACGCCCGCGCCGAACTGGAACGCCAGGGGCGCGCCGAACGTGGCGAGCAGTCGCGCGGCCAGTCCGATTCCGGACGTGGCAGTGAAGCAAAGGGTCCGCGTGGCGACGCTGGCCGCAGTGAGTATTCCGGTCGCGGTGAAGGCCGCGGCGGCGAGGCCTACTCCGGTGGTGGCCAGCCCAGCGCTGGCGATCACGGCGGCCGTGCCCGCGGTGCGCGCGAAGCTGCGACGCAGGCGCGTGGAGACCAGCAGAACAGCGGCTTCGGTTTCAATGGTTTCAACGGTCAGCCCGGCGCGGGCGATCACGGCGGCCGTGGACGCGGTGGTCGCGAAGATGCCGTGCAGGCGCGCGGCGGCCAGCAGAACAGCGGCTTCGGCTTCAATGGCTTCAACAATGGTCAGCCCGGACACGACGGCCGCGGCCAGGCTCCCGCCTACGGCGCCAACCAGGCCTCGCATCGTGGCGACGGTAACCGCGGTGGCAACCACAACAGCTACCAGGGCCGCGACCACGATTACGGCAATCGTGGCAGCAGCCACTACGGCTCCAACCACTACGGCCAGAACTATTACCAGAATCACAGCAATAACAATAACCACTACACCGGTCGCCACGGTCGGGACCATTGGGCTGATGGTCGCAGCGGTCGCCGCTGGGACGGCCACCAGAACCACAACTGGAGCCATGGTCCGTACTACTACGGCTATAACTGGGGCAAGCACTACCGCGCGCCGAGCTACTATGTGCGTCCGCATGGCTACTACTCGCATTCCTGGCAGGTCGGCTACAGCCTGCCTCGTTCATACTACGGCCCGTCCTATTACGTGGACTATCGCCCGTATGGACTGGCGCGGCCGCCCTACGGCTACCGCTGGGTGCGCGTCGACAATGATGTCCTGCTGATTGCAATCGCGAGCGGCCTGATCGCCGACATCGTCAGCGATTTCTACTACTACGACTGAATTGACGATTCGCGCAGCTCGCGCGGATATCAACCAGGCAATACCGAAAAGCGCCGCCCTTGCGGCGCTTTTCTTTTTTTGCTGCCAGCGCTACGCCGCGACGTTGTGCGCGCTTCAATCGCCGTGATGTGAGCGGGCAGAAGTCTGGTCAACGCACTCGGCTTCAGCTGCCAAACCGTTGCAGCAGATGGCGTCGACTCGGCATCGATTCAGCTGCGCCGGGCGTCTCGACCGAGAGGGCAGCGACGCGACCGGCCTGGCGAACGCAATCCTCAAACGTGCGCTCATCCGAGGCATCCGCCAGTGCGGCGACCAGTCCGCCATTGAAGGCGTCGCCGGCGCCGGTGGTGTCGACGGCATTGGCAGCTTCGGCCGGTATCCGGTAGCAGTCGCTGCGGTCGCGCCGAAGCCTGGCCGGCGGGTGCGAGACAAAGCATCCAGCAGCACCGAGCGTCAGCACGACGGTACCGACATGCAGCTTGCGGCACAGAGCGTGCAGGCTGGCATCGTCGAGTTTGCCGAGTGAATCAACCATCGCGGTGATGCCGCGCGTCGCCAGCAGAAGGGCGGAGAATTCCGATTCATTGGGGGTCAGCACGTCGCAGAGATCAAGCAGTTCGCTGATCAATTCGGGATGCATTGGCGCTGGATTGAACACGGTCAGCACGCCAGCCGAACGCGCCAACGCCAGCGCGCGCACCGATGCGGCGGCATTTACTTCGCACTGGACCAGGACCGCCTGTGCCGATTCGATCAGGGCGGCGTGCTCGACAATGAAGTCAGGAGCGAGTTGCGCATTGGCACCCGGCGCCACCGCGATCTGGTTCTGCGAGCGCTTGTCGACCAGCACTGCAGCGGTGCCGGTCGCGGCATGGTCGCTGATCTGCCAACGCGCATCCAGACCGAATCGCTGGGCGGTGCGCACGGCCTCATCACCGGCAGCATCCGATCCGCGCGCGCCGATGAAGACCACGCCATCGCTCATCCGGTGTGCTGCGACGGCCTGGTTGAAGCCCTTGCCGCCGGGACCGGTAGAGAAGATCCCGAGCTGAGTCTCACCTGGCGCGGGCAGTTTGCCTACACGCCAGACGAAATCCTGATTGTATGAACCGACAACGATGATCGATGCCATCCACTGCCTCCCGATGGTCCGGGACTGGCGTGCGCCGGTCCCGTTTCGGCCTATTGATACTGCGTCAGCACACCCGCGATGGTCGCAGTCATGAAGGTTGCCAGGGTGCCGCCGAGTACGGCAAGCAATCCGAGTCGGGCGAGATCGGCGCGGCGTTCCGGAGCCAGTCCGCCGATACCGCCGATCTGGATGGCGATCGAGCTGAAGTTGGCAAATCCGCACAGGGCATAGGTCAGGATCAATTTGGTATGCGCGCTGATCTGGCCAACGCCTTCGCCGACCGCGACGCCTGAGAGCTGCAGATAGGCAACAAATTCATTGACCACGATCTTCTGGCCGATCAGGCCGCCAGCGATGATGCAATCATCCCAGGGAATTCCGATCAGCCAGGCAATCGGTGACAGCAGGGTGCCGAGTATGCTGCCCAGATTGATCGAGATCTGCTGGTCGGCGGCGCGCCCGGCATTGATCCAGCCAGTCAAGCCGCTGAAATCCGCGCCCCAGCCGATGATGGCGTTGAGCAAGGCGATCAAGGCGATGAAGGCGAGCAACATGGCGCCGATATTCAGCGCCAGCTTGAGGCCATCGGCGGCGCCACCGGCAGCGGCGTCGATGACATTGGCGGTGGTCCGTTCGACCTCGACCTTTACCGTGCCACGGGTGAGCGGCTCGCCAATTTCAGGACGCAGAATCTTGGCGATCAGCAGGGTCGCTGGTGCAGCCATGATCGACGCGGCAAGAAAGTGTTTGGCAAATTCCTTCTGGGACTCCTGATCTGGGCCGCCCAACATCAGGATATAGGTCGCCATCACGCCGCCGGCGATATGGGCCATGCCGCCGATCATCATGGTCAGCAGTTCCGACTCGGTCATGCGGGCGATATACGGCCGCACGGTCAGCGGCGCCTCGGTTTGACCGATGAAGACACTGGCGCAGACGCTGGTCGTCTCCGCCCCGGAAACGCGCATGACCTTGGTGATCGCCCAGGCCATCCATTTGACGATCCACTGCATCACACCCAGGTGATACAACACGCCCATGAAAGACGCGAAAAAAATTACCGTCGGCAAGACCTGGAACGCGAAAATAAAGCTGTAGCGCTGCCAGGCGTTGGGATCGGTCTCGCCGGCACCGAGCGCCATTGCACCGCCGAATGCCCGTTGATCGATCAGGGCACCAAAGATCATCCGCGAGCCTTCATTGGTAAAGCTGGCCAGTTTGACGAAGCCTGACGCCAGTGCCTCGAACACCACGGCACCGATCGGTGTCAGCAAGACCAGCGCAGCAAATCCGATCTGCAACAGAACGCCGGTCCCCACCAGCTTCCAGTCGACCAATCGACGATTGTTGGAAAATGCCAGCGCAATCGCCAGCAGGCAGCTGAGACCAAACAGGCCAAACAAAACAGACATGATCAAGCGAACTCTCCCCGGTATCGATGAACCATCAGTGCCACTGCGGGGAACCCCTTGAAACCTCCTGCGCGATCCGATTGCCGCGTTGCGCGGTGCTCGGAATCCTCATGTACCCGCGCGTACACTGCGGTTCCTGCGCTCCGTGCGCCTTGCACTCGAACCGCGCAGGAGGTTTGAAGGGGTTCCCTGCGGTATCAGGGCAGGCTAGCCGGAAGCGGCAGTTGCGGCAACGGGGGCAAAGGCCTCGGACTCGCAACGCTGACGCTCGTCGTCCATGAATCCGCGCCCGCGATCGCGACGGCCCGTGCCGGTGGTCGTGCCTTGAATGGGCGATGCCGCCGCAGCGCGTTCCGATGCCAGTCGCTCGGCGCGCAAGATCTGGGCGCTGTCTGCGCGGGCGCGCGCATCGGCGATCAGTGCGTCAATGGTTACCGCTTCGTTGCCCCGGCGGTCACGACCGGGCTCGTGGCCCGGCTGCAGCCCTCGGTTCTGGGCCAGAAGCAGCATCGACAGCTCCTCCACGATGTCCGTGCCGGTAGCCTGCGAAAGCAGGCTTGAATACAGATTGTCCTCCTGTGGCGTGTAGGCTTGGGTCAGTGCCAGCAATGCTTCGGCATCGCCGGCGAGCGCGGCGCGGCGCGCCAGCGTCTCGGCTTCATGTCGATAGACCTCGAGCTCGGCCAGCGAAGCCAGGGAATTGCGCAGCCGGAATACATTGCCGGTCGCGTACATGGTCATCGACGGCAGATGGCCAGCCAGCGCAGCTTGGCGCCAATAGTGAATCTGTTCCGACGGAGTGGAAGGTGGCACGCTCGCACAGTGTTCGCTGGCCGCCAGTGTCTGCTGGTATTGCTGCTCGATAAACTGCAGGTAGTCGTTGCCGCCGCGACCACCGCGACCGCCATTGCCCTGTTCGATGCGTGCGCGATTGGCCTCCATCCTCTGCGCCATGGCGAGTTGCACATCCACCAGCTCGCACTTGCGCAATTCGGCCGCGACCCGGCAGGCGGCACGCGCATCACCCGCGTCGGCTCGCCGACGCAATTCCGCCAGGGTTTCGGCAAGCGGGGCGTCCAACGCAGGAAGCGGGACGCTGGGCGGTGCCTCTGCGGCGCCGGGCGCCGGCGTGTGGCCGATGGGGGCCAACGCCGGCCGCTGGACCGATGCTTGCACTGCGGGCGATTCTGCATCTCCGTCTGCGCTCACGGAAATCGGATCGGTGGTTTCCGCTGGTAACTCGGTCGCTCCCACCGCAGATGGCGCGGGAGCCTGGGCAGCAGATCGCCACCATAGTCCCAGCGACAATGCGATGGCGCCGACCGCGAGGAGGCTCGCCAGTGCGATGCGGTTTCGGTTCATGAAGAAATCCAGATGCGTGATCGATCAGAGAGCGGGCTGCGAGGGTCTGGCCGAAATACTGCTGCAAGATTCGTCAGGTATCGCTCATCGGGCAGGCCGGATATTGTAGTAGAGGCGTGGCGACCGTTGGCGTCTGCGCGATTGCCCAGGTCGAGTGCGGCCACAGCCAGGAGCAGTGTGATGGAACATGAAATGCGATATCGCCGACTGGGTGCCTCTGGCCTCAAGGTATCGGCGCTTTCCTTTGGCAGCTGGGCGACCTTCGGCGCGGCCGCCGGCCGCAAGGAAGCGCGTGAACTGTGCGCGCTCGCCTACGATCGTGGCATCAATTTTTTCGACAATGCCGAGACCTATTCCAACGGCGAGTCCGAGCGCATCATGGGCGATGTGCTGGGCGACCTCAGGCTCAGCCGAGATAGTTTCTGCGTGTCGAGCAAGGTCTTCTTCGGTTCTGTGGATGCACCGCGCCCGACCCAGCACGGGCTGTCACGCAAGCACATCCACGACGCCTGTGAGCAAGCGCTGCAGCGACTGCGGGTGGACTATCTCGATCTGTTCTTCTGCCACCGGCCCGATCCGGAAGTGCCGATGCAGGAGATCGTCAGCACGATGGATCGACTGATCCGCCAGGGCAAGATTCTGTACTGGGGTACCAGTGAATGGAGCGCCGGGGAAATCGCCGAGGCGATCGAGGTCGCGCGTGCCCTGGGATTCGAATTGCCAACGATGGAACAACCGCAGTACAGCCTGCTGCATCGCGCACGCGTCGAGGTCGAATACGCGCCGCTCTATGCCGACGTCGGACTGGGCACCACCATCTGGTCGCCGCTGGCCTCGGGCCTGCTGACTGGCAAGTACAACAAGGGCGTGCCCGCCGATTCGCGATTGGCGACCGAGGGCTATCAGTGGTTGCAGAAGTTGGTGCTCAGCGATGATCAGAAGCGTATTGATGGCGTGATCAAGCTGCAGGCGATTGCCGAAGAGTTGTCATGCAGTTCGGCCCAGCTGGCAATTGCCTGGTGCCTGTGCAACCCGCGCGTCTCCACTGTAATTCTTGGTGCGAGCCGGGCCAGTCAGCTTGCCGAAAATTTGGGCGCGCTCGGCGTGGTGGATCGCATCGACGAAACGCTCAAGGCACGCATCGAAGCCTGCTTCGGCTGAGTCGGCCCAGCGAGCGACGCGCGGCTCCGACTCAACTGCTCGAAGCCCGGCCCAGTGAGACTTCGACGGCTTCCACGCCCGGTAATTTTGTCAGCGCCTCGATCAACTCCGGTACCACACGTACGCGCCAGTCGTCGCCGAGCTGCAGTTCGGCCTCGACACCGGCGGTCCGGACCAACATGCGCACCGGCGCCATGCCAAATCGCAGCGGCTTGAGCTTGCCCGCAATCTCATCAACCAGGGCAGGCAGCGGCTGGGTTACACGCAGCCGGATGCCGCGACTGAATCGTTCCAGCGCTTGCGCGATCGACCAGACATTGCGCACGCGAATCTGGAATCCGCCGCTGAATTCGTCCGGGCTGAGCGCGCCGTCGATCACCACGATCTGGTCCTTCACCAGTTGCGCCGCGAACTCGGTGAGCGCCTCGCGATAAAGTGCAATTTCGACGCGGCCGCTGGCGTCTTCGATCTGGGCAAATGCCATGCTTTCACCACGGCGACGCAGCGCACTGGGGATCACACCACCAAGAATGATCGGCAGTTCCTGGCGTCCTCGATTGCGCTCGAGCTGTGATTGCCCATTGCGCCAGGCGTTCTCAATTTCGCCGATCGGACAGCTGACCAATTGCCGCAACCAGTTCTGGTAGGCATCGGCAGGATGTCCGCTGAGATAGTGACCCAAGGTATCGCGCTCACCATTGAGCATCTGGACCAGCGGCCACTCGGGCAATTTCGTGATGCGCACCGGCGCCGCCTCCGAACGCGCACCGCCAAAGATATCGATCTGTCCCGCAGCGCTGTTGCGCAGCTGCTGTTCGGCAGACTTCATCGCCTCTGGGGCGTGGTGCATCAAGGTAGCGCGCGTCTCGCCAAAGCCATCGCAGGCGCCGGCCTGAATCAGCGCTTCGAGTACGCGCTTGTTGAGCTTGCCCGAATCGACGCGGGCACAGACATCGGCGAGATCGCGGAATGCGCCGCCTCGGTCACGCTCCTCGACGATTGCCTCGCAGGCGGCCTGACCTGCGCCCTTGATCGCGCCGAGGCCATAGAGCACGCGGCCATCATCACGCGCCTCGAACTTGTAGCCGCTGGAGTTGATGTCCGGCCGCAGCACCTCGATCCGGTAAGCGCGGGCGTCATCCAGAAAGCCGACCAGCTTGTCGGTATTGTCCATGTCCGAGGACAGCACGGCGGCCATGAATTCGGCCGGGTAGTGCGCCTTCAACCAGGCGGTCTGGTAGGTCAGCAGGGCGTAGGCAGCCGAGTGCGACTTGTTGAATCCGTACTCGGCAAATTTTTCCATCAGATCGAAAATGCCGCGTGCCTGGCCAGCATCAACGCCCTGGGCAGCGGCCCCATTTTCAAAGATCGCGCGCTGCTCGGCCATCTCCTCGGCCTTCTTCTTGCCCATCGCACGCCGCAAAAGATCGGCGCCGCCGAGCGTGAAGCTGGCCAGCACCTGAGCGATCTGCATCACCTGTTCCTGGTAGACGATCACGCCATAGGTCGGCTTGAGAATCGGTTCAAGCAGCGGGTGCGGATAGCTGACGGCACTGCGGCCGTGCTTGCGCGCAATGAAATCATCGACCATGCCCGACTGCAGTGGTCCCGGCCGGAACAGCGCAACCAGGGCGATGATGTCCTCAAACGTATCCGGTTGCAGCTTGCGGACCAGATCCTTCATACCGCGCGACTCGAGCTGAAACACTGCCGTCGTCATATGCGTTTTGAGCAAGGCGAAGGTCGGCTCATCAAACATCGACAGCGTGCTGATGTCGATCGGCGACTCGCCCTTGCCCGCACGTCGAGCGTTGATCGCCTTGACCGCCCAATCGATGATGGTGAGCGTGCGCAATCCGAGAAAATCGAACTTGACCAGGCCGGCAGCCTCGACGTCATCCTTGTCGAACTGGGTGACAACGCCTTCACCCTCATCGATACAGTAGAGCGGCGAAAAATCAGTCAGATCGGAAGGCGCGATGACTACGCCACCGGCGTGCTTGCCGGCATTGCGGGTAAGGTCTTCGAGCTTCTTCGCCAGATCCATCAGGGTGGCGACCTCATCCTCGGCTTCGATTCTCTGCTGCAGTTCGGGTGTTTCGGCGATCGCCTTCTCAAGCGTGATGCCGAGCGTCAATGGAATCAGTTTGGCGATGCTGTCGACATGGCCATAGCTCATGCCGAGCACGCGGCCGGTATCGCGGACCACGGCCTTGGCAGCCATCGTGCCGTAGGTGATGATCTGACTGACCCGGTCGCGACCGTATTTGTCTGCCACGTAATCGATGACGCGATCGCGACCTTCCATGCAGAAGTCGATATCGAAGTCGGGCATCGACACGCGCTCGGGATTGAGGAAGCGCTCGAACAGCAGGTCGTAGGGCAGAGGATCGAGATCGGTGATGCCGAGTGCGTAGGCGACCAGGGATCCGGCACCGGAGCCGCGGCCGGGGCCGACCGGAATACCATTGCGCTTGGCCCAGTTGATAAAGTCGGCGACGATCAGGAAGTAGCCGGGAAAGCCCATCTTGTTGATTACGTCCAGCTCGCTGCCGAGACGGGCGCGATAGTCGGCCTCGGTGTAGCCGGGCCCCGGCTGGTGTTGTTGCAGGCGAAGATCCAGTCCAGTCTCGGCATCGCTGCGGATGAAGCTTTCCAGCGTGTGCTCGGCGGGAACCGGAAACGCCGGCAGGTAGTATTTTCCGAAGCTCAGCTCGACATTACAGCGTTTGGCCAGTTCGACCGCGTTATCCAGTGTGCCCGGCAGATCGGTGAACAATTCGGCCATTTCGGCCGGCGATTTCAGGTACTGCTCGGGCGTGTACTCGCGTGGACGCTTGGGATCATTGAGTACACGGCCGGTGGAAATGCAGACTCGGGCTTCATGGGCCTCGAAATCTTCGCGGGCGAGGAAGCGCGTGTTGTTGCTGGCGACCACCGGCAATTGCAATCGATCAGCCAGATGCAGGCTGCGTTGCAATGTGGCCGCTTCGTCGGCGTGTCCGAGGCGTAGTGCCTCCAGATAGAGGCGATCACCAAAGGCGAGTTGCCATTCGCGCAGACAGCGCTCGGCCTTGCCATCGTCGGCGCAACGCGCAAAATCCGATTGCGGACCGAGCAGCACGAACAGGTCCGCATGTTGACGCAGCAATTCTGCGCGCGGCACGCTGACCCGCGCGGTGCGGCTGCGCTGGCGATAGGCGTCGGAGATCAGGCGAGACAGCCGCAGGTAGCCATCGCGATTTCGGCAGAGCACGGTTGTGCGGAATTCTTCGTCAGCGCCATTGCTCAGCCAGAGATCGCAGCCGACGATCGGCTTGATCCCGGATTTCTCCGCTTCGCGATAGAACTTGACCAGGGCAAACAGGTTGTTGTCATCGGTCATCGCGACCGCCGGCAGTCCCGCGCTCCTGCACGCGGCCATCAGATCCGCAATGCGGATCGTCGAGTCGCTCAGCGAATACTCGGTATGCAGGTGCAGGTGGCAGAATGACTGGGACATGGACTCGACGGTCTGAGCAGAAGCGTGGCCTGATTGTGATGATCAGGCCGTTGGGCGAGTCCGACAATGCCTTGCGCGTTGCTGACTCGCTGCGTGGCGCGGCCTTAGGGCATCTTCAGCGATTTTTTCAGGAAGGCGTAGATATCGGCGACTTCCTCGATCTGCTTGTCGGTCGGTTTGCCCGCACCATGGCCGGCGCGCGTCTCGATCCGGATCAGGATCGGATTTCCGTCCGGATACGCTGCCTGCAGCGCCGCCGCGAACTTGAAGCTGTGCGCCGGATAGACGCGGTCGTCGCGGTCCGCGGTCGTGATCAAGGTCGGTGGATAGCGGACGCCCGACTTGATGTTGTGCAGCGGCGAATAAGCGTGCAGAGCTTTGAACTCCTCGCCATCCAGCACCGAGCCGTAGTCGGATTCCCAGGCCCAGCCGATGGTGAAATCGCGGAAGCGCAGCATGTCGAGCACGCCAACCGCCGGAAGCGCGGCGCCGAACAACTCGGGTCGCTGCAGCATGGTGGCGCCGACCAGCAGGCCGCCGTTGGATCGACCCGAAATGGCCAGCTTGGCCGGCTGCGTGTATTGCTCGGCGATCAGGTACTCGGCGGCGGCAGCAAAATCGTCGAACACGTTCTGCTTGTTGCGCTTCATTCCGGCTTCGTGCCAACTGCTGCCGTACTCGCTGCCGCCGCGCAGATTGGCCACGGCGTACACGCCACCGAGCTCCATCCAGGCCACGGTTGCCGGACTGAAGCGCGGAGTGACCGGGATATTGAACCCACCGTATCCGTACAGGATGGTCGGGTTGTTGCCGTCAATCGCGATGCCCTTGCGCGCGCTGATCATCATCGGAATCCGGGTGCCATCCTTGCTCCGGTAAAACACTTGGGTGGTCTCAAACTGGCTGCTGTCGAACTTTACTTCGGGCGCGCGGAACACCTTGGTGCTGCCGTCGGTGGCGTTGTAGTGATAGATGGTCTCGGGCAAGGTATAGCTGGCAAAGCTGAAAAACGTCTCACTGTCGTTGGCACTGCCAGCAAAGCCATCTACGGCACCGAGGCCCGGCATCGCGATATCGCGTACCAGAACGCCGTCGAGCCCGAATACCTTCACCTCGGATCGTGCATCGCGCAGATAGTGCGCGATCAACTGATGATTGACCAGGCTGGCCCTCGACAGCATCGCGTCCGAAGACGCCACGATGGTTTTCCAGTTTGCCCGCGCCGGTAGCTTGAGGTCGATCGCGATGATGCGATTGAGTTCGGCGTCATCGTTGCTCAGCAGGTACAGCGTGTCAGCGTCATTGCCGATATAGGTGTATTCCGCGACCAGTTCCTCGACAAGTGCCTGCACCTTGGCATTTGGGTCGCGCAGGTCTTTGTAGAACAGACGATTGCGTACATCCGTGCCTTGCGATCCGGCGATGATCAGGTAGGCACCATCGTCGCTGACGGTCGCGCCGAAGCCCCAGTCCGGCTGGTCCGGACGTTCGAACACCAGACTGTCGTTTTCCTGCGCTTCGCCCAGGCGATGAAAATAGACCTTCTGGAATTTGTTGACCGCCTTGAGCGCATTCTCGCCCTTGGGTTCGTCGTAACGACTGTAGTAGAAGCCGCTGGTGTCCTTCGCCCAGCTGATCTCGGTGAACTTGGCCCAGCGAATCTCATCGGGCGTATCATTGCCGCTGGCCACTTCTCGCACCCTGATGGTGCGCCAGTCCGATCCGCCGTCGGACAGCGCATAGGCGAAATACGCGCCGTCATGGCTTACCGCAAATTCGGACAGCGCGATCGTGCCGTCCGCGCTCAGCGTGTTCGGATCCAACAGCAGGCGCGGCTCGCCATCGAGTCCTTCCTGAACATGGATCGGCGACTGGTTCTGCAGGCCATCATTGCGCCGGAAGAAGTACAGCGCGCCATGTTTTTCAGGGACACCGAAGCGCTCGTAGTTCCAGATTTCCTGCAAGCGCTGCTTGAGCGCTGCGCGCCCCGGCACGTCACTGAGATAGTCATCGACCAACGCATTCTCCGCATCGATCCAGGTCTTCAATTCGGGTGCGTCCAGATCCTCCATCCAGCGATAGGGGTCGCTGACCTCGACACCGTGATAGGTATCGATCTGTTCGACTGTCGTCGCGATCGGATACTTCAAACCCGCGGCAGCGGTGTCGCCGGCTGCGGCACCAGTGTCGGGTCCACGGCCGCAGGCCGCGATCGCGAACGTGGTGATCAGGATAAGCAGGACTTGCTTGCGCATGTGGGCCTCCGGTTGCCAAGCCCATGAGCATAGCGGGATTGCCGGGCGCCGACAGTGCCGATAGATGGCCAGGAGCGGCGGTCTCGCCGCCGCATGCGATGGTACGGGTGTTGCCGTCCGCAGGAACGGGCCCGGCGAAAACTGTGCTCAGCGGGCGCCGCCGGTAACAGGTGCGGACCGAATTACTCCTCGTCCGAACCCTCGTTGATGCCCTCGAACAGGAAGGTACTGAGATAGCGTTCGCCGGTGTCCGGCAGCATTGCCAGGAGCACGCTGCCAGGCTCGGCGGTGCGTGCCACTTCGAGTGCCGCAGCGAAGGTGCCGCCGGCCGATATTCCACAGAATATGCCTTCCTTCTTCGCGAGATCGCGGGCGGTATCACGCGCCAGCACCTCGTTGACGGGGACGATCTTGTCGACTACAGAGCGGTTGAGCACGGCCGGTATGAAATCCGGGGTCCAGCCCTGGATCTTGTGCGGCTTCCATTCGCCGCCGGCCACCAGGGACGCGACATCGGGCTCGGTCAGTGCAATGCGCGTATCGGGCCGGGCCAGCTTGATCATTTCACCTGCGCCAGTGAGTGTGCCGCCGGTTCCCCAGCCGGTGACAAACCAGTCGAGCCGACGGCCGGCGAAGTCGAGCAGGATTTCCGGACCGGTGGTACTGCGGTGATAGGCCGGATTGGCTTCGTTTTCGAATTGTCGCGCCAGAAACGCGCCGGTGCGCTCGGCATATTCCGCGGCGCGCTTGACCATGCCCGATCCGCGTTCCGGCCCGGGTGTGAGGATGACCTTGCCACCCATCGCGCGCATCAATTTTCGGCGTTCAATCGAGAACGTCTCGACCATGAACGCGACGAAGGGATAGCCGCGGGCAGCGCAGACCATGGCGAGCGCGATACCGGTATTGCCCGAGGTCGCTTCGACCACGGTTTGACCGGGCTTGAGTGCGCCGCTGCTTTCGGCGTCGAGGATGATGGCGAGGGCGAGACGATCCTTTACCGAAGACATCGGATTGAACGCTTCGATCTTCACATACATCTCGACCCCGGCCGGCGCCAGGCGGTTTATGCGTACGATCGGCGTGCGTCCGATGGTTTCCAGAATGCTGTTGTAAATCATGATACGTCTCCTTCAGTGGTGCGTGCTGTGGTCGTTGCAGTTTGATATGTGCGCCTGACAGTCAATCGTCGGGTGGCGCGCGGATGGGTGATCCGCACGCGCGCAACGTCGTGATGAAAATCCGCTTTCGCCATGGATATGGGTGGCGCGCGTCCTTCCCGAGGCTGCAGTGCAGTAGAATCCCCGCTTTCCTGAGGAGGCCTCATGGACGAAGCCCTCGCCACCTTGCAGCGCGTGTTCGGCTATCCGCAATTTCGCGGGCCCCAGGCCGAGATTGTCGCGCATGTCATCGCCGGCGGCGATGCCCTGGTGCTGATGCCCACCGGCGGCGGAAAGTCGGTCTGCTACCAGTTGCCCGCCCTGGTTCGCCCGGGTTGTGGCGTGGTGGTGTCGCCACTGATCGCCCTGATGCAAGACCAAGTCGCTGCCATGGCTGAGCTTGGTGTGCGCGCCGCATTCCTGAATTCCACGCTCGATGCCGGCGAGGCCAGTGCGATCGAGTCGCGTCTGCTGCGCGGTGAGCTTGACCTGCTCTATGTTGCGCCCGAAAGATTGACCACGGCGCGCTGCCTGGACCTGCTCGCGCGCGCCAAGATCGCCTTGTTCGCCATTGATGAGGCGCACTGCGTCAGCCAGTGGGGACACGATTTCCGTCCAGAGTACATCCAGCTTTCGCTGCTCCATGAGCGGTTTCCGGGTATACCGAGGATCGCATTGACGGCGACCGCCGATGCGATCACCCGGGC
This sequence comes from Lysobacterales bacterium, assembly GCA_043738015.1. Lineage (GTDB taxonomy): Bacteria > Pseudomonadota > Gammaproteobacteria > Xanthomonadales > Ahniellaceae > 0-14-3-00-62-12. The sequence goes on from JAYSZM010000173.1 coordinate 16,091, forward strand.
CGAGATCCGTGCGCGACTCGAGCTTGAGGACGCGCCGGTATTCATTTCCAGCTTTGATCGGCCGAACATCCGCTACACCATCGAAACCAAGGGCAGCGATTCGACCCGACAGCTGCTGGCTTTCCTGGCGCAGCATGCTGGGCAGGCCGGCATTGTTTACTGTCTGTCGCGCCGGCGCGTCGACGAGGTCGCCGCGCTGTTGCGGGAGAACGGCATCAGCGCGCTCGCCTATCACGCCGGACTCGCTGCCGATCGCCGCGCGCAGCACCAAAGTCGATTTCTGCTCGAGGATGGCATCGTCATGGTGGCCACTATCGCCTTTGGCATGGGCATCGACAAGCCGGATGTCAGATTCGTTGCGCATATCGATATGCCGCGCAGCGTTGAGGCGTACTACCAGGAGACCGGCCGCGCCGGCCGTGATGGCGCGCCGGCCGACGCCTGGATGATCTATGGATTGGGCGATATCGTCCAGCAAAGGCGCTTTATCGAGTCATCTGAAGGCAGTGAGACCCATCGCCGTACCTCGCTTCAGAAGCTGGACGCGCTGGTCACTCTTTGCGAGTCGACCAGTTGCCGGCGCATGCAGTTGCTCGGCTATTTTTCGGAATCTGCGGAACCCTGTGGCAACTGCGACAACTGCCTGTCGCCGCCGCAAACCGAAGACGTCACCGAGAGCGCAAAACTTGCGCTCAGCGCGGTCTATCGCACCGGACAACGCTTTGGCGCCCAGCACGTAGTCGATGTGCTGCTCGGCAAATCCAGCGAGCGGATGAGCTCGTTCGGACACGACCAGCTCGCCGTGTTCGGTCAGGGACGCGCAACTGACGCCAAGACCTGGCGTGCACTGATTCGAACCCTGCTTGGACTTGGCCTGCTGCGCACCGATCAGGCTGCCTTTGGCGGAATCAGCCTGGATGCCACGGCGCGCGAGGTATTCAGTTCCGGTCGCCGTGTCGCGATGCGCAAATCTGAACCTGCCGCGCGCAAACGCGCGAGCCGCAGGGTGGCTGCCGGCGGTTCCGCTCCAGAAATTCAGGGGATCGATGCCGGCCTGCGCCAGCGCCTCAAAGAGTGGCGACTCGGCGTCGCGCGTGCGCATGGAGTACCACCGTATGTGGTTTTTCACGACAGCACACTCGACCAGGTCGCCGCGCGCAAGCCGCAGAGCCTTGATGAGCTTTCGACCATATCCGGCGTTGGCCAGGCCAAGCTCGATCGCTACGGCAGCGACTTGCTGCAACTGCTGCGTGCGTCCTGATCGGATCAGGCGACCTGCTTGCGATTCGTCTGTTGTAGGCCGCTAGACGCCCGGGGCATCCAGCACCTGCATCGACACCGCAACGAAGTGGCAGACGCTGCCGAGCAGCACAAACAGATGCCAGATCGCATGCGCGTAGGGAATGCGTCGGCTCATGTAGAAGACGGTACCGGCGGTGTAGGCCAGGCCACCGCCGAACAACCAGGCAATCGTCACGGTATCGACCTGCTGGAGCAATGGCCGGATCGCGAACACGATGATCCAGCCCATGGCGATATAGATCAGGGTAGACAGTCCCTTGAATCGTCCGGTGAAGAACAGTTTGAACACTACGCCGATGATGGCCAGTGTCCAGATCGCCGCAAACAGCCACCAGCCGCCATGTTGCCTCAGGCCGACCAGGGTGAATGGCGTGTAGGTGCCCGCAATCAGCAGAAAGATCGCGCAATGGTCGAAGACCTTGAGGCGCGCCTTGGCGACCTGATGCGGAATGGCGTGGTACAGCGTGGATGCGATGTAGAGCAGCAGCAGGGTGATGCCGAACACGATCGCACCAGCCAGCTGCCAGGGGCTACCCCAGAGCGCTGCCAGGGTAATCAATACGGCGCCCGCGCCCAGGCTGACGATGGCGCCCAGCCCATGGGTCAGGGCACTCCACAGTTCCTCGCGAAAACCATGGCTTTGGTCGGCGATATTCATGCTGACTCCGCACCGGAGAGGCTCGGCACAGGCTGGCGCAGATTGCAAGAGCATGCAAGGGGCCAACGGCCAACGCTCCAGTCAGCAGGTAACGAGTCAACTGCCGCGCCCGCTTTCGGACGCGGCCTGTGCCGATCAGGCCGCGCGCGAAGCCCGCTTGCGATCGTTCTCGGTCAGATGACGCTTGCGCAGACGAATCGCGTGCGGGGTCACCTCGACCAGTTCGTCGTCCTGGATGAACTCCAGCGCTTGCTCCAGCGAGAACTTGACCGGTGGCGTCAGCATCAGCATGTCGTCCTTGCCGGAGGCACGGAAATTGGTCAGCTGCTTCGCGCGCAGGGCATTGACCGTGAGGTCGTTGTCCTTGGCATGGATGCCGACGATCTGGCCTTCGTAGATTTCCTGATTGGGCTCGACGAACAGCCGGCCGCGTTCCTGCATGGCAAACTGAGCGTAGGCCGGTGACGGGCCGGTGCCATTGGAGATCATCACGCCGTTCTGGCGGTGGCCGATGGTTCCTTCGGTCTTCGGGCCGTAGTGGTCGAAGACGTGGAACAGCAGACCAGTGCCCGCCGTGATCGTGCGGAACTCGGTCTGGAAGCCGATCAATCCGCGCGCCGGAATGATGTAATCGAGACGCACACGGCCGCGGCCATCGGGTTCCATATTGCGCAGCTGGCCTTTGCGCTCGCCCAGTCGCTGCATCACGCCGCCCTGGAATTGTTCTTCCAGGTCGCAAACCAGTTGCTCGAACGGCTCCATCTGCTGGCCGTCGATCTCTTTGATGATGACTTCGGGGCGCGAGACGGCGAGCTCGTAGCCTTCGCGGCGCATATTCTCGATCAGGATCGACAGATGCAGTTCGCCACGGCCGGAGACCTTGAACTTCTCGGCCTCGTCAGTCTCTTCGACCTTGAGCGCAACATTGTGCATCAGTTCGCGCATCAGACGATCGCGCAGCTGACGGCTGGTCAGGAACTTGCCGCCGCTTTCTTCCTTGCGACCGGCAAACGGCGAGTTGTTGACCTGGAAGGTCATGCTGATCGTGGGCTCGTCCACGGTAAGGGGGGGCAGGGCCTCGGGCACATCGAGCGCGCAGATGGTGTCGGAGATGCCGAGCGACTCGACGCCATTGATCGCGACGATGTCGCCAGCCTGGGCCTCGGCTACCTCGCGGCGCTCCAGACCCATGAAGCCAAGCACCTGCAGGATGCGACCATTGCGCTTGACGCCCTCACGATTGACGATGGAAACCTGTGAATTGGTCTTGATGCGGCCGCGCTGGATCCGGCCGATTCCGATCAGACCGACATAATTGTTGTAGTCGAGCTGGCTGATCCGCATCTGGAACGGGCCATCGGGATCAACATCGGGCGCCTGGACGTTGGCGATAATGCTCTCGAACAGCGGATCCATATTGCCTTCGCGGACGTCCGGGGTCAGACCGGCATAGCCATGCAGGGCGGAGGCGTAGACGACCGGAAAGTCGAGCTGTTCTTCGGTGGCGCCGAGGCGGTCGAACAGGTCAAAGGTGGCGTTCAGCACCCAATCCGGACGCGCGCCGGGGCGGTCGACCTTATTGACCACGACGATCGGCTTGAAGCCCATCTGGAAGGCTTTCTGGGTGACAAAGCGCGTCTGCGGCATTGGGCCGTCAAAGGCGTCGACCAGGATCAGCACCGAATCGACCATCGACAGAACGCGTTCGACCTCACCGCCAAAGTCGGCATGTCCGGGCGTATCGACGATATTGATCCGGTAGTCCCGCCAGGTGATGGCGGTGTTCTTGGCGAGAATGGTGATCCCGCGCTCCTTCTCGATGTCGTTGGAGTCCATCACGCGATCGGGAACGATCTGACGCTCACTCAGTGTGCCGGATTGGCGCAGCAGGCAGTCGACGAGGGTGGTCTTGCCGTGGTCGACGTGGGCGACGATGGCGATATTGCGGAGATTTTGGATGGACATGACGAAAGCCGCGTACGTTGACCGCCGCGGTGGGGCACATGTGGGAGAAGGGCGCGGAGTATAGCGGAACCGGCTTAGAGCGTTGTGTCGCTTTCGCAATCCGTTAAAAAACCTTTCACACTCGCTGGGCGTGGGCTAGATTCCGCGTTTGCCCCGGTTGGACCCGTTCATGCCCCTACACGTACCCGGCTGGCGCGATCATCTGCGCTATCGATTCGAAAATACCCTCTCAAAGGGCGCCATCGCCATCATTGCCTGGCTGGCCATCCTTTCATCGGCCATCGTGCTGATCGCCGCCCTGATCCTGGCCATGCTTCGCATTTCGCCTGATCCGGCCGAGCCCGCGGGCCAGTTCGGCTGGATCGAGGGCGGCTGGCAGAGCCTGATGCACGCGATGGATCCGGGCACCCTGGCCGGCGACCAGGGCTGGACCCTGCGTATCCTGATGCTGCTGGTCACGATCGGCGGCATCTTTGTCGTCAGTATGCTGATTGGAACGATCACCTCGGGACTGGAGTCGCGCCTGGCCGAGCTGCGCAAGGGGCGCTCACGGGTCATCGAGCGCCAGCACACGCTCATCCTCGGTTGGTCGAGCAAGGTGTACTCGATCATTGGCGAGTTGTTGATCGCCAACGAGAACCAGAAAAAACCCCGAATCGTGATCCTCGCCGACCGTGACAAGGTCGAGATGGAAGACGATATCCGTGTCAAGTTCCCCAGCACACGCAATACCGTGGTCATCTGCCGGCGCGGCGACCCACTCGATCTGGATGATCTGGCCATCGTCGATCCGCACTCGGCACGTTCGATCATCATCCTCGCCCCGGAAGCCGAGAATCCCGACATCCACGTGATCAAGTCGGTGATGGCGGTGACCAACAATCCGGCCCGGAAGCCCGAGCCGTACCACATCGTGGCCGAGATCCGCGACGCACGGAATCTGGAGGCCGCGCATCTGGTCGGTGGCGAAGAGGCGATCTTTGTCCAGGGCGAGGATTTGATCGCGCGGGTCACCGCGCAAACCTGCCGACAGTCCGGCCTGAGCGTGGTGTACACCGAGTTGCTCGACTTCGATGGCGCCGAGATCTACTTCAAGGAAGAGCCTGAACTGGTCGGGCGCAGCTATCGCGAAGCGCTTGGAGCTTACGAAGAATCGACGGTAATGGGACTGATGCTGGCCGATGGCCGCGTGCTGATCAATCCGCCGATGCCGACAATCATCGCCGCCGGTGACCAGATTGTCGCGATCAGTGAGGACGACGACACCATCGTCCTGGCCAAGTCTGGGTCGCCAGTGATCGACCGGCGCGCGATCGTCAACGGCAGCAAGATCGAGGCCGCGCCGGAGCGCACCCTGCTGCTCGGCTGGAACGAGAAGGCCGAGGCCATCATCCAGGAACTCGACAATTATGTGGCGCCCGGCTCTGAGGTCGTGGTGCTCTGTCAGCGCGAGGGTGCACGCGAGGCATTGATCGCGGCATCAAAAAAACTGCGCAGGCAGAAGGTCCGCTTCGCTGATGGTGCGATCACCGATCGGCGTACGCTGGATGCCCTGAAGGTGCAGGATTTCGACCACATCATCCTGCTCAGCTACACCCAGCTGCCAGTCCAGGAAGCCGATGCCCAGACGCTGATCTCGCTACTGCATCTGCGCAATATCGCCCAGGCCTGTGGCAGGGACATGAGTATCGTCAGCGAAATGATGGACATCAAGAATCGCGCGCTTGCCCAGGTGGCGCAGGCCGATGACTTCATCGTCAGCGACAAGCTGGCCAGTCTGATGCTGTCCCAGCTCTCGGAAAACAAGGCGCTCGACAAAGTGTTTCGTCAGCTGTTCGCCGCCGAAGGCTCGGAGATTTATATCCGCCCGATCGGACAATACGTGCGTTCCGGCGTTCCCGTGAGCTTCCACACCCTGCTCGAAGCGGCCGCGCTGCGCGGCGAAACTGCGCTGGGGTACCGATTGGCGGCGCATGCCAACGATGCCGCGCACGGCTATGGTGTCAAGGTGAATCCCAGCAAGTCGGAGCGGCTGAGTTTTGCCGTTGAAGATCAGATCATCGTGTTGGCAGAGGACTGACTGGCGGCTTTGCTGGATCGACGCAGCCGCCAGAGTGGTGGCGCGCCGGTCGCAGCGGCAGGCACTGAAGTCTGCTCAGCGGCGTACCTGCACCGGCTTGATGCCCTTGCTGACCGATCGGGTCAGTACATACACCGACGCAGGCGGCAGATTGCGCAGCGTAAAGCCCGCCCTACGGGCGTGCAGGCCGAGTTGGCGCATGACCGAATTCTTTACCGGATTGGTCGGTCCATAGGTGAACTGGATAAATCGTCCATCCACGGCCAGTGCCTCGAAAGCCGGCAGCAGAATTTCGCTCTGCAGTTCGGCGTTCATGGAAAGCAGGCCCAGGCCGCTGATGACAGCGTCGACGCCGCCGGGTTCTGCAAATTCCTGGTCGCGGATCACCTGCACGATATTTCGCGCATCGGCACACACGATCGGCGTCTTTGGAAAGCGCTGTTGCAGGTGCTGATGCAGGGTTTCATTGAGCTCGAAGACGAGCAGATGATCAGGCTGCAGGCCACGGCGGAGCAGGGCTTCGGTGAAAACGCCGGTTCCCCCGCCGAGCTCAACCACGCGCCGTGGCTCGCTCGGCAATTCACGCAGCATCTCCATCGCCAGTTCCTGGCTGCTCGGGGACACCGCGGCCGTGGTCAAAGGTGCCTTCAGCCATTGTCGGAAGAACCTCCACGCGACCGTAGCGTCTTCGCGCTTGCGCAGCAGAGCCTCGGTCAACTTGTTTGCGCGTGGCCCCATGCGGCCCCCTCGATTGGTCAGGCGCCATCATAGGTGGGATTGGTGACAAGGCAAGCGCGTTTTCGGCTGAGCCCGGCGACGCCGCCTACGTCGCCGGATTCCGGCACATCAGCAGCCGTTAGCGCGCAGCGCTGTGCCGATTGTGGTTCCGGCCGTCGCGGCGACCATCGCGATAGCCCTGGGCATAGCCACGACGATACGGCTTGGTGCCGCCCGATTCCTCGGCAATGGCGTTGTAACCGTCGCTGTAGCCATTGTCGTAAGCACGGCTGAACACTTCCTCATACGAATTGCCGTCATAGACGCCGTAGTAGCCACCATTGAAGCCGTAGTAGCCATAGGAATGATTGTGGTGCGTGGAATGTGTCGGGCACCACGCCGGGCTGCCTCGCCTGTCACCCGCTCCGTGATGGTAGGCGCGGCCGGCAGCCTGGTCATGCCGAAACGTGCGCCCCGCGTCATGATCGCTGCGGCTATCGGCACTGGCAGGACCAGGGGCGGCCAGCGCGAGGCTGACGGCGAGCATGGAAAACAAGCGAAGCGCTGGGATCATGGATCGCCCCTCCTGAGAGCGTGATGGGATTGTGCGCGTTGCCGATGAATCCCTGCTTAGTCGGCTCGTGTACACAGCGAATACGTTGTTCACGGTTCAGCCTGTTTGCAGGCGGGGCCGTATGGGGAGAGCGGGCGGAGTCCGGGCAAGAGCAGTCTGCTGCTTGCGGTGCCGCCGACAGCCCCGGACAATAGCCTCATGAGCATCGATGCATTGCGTTACCCGTGTCTGTCCCGAATCGACAATCCGAGCGACCTCCGCCAATTCCCGGAATCCGAACTCGGCGCGATCGCCGCTGAACTGCGCGACTATCTGATCGAGGAAGTTGCCCAGGTCGGCGGGCATTTTGCTGCCGGGCTCGGCGTCATTGAACTCACCCTTGCCCTGCACTACCTGTACGAAACACCGGAAGACCGGATCGTCTGGGATGTAGGGCACCAATGCTATCCGCACAAGATACTCACCGGTCGTCGTGATCGCATTCGCACGATCAAGCAGCGCGAAGGTCTTGCGCCATTTCCGCGTCGTGACGAGAGCCCGTACGACACCTTTGGCGTCGGTCATTCCTCGACATCGATCTCGGCTGCACTCGGTATGGCGATTGCGCGCAGTCAGCAGGCTGATCCACGCCGCGTTGTGGCGGTGATCGGCGATGGCGCGATGACGGCAGGCATGGCCTACGAGGCCTTGAACCACGCTGGCGGCATGGAGCCTCCGCCCGACATTCTGGTGGTACTCAATGACAACCGCATGTCGATTTCGGAGAACGTTGGTGGCCTGACCCGGATGCTGGGCCGACTGATGGCCAGCAACACCATGAATGCAATCCGCGAGGGCGGCAAGAAACTGGTCGGCAAGCGCAATCCGGTTGCACGCTTTCTGCGACGCTGGGAGGAGCATGCCAAGGGCATGTTCGTGCCGTCGACCCTGTTCGAGGAGATGGGATTCCATTACAGCGGTCCGATCGATGGTCATGATCTACCGGCCCTGGTCCAGGTGTTGAAGACGCTCAAGACCCTGAAGGGACCGCAATTGCTTCATGTCATCACCACCAAGGGCAAGGGTTATGAATTGGCCGAAGGCGATCAGATCGGCTATCACGCGGTCAGTCCGTTCGATCCGCGTATCGGGCTCAAGCACAAGGCGGCGGCCGGTAAGCCCAGCTATACCCAGATTTTTGGCGACTGGCTCTGTGATATGGCGGCCGTAGAGCCGCGCCTGCTCGGCATCACGCCGGCGATGCGCGAAGGCTCGGGTCTGGTGCGATTTTCCCGCGAGTATCCACAGCGCTACTTCGACGTCGCGATTGCCGAGCAGCACGCGGTCACGCTCGCCGCTGGCATGGCCTGCGAAGGCGCGAAGCCGGTTGTTGCGATCTACTCGACCTTTCTGCAGCGCGGCTACGACCAGCTGATCCACGACGTGGCCTTGCAGAATCTCGATGTGTTGTTCGCGATCGATCGCGGCGGCGTGGTCGGTCCCGATGGCGCCACCCATGCGGGAAGCTTTGACCTTTCCTATCTGCGCGCTATTCCCAATATGGTGGTGATGGCACCCGCCGATGAAAACGAGTGTCGGCGCATGCTGAGTACGGGCTTTCGGCATGTCGGACCCGCGGCGGTACGCTATCCACGCGGTACCGGCCCAGGTGTGGCACTGAGCACCGATCTCGACACGATTCCCATCGGCAAGGCTGATCTCGTCCGGCGTGGTCGCCGCATCGCCTTTCTGGTATTCGGCACGCTGATGGAGCCGGCGGCTGCTGTCGCGGCCCAGCTGGGCGCGACGCTGGTCAATATGCGATTCGTCAAACCGCTCGATGAAGCGATGTTGCTCGACTTGGCTCGCAGCCACGAAGGGCTGGTGACGATCGAGGACAATGCCATCATGGGTGGCGCCGGTTCGGCCGTTAGCGAATTCCTTGCCAGTCAGCAGATCACGTTGCCCGTGCTGCATCTGGGCTTGCCCGACGCCTGGCTTGAGCATATGAGCCGCGAGGATATGCTTGCATCGGTCGGTCTTGATGTCGCTGGAATCGCGCACAGCGTGGCAGTGCGCTGGCCACAACTGCAGAAGACAGCCTGATCGACTTCCCTGCGCAGGCGCGCAGGGAAGTCGGCATGCCGGACCCGGACCGGGTATCAGGTCATGCAGAAGAAATTGAGCTTGTTGCCATCCAGATCACGAAAATAGCCCGCATAGAATCCCTGTCCGCGCGGACCGGGGTCGCCTTCGTTGCTCGCACCGAGTTCAAGCGCTTTCTTGTGCATCGTATCGACCTGGGCCGACTCCTTCACTACGAATGCGACCATGACGCCATTGCCCACAGAAGCGGCATGGCCGTCGGCGGGTAGCGTGGCGCAGAATCCGGCCTGATTGGGCGAACTCGCCCAGGCAACGAAGCGCTCGGTCTCCATGAAGCGACCGGCGCCGATCTCCTTGAACAGCGCATCGTAGAAGGCCACCGCGCGCGGCAGATCAGTGGTCCCCACCATTACATATCCGATCATGAATTGTCTCCCTGGTTGAATTGAGTCGTGCGCGTCTGCTCGACCGACCTGTTCCGCCATGTCCGGCACTCGGTTCGGACACCGCGATCGGGCGCAAGTCTAGCGATCGCCGGCGTGATGCCCAGTGGCGCTTCCGCCGCCGACCAGGGCAGATAGGAAAGGACTCAGATCACATCCCAGGGATAGCGACCCTGATCAAGGATCATGCCGGCCAGCTTGTCAAAGGCGGGATCCTCATTGCGATCCACCGCGCGCGCATTGCGAGACATCCGGCGGCGCGCCTGCTTGCTGAATATCTCGGCGATTGCCACGGCACTGTCGGCATGCGGGTCTTGCGCGGCTACCAGCGCATCGGCACGTGACAATACGCATAGCCCGACGAACAGATCGATGGCGATGTCGGCCACGCGCTTCTGCTGATACTGCTGATCGGCGATGCCCTTGCCGTACTTGCGCAGCAGCTGATCCGACGCCGTCGACAGTTCGACCACGTACTTCTCGTAGACCTGGGCTGCTTTGCGCAGTCGGGGATGCAACTCGCGCACAATCTTGTCGGTGCCGATCCCGGTCGCCTCGCGGGCGCGCCGACCGGCATATTCGCTGAGCACGCCGAATCCCTTGATCGGATTGTTGAAGATGTCGCCCAAGGCGCTGCGCAGGCCGGATAGTCCGGCGCCGACGTCCTTGAGCCCGGACAGGGCGATGTAGAGACGCAGAATCTCGTTGGTACCTTCGAAGATCGAGAGGATGCGCGAATCACGACTGATCTGCTCATACGGAAACTCGCGCATGAAGCCATTGCCGGCCGCGATCTGCAGGGCTTCGTGGGCCCCGCGCTGGATCGCATCGCTGGCAAACACCTTGCTGATTGCCGCCTCTACCGAATAGTCCGTGCAGCCGCTGTCGATGTAGTGGGCGACCATCCAGACCGCGCTCTCGGCAGCAAAACAATCGATGCTCATCTGGGCGATTTTTTCCCGGATCAGCCCGAACTCGGCGATCGGTCGATCAAACTGCTTGCGGTCCTTGGCCTGCTGGGTCGCCAGGCGGATCAGGGCCTTCATGCCGCCGACCGCGCCACCGCCGAGCCCGGTGCGACCATTGTTGAGTATCGCCATCGCGACCTTGAAGCCCTTGCCGACTTCGCCGAGTACATTTTCCGCGGGCACCCGCACATCGGCGAGTGCCACCGTGGTCGTGCTCGATGCCCGGATCCCCATCTTGTCCTCATGCGGACCGTGGCTGACGCCTGCAGCTGCCGCGTCGACGATGAAGGCAGTCATCTTGCCGGCCGGCGTGTCGGTGCGGGCAAACACGGTGTACAGGCCGGCGATACCGCCATTGGTGATCCAGATCTTTTCACCGCTCAGCGTCCAGCTGCCGTCTTCGTTGCGGGTGGCGCGTGTGCGCACCGCGGCCGCATCGGAACCCGCGCCCGATTCGGTAAGACAGAATGCGGCGATCAGTTCCCCGGTCGCCAGCCGCGGCAGATAACGTGCTTTCTGCTCGTCGCTGCCGAATAGCAGGATGCCTTTCATGCCGATCGAGCTGTGCGCGCCGATGGTCAGCGACACCGAACTATCATGTCCACTGGTCTGCGCCAGCACGCGGGCATAGGCGGCGTTGCTGAGTTCAAGCCCACCGTGCGCTTCCGGGATGATCAGGCCGAATAGCCCCATTTCACGCAGGGACTGGATGAATTCTTCGGGCTGATGGGCGTCGCGGTCCCATTGCTTGAGGTCGGCATGCTTGTCCTTCAGAAAATCCTCGATCGCATCGACCATGGCGCCGAGCATCTCGCGATCCCGTTCGCGCATGCGAGGGTAGGGAAACAGGTTTTCTTCGACGATCTCGCCAAAGAACAGGTTTTTCGCCACCGATTGGTCGCGGCGCAGTGTGTCCTCGGGGCCCTTGGCGGATGTGCCGGTTTCGCTTGTCATTGTTGTGGCTCCAGTCTGATCGTGCCTGGCGCCAGTGTCCGCCCGCACCCGCATGACTTGCAAGCCTGCTGATCGACATGCCACGGTTCGCTCCGCCCCGGCCAGGTTTCATCGTGCGTGGGGACGGTTTCGTCGCATTGTCTGGCGCCATCTGGCCCCCGCCCGCATAGTCAAATCTGGCAAGCAATGGACAGAGGAGAGATTCATGCATTACGCGATGGGGGTTCTGCTGATGGGCAGCGCTTTGTTTGGCGCCGGCCTGCCCGCTCTGGACGATTCGGAGCTGGCGTCGATTGTCCAGCAGCGGCTGGCGGGTGACCGCACCGGCGCCTGCATGGCGGTGGCGGTGATCGACGAATCGGTGTCCAGGGCAGTGGTTTGCGCTGATCAGAGCGACAAGCGAACGATCGATTACCAGACAGCGTTCGAAATCGGGTCGGTCAGCAAGACGATGACCGCGGCGATGGCCGCCGAACTGATTGCCGAGGGCAAACTGTCGCTCGACGATACGCTCTGTGCGCATGTGCCCGAAGGCATCCGGGTCCCTGAACTGGAAAGCAAGCCTATTCTCATCCGGCATTTGATGACGCACACATCCGGGCTGCCTTCCCTGCCCTCGCGGCTGAACGCGACCAGCATGGATGACCCCTATGCGAAGTTGTCAGCCAAGGATCTGTATGCCTCATTGGCCGAGGCGAAATTGAACGCGGTGCCAGGAACTGAATTTGCCTACTCGAATTTCGCGATGATGCTGATGTCGGACATCGTGGCCCGGCGTGCGGGCAGGAATCTTGACCAGTTGCTGCAGGATCGCTTGTTCGGGCCGCTGGATATGCGGAGCAGTTTTCTCGGCGCGGCGCCCAAGGGCACACGCGTTGCCAAGGGCCATCTGCAGACCGGTGCCGAAACTCCGGCCTGGAATTTCGCTACCAATCTGGCCGGTGTTGGCGGCGTGCGTTCATCACTCGACGACATGGTTCGCTATGTCCAGGCGCAACTGGGCCAGGGCGAGAGCGCTTTGGACCCGGCCATCAAGCTGACCCAACAGCCGCTCTCCGATTCTCCCGGCGCGCGCATGGCGATGAGCTGGATGCTGTTGCCGGGTCGCGACTCCACGGTGCTTGCTCACGAGGGCGGAACCGGTGGATTCTCGTCCCTCGTCGTCTTCGATCGTTCGGCAGGTCGCGGGGTGGTGATTCTTTCGGATACCGCGCTCACGGCGGTCGGTGGCCTCGGCCAACTGGGTGCCCATCTGCTCGATGGTTCGCTTCCGCCCGGCTCGCCGCGCAAGCGTGCTGATGCGCCTGCAGACGTGCTCGCTGCCCTGGTCGGTGACTATCAACTTGAAGGCGGTATGCGGATGGTGCTGACGGAAAAAGCCGGCGCGTTACTGATCCAGGCAGAGGGCCAAGCTGCGTACGAAATGGGCTACGACAGTGCCGGCGATTTCTACCCGCTGAAATTCGATGCCTTGCTCAGTCCGACGCGCAGTGGCGACGGCGGCTACAGCTTTGTCTGGAATCAGGCCGGGGCATCGGTCAGCGCAAAACGGGTTGTGGACAAGGGCGCTCAGGCCCTGGTGACGTATCCGAAGTTGAACGCAAAGCAGGCCCGCGCTTACGTCGGCAGCTATCCGCTGATGCCGGGCTTTGCGCTCGATGTCATTGCCGAAGGCGAGGTTTTATACGTGCAGGGCACTGGCCAACAGCGCATTGAAGTGGTGGCGGTTGCGCGCGATGTGGTGCTGGCTGAATCTGTCGGTGCACAGATCAGCTTCGAGCGCGATGCGGCCGGTGCGGTGATTGCCTTGGTACTGCGGCAGGGTGGCCAAACCCTGCGTGGCGCGCGCCAATGAGCGAGCCGGGGCAGGGTGCTGAGCACGACCTGTTCGCAATCAAGTCGAAGCGCTCAAGCCACCGTCGGAGAAGCTCCCGCTTGTCTATCCGGCGATGGAACAAGCCGGTGACACCTGCGATTCTGCGTCGACCATTCTTCCCGGATCCGACATGACTGCACCTACGCTTCGGCTGGACCAATCCCTGCCGTCGGATGTGGTTTCGCGCAACGCCGGCGGCCTGATGTCGTACCGCAATTTTCCGGCATTCAGCCTGCCTTGGCTGCGCCGACGCTCCCTGCTGTTTGCGGTGATCTTCGGACTTTTTTTCGTGCTGATCACCTTGAGCATGCTGCTGGCCAGCAAAGACATCAGGCTGTCGATCACGATGGGCGCGCTGACTTTTCTTGCCTTCATGCTGATGAGCTCGGCCGGTCCGGCCATCGCCACCTGGGTGCGCCATCGTGGCTGGACAGAGCGGCGCGAACGCATCGGCGTCGTGCTGGCGCTGCTCATCGGCGTCGCCTTGAGCTATGCCATGGATGCCACGGTCTCCAAGCGGATCGAGCGGGAATATATCGAGCCGAGCATGCGGGCCGCGGGCATGCCGACCGAGGACATCCGCAAGGCGAGGGACAAGGCGACCCCCGCGATGCGCGCTGTCAATCTGCTGTTTCTCTGTGGAATCTATACGCTGCTGGGCGGCGGGCTTGCGCTTCGCGGCTATTTTGGCGAGCCTCGGCGCTGGCAGGAATATCTGCAGGCGCGCGAGCTCGTCGACCTGCGCCAGCGACAGCAATCGGCGGAACTTCGACTTGGTGTATTGCAGGCGCAGATCGAGCCGCATTTTCTTTTCAATACGCTGGCATCCTTGCGTGCGCTGGTGCGCCAGGACCCCGCACGCGCCGAGGCGACCATTGATGCCCTGGTCGATCATCTGCGCGCGACGATTCCCAAATTCCGCGAGAGCGATGGAAATTTCCAGTCCACCCTTGGTCAGCAGTTCGAGATCTGTCGCAGTTACCTTGTGCTGATGCAGGTGCGGATGGGGCAACGCCTGAGCTTCGCGCTCGACTTGCCCAAGCATCTGGAATCGCTGCCGTTTCCCCCGTTGATGCTGATTTCCCTGGTCGAGAATGCGGTGAAACATGGCATAGAACCGCAGCCTGGACCCGGCCATATCCAGTTGCGCGCCCTACGGCTGGAGCGCGAAAGTGGTGGCGCAGTCCGGGTCGAGGTCAGCGACAACGGTTGCGGCCTGCGTGAGGGCGGCGTCAGCGGAATTGGATTGTCCAATATCCGCGACCAGTTGCGCACTCGCTTCCAGAATTCCGCCGAGTTGGAGATTGTCGGTCTGGCCGACGGCGGAACGCGCGCGGCCGTCACGATTCCCAAGGTCCAGGAATGATTCGGCGACCGCTGGCCTTGCTTGCCGAAGACGAGGCGCCACAGCGCGAGGAACTGCGCGGGATGCTCAGCGAACTCTGGCCCGAGTTGCAGATACTGGTCTGCGAGGACGGAATTTCCGCATTGGAGGCCGCAGCCGAACATAGCCCGGACGTCGCCTTTCTCGACGTCCGCATGCCTGGCGCCAACGGCCTGGCGGTTGCCGAGGCGTTGAAAGCGCGCTGCCATATTGTGTTCACTACGGCCTATGACGAGTTTGCGGTCCAGGCGTTCGAGGCCGGCGCGATCGACTATCTGCTCAAGCCAATTCGTCGTCAGCGCCTGGCCGAAGCCATCGATCGACTGCGCGCGCGCCTGGTCGACGCGACTCCGGTCGATATGGCGTCGGTGCTGGCAAGCCTGCGCGCGCATTTGCCGGTACGGCCTCAGCACGAACGTCTGCGCTGGATCACGGCGACGCTGGCCGATACCACGCGACTGATCCCGGTTGACGAGGTGCTGTACTTCCAAGCGCAGGAGAAATATGTCCGCGTGGTCACCGCCCAGGTCGAGGCGCTGATTCGCACGCCGCTGCGCGAACTGCTCGAAGGACTCGACTCCGATCGCTTCTGGCAAGTGCACCGCAGCGTGATCGTGCGTGCCGATGCGGTCGACTGCGTGCGCCGCGATGAGCTCGGCAAGTGGCAGCTCTGGCTGCACGGCCGAGACGAATGTTTACCCTTGAGCAGTGCATTCCAGCATCGATTCCGGGCGATGTGAGGACAATTTGCGCGCAGCGGGTGGCGACGGTGCCAATCGTGAAATTGGCGGTGTTGATCTCGGTAGAGGCTCTGTTCGTGCTCCTTGAGACGTCCGTAAGGACTTGTCTTTTAACGGAAATGAAACGAGCGAATGAAACATGGGGGATTGATGTGCGGGCGCGCCGCCCGCACAATGGTGGCCTGCTCCGAACAGGATTCTGTCCCCGTGACCGCCGAACCGATCAACGCGTCAAAAATGCGCCAGATGTGCGCGCCCTTCGCCAAAGCGCATTGGCCGCGCGCCGTATGGCAGCTGCTCAATACGTTTCCTGCTTTTGTTGCCATGTGGATATTGATGGCGATGAGCATCGACTGGGGCTATGGCTGGACTTTGCTGCTGGCGCTTCCAACTTCGGGTTTGTATGTACGACTGTTCATTATCCAGCACGACTGCGGGCACGGCTCGTTCTTTGGCAACCCAAAGCTCAATCACCTGACCGGCGCGGTACTTGGACTGATCACCTTGTTTCCGTACGGCTATTGGCGCAAGACGCACAATATCCATCACGGTACCTCGGGCAATCTCGATCACCGCGAGCTCGGCGACATTTCCACGTTGACGCTGCGCGAGTATCAGGCGCTGTCCTGGTGGGGAAGACTGATGTATCGCCTTTATCGTAGTACCCCTGTGTTGCTCGGGATCGGGCCGCTATGGCAGTTCGTGATCAAGCATCGCCTGCCCTTCGATATGCCGCTGACCTGGAAAAAAGAATGGCTGAGTGTGCTCTGGAACAATCTGATGATCGTCGTCATCGGTGGATTCCTCGGCTACTTCATAGGCTGGGAAAAAGTGGTAATGGTCCAGCTTCCAATCATGTTGGTTGCGGGGGCCTTGGGCGTATGGCTGTTTTACGTGCAGCACCAGTTCGAGAATGCCTACTGGCGTCGTGACGCCGAGTGGGATTCGGGTGAGTCGGCGGTCAGCGGTAGTTCGTACTTCGACTTGCCGCGCGCCCTGCACTGGTTTACCGGAAATATCGGCTACCACCACATTCACCATCTGGCCAGTCGGATTCCGAACTATCGGTTGCGTGAGTGTTTCGAATCCAGTCCGCTGCTGCAGACGGCACCGCGATTGACGATCTGGTCGAGCCTGCGTTGCGCCAAAATGAAATTGTGGGACGAGGAACAGGGTCGGATGGTCGGATTCCCGCGGCGGAATCTGGCGCGGACCTGAGGCGATGCGATCCGATGACGCGCCGGACACAAGGTCTGGCGCGTTGTCAGCTCAGCGTGCGTAACCGCTGATCAGGCGCGTTTGCTGACCCACAGGTGGTACCCGAGCAGGCCGAGACCAGTGGCCCCAAACAGGATGCCGAAGGTTGCCGGGTCATCCGGATTCAGGTTCAAAACGTCGATCAGCCCGAACGCAATACCGACCAGCACCATCACCAGGCCCCACTTGAGGGCCGAGTGGCGGCGGTTGAGTTCGTCGGTCTGAAACATCGCCTTGATGAGATCTTCCGAGGCATGTGTCTCTGACAGGCGACGGCGCAGCCGCGACTCGGTGACCAGCTTGACGATCCATACGATGCAGATGAACAGCGTGATCGGTATCAACAGGGTGAAATCCATTTGGGGCTCCTTGGTCTGAGTTCTGGCGGCGGGGAATTCCGCTGCTTGCCGGCATAGACACGGTCAGCGGGACTTCGGTTGCATCTGCCTGAGCCGACCCGATGGGCGCTGTTGGCCCAGTCGCCGCGAGCGCATACTCGGGCTGTGCAACCGTTCTGGCCGTCGAGGTATCAGTGTAGGCATGAACGATGACCTGGTCCTGGTCGCGGCCGCGCAGAATGCGGAACGCGGCGCCTTCGAACGTCTGGTGCGCACGCATCAGGGTCTGGTCTGGCATGTGCTGATCCGTCTGGTGCAGCAGGCTGAAGATGCCCGAGATCTCAGCCAGGAGACTTTTCTGCGTGTCCATCAACGTCTGGCGCAGTACCGCGGAGACAGCCCGTTGGCGGGCTGGATCGCGCGGATTGCCTACCATATCGGGCTGCGCCATCTGCAGCGCAAGCGGATTCCGCTTGAGTCGGAATTGTCGGACGATCCCGAGCATGATGCGTTCGCCGGGATTGCCGCTGATGTGGATGTTGAGGGATCGCATGCCGATGGCCAGGTCATCAAGCTTCTGGAGCGCGGTATGGAACGGCTTTCTCCGATGCAACGAATGCTGCTGACGCTCTATCATCTGGAAGAACTCAGCATCGCCGAGATTGCGAATATCACAGGTCAGCCCGAAGGTACGATCAAGAACAGTCTGTTTCGGGCCCGACATCGACTACGGCAGATGCTCGAGCCCAAACTGGAGGTCGCATGATGAACCCGAGTCAACAAGAACTTGAGCTGCGCAGGCAGGCATCTGCCGAAGCCGCCGAGCGGATCGGCGCGCCACGCTTGGCCGACTCCGATATCGAAGTCTATCGCCAGGTTATCCGCGCCGCGCGTCAGCCACTGGCGGATCAGTTGCCTGCGGATTTTGCCGAACGGGTCGCGCGCCTGGTGCATGCCGACGAGCAGATCGGGTTCCTCGATCGCTGGCTGCCGATGATCGCCGCCGGCGTTCTGCTGATCGCGGGAGTTATCAGCTCCGCTGGGCTGCTCGGCGGAGCGGCGGAAGAAGTCGCTGCTGCGCTGGGCAGCCTGGGGCTTGAACGCCTGCCGTGGTCAATGCTGATGCCAGCGGGATTGGCGGTTGGTCTCGCATATGCCTCAGAGAAATTGATCTCGGTGCGTTGGGGCTGAAGCGCCACCGGGTTGCGCTGGTTGCGGTTCCCTTCTCCCGCACAGCGGGTGACTGCCCAAGGCGGATGAGGGTCGTTGGTGTCGGGGACCGCCGATGCAGTTCCCTTCTCCCGCTTGGCGGGAGAAGGTGGCCGCAGGCCGGATGAGGGTGGTTGGATTCGTCGATGTGCTGGGGCAGACACGGTCCATGTTGCAGGGCGGTCGCTCTCGGCCTCCTGCCTCTCGCGACACTTGTGACCGAAGGAAATCCCCCTGGGGATACATCCATGTACGTCGCCGGCCAGCGCGTTCGGCAATTGCTCCTGCGTTGCTCTCGGCAACTGCTCCTGCGTTGCCCTCGGCAACTGCTCCTGCGTTGCTCTACCTCGCCCATCCATGGGCTCGTACCTCGGGCATCCGGCAATTGCTCCTGCATTGCCCTACCTCGGGCATCCGGCAATTGCTCCTGCATTGCCCTACCTCGGGCATCCGGCAATTGCTCCTGCATTGCCCTACCTCGGGCATCCATGCCCTCGCC
>JAYSZM010000174.1:0-12594 GCA_043738015.1 Lysobacterales bacterium
TTCGCGAGTCCGCTCGCCCAGGACCGTGCGCGGGCAGTAGACAAGCGCAGATGGATCAGTTCACCAGATTGGCTACGCCAAACAGCGAAACCGGCGAACTCGGCAAAGTCTACACTGCCGAAATCCACCGAACTCGGATCAATACCGAGTACCTGTCGGGTACTGTTCTGCACGCGGTCGACCAGCCAGATCGCGCGCCCTGGCGTCGGGTTCGACGGATTTTCGCCGAGCACAAGGGCATATTTAAGGTCACTGGAGAAGCGCGCGTTTTCGATATTCGTAAGCGCCAGCGGGAGGGGACGATCCGAGCCACCGGCCGCCGCACGGCTGTGCCAGTTGTTGTCGTTGTCGCGATGAACAAAACGATCATCACGGGTCCAACCACTGATGCTTCCGTACGGCGACTCGCCGATATAGCCGGAATCGTCGGCGGCGTACACCTGTCGGTTGCCATCGCCGTACAGCATCGTCCCGCTGGGCGCTGCCATGATGCGGCCAAAGAGATAAACGTTGCCGAGTTCGGTCACGCTGTCCTGTTGCAGGGCGCTGGCTTGCGCCAGTGCGACGCCGGAGCGGCGAACATCAACGCGCGAGCCGGGCTCTGACACGCCCGATACCATAGTGCTACCCGCAACAAAGTCGACGCTCTCGCCAGAGTGCACAGGGAAACCGAGCGTCGGCGGCAGCGGAGCCTGCTGATCCTGCGGCACGCCAGAAACGGGCGCGGTCTGGCCACTCGCATTGCCAACGGCATCCAGAGCCTCGACGGTGTACCAGTAACGCCGACCATTGATCAGCGGTTGGTCCGTCCAGTTCAGCAATGGGGTTTGTGCAATGCTGACAAACGGGCCGGTCTGCGCATCAGCTCTGCGCAGCACAAAGCCCACCGCCGTGGCCCCGCCGCCAGGCGCCCAACTCAACTCCAGTAAAGAGCCCGACGGCGGCGCAAGCACACGCAAATCCTGCGGAAGGCCGGGGCCTGCACTGCTTACGGTCAACGTGACGGTATTCGATGCTGGGCTTGCGTTATCAAACGCGTCGAGCGCGATCACGGTATAGCTGTAATCGCCATTGCTGAGACCAATATCGACATAGCTGGTTGTCGGCGCGGCCACATAGGCCAGATGCACACCGTTGCGCAGCAACTGGTAGCGCGCCACATCCGTCGAAGCGCTCGTCGTCCAACTGAGCTGGGCATCCTGAGCCAGTAACTGACCACTGAGCACAACGGGCTCGGGCGGCTCGGCATCACCGACATCAGCGATCACCGCCGCCGATCGCGCGCTCTCGAAGCCCAGTGTGTTTACCGCACTGATGGTGTAGTCGTAGCGCCCGTCGATCAATTGCTCTGTGAAGTCTGTACCGACGAGCAGCGGCTGCTCGGTCAACTCGACTTCGGCCAGTGCGATGCTGTACCCGTAGCGTGCGCGCGTCGGCACGATTCGGAGCTGGCTGGTGCGGTAGGCCTGAGCCAGACGAACGGTCTGCTCAACTTCAACCTCGTCTACCGATGCGATGCGCGCCCACGTCCGACCCGAGTAGGCCAGAATGTCAAAGGCCAGCGGTGTCCTGCCGGGTAACCATTGCAAGCGAACCGCCGAGATCTGGCGCGGCGTGCCGCTATCGAGCTCGAGCCAGATGCCCGGCGGCTCATCGTCGTAGAAATCGGTATTGGCGAGCCACGCAGTTTCTGGATCACCGTCGACAGCGGCTGAGGGCGCGTCGTTGTAGCTCGAACTGGCGATCAGATCCGAAATCTCGGCGTCGAGCAGCACTGCATAGTCGCGACGGAACAGTCGGTAGCCGGCAATATTGCTCTCGGGATTGGCATTCCAACTCAGCGACACATCATGTGCGATGACGTTCGCTACCAGCCCCGTCGGAACAGAAGGTGCGCCGCCACTGCTGATCCAGGTTTCCGCAGCCCGACTGATATTGCCGTCGGCATCGGTGACGCGCAGACGCAGTTGGTTTTCTCCCGCTGCAAGCGGGACCGACGCAAGCTCGAAGTCGCCGACGTCCACATTGGTGTCGATTACCGATGTCCATGGGCCGCCAACGCTGCGTTCAACATTCAGCGCTCCTGCTATCGGCGTCGTGCCATTCAGAGCAACCGACATCGCCGAGGTTGGAGAATACGGATCGCGGGCCGAAATCGTGAATACCTTGGCGTTGTCTACGACGGATGGCGGCGCCGCGTTGTCCGAATCATCGAGCGCAGTGATCCGGTAGTAATACACACCATCGCTGCGTCCAGTGTCGACGTGCGTCGTCGTGGCAGATGCGGTGACAGCAATATTCTCGAAACTTCCGTCGGGATATCCGCTGCGTTCGACGCGATAGCCGGCAAGGTCGACCGCCGTACTTGCCGCCCAGGACAGCTGCACATCGCCGCCGTCGGCGTAGGCACTCAGACCCTCTACCTGCGCGGGCGCTACGACATCGGCATAGCGAACGCGAACTACGTCTGGACTGGGATCTTCCAAT
The DNA here is from genome assembly GCA_043738015.1 of Lysobacterales bacterium. Lineage (GTDB taxonomy): Bacteria > Pseudomonadota > Gammaproteobacteria > Xanthomonadales > Ahniellaceae > 0-14-3-00-62-12. Next base: position 2,488 of record JAYSZM010000174.1, read on the forward strand.
CCAGATTGATCCCGGGCCTGCGCGCGAAGATCGTATTCGCCCAGAGGCAGCGCGCCGGGTGTCCAGGTCACCGCATACGGCGACGAAGTGAGCGCTGGACCGATTGCCGTCCAATCGGAACCACCGACAACGCGATAGTCGAACCAGACCTCGGCGAGATCCAAGTCGTCGCTCACGGCAAGGATGCCGACCGAATCTCCGAATCGGAACAAAGCGGCGGGTTGGGCAATGCGGATGTCAGGCGGACGCCGCGCGATGTCGAGCGCGGCTGGCGCCGACGGCGGACTCAAGTTTCCGGCGCGATCGATCGCATAGACGATCCAGGTGTGATGGCCATCCACCAGTGCCGGATCAAGATAGCTGTTCGCCACTAGGGCGAGCACGCGCGGATCGTTGGGGAAGGTCGAGCCAGCGTTCACCGGGCTGCCATTGCGCAACAGGATGTAGCCGAGCAGATCCGACTCGACGTTCGCATCCCAGTTGATCTGGCCATCGCCATTGGAATCGACCGCAACGAGGCCGCTCGGCGCCGCCGGTGCCAGATTGTCGATGGTGACCTGAGCGGAATCCGAAGCGCGATTGCCGCTGCGATCCCATGCCTCAAGCAGCAGCTGGACCACGGCGCCTTCGGCCAGAGAGCGGGTATCCCAACTGGCCAGCGACGCCGACTGTACCGGTCGCGATGAGGTCGACAAGGTAGCAATCACACTGCCCGAACCGGGATCGACCAGACTCAGACGCAATCTGTCGAAGTCCGCTCCACTGAATGCCGTACCGAGAATGTCGATCACGCTCGAGACCAGGGACTGATCCAGTGGACTGATCAGGTCGACGACTGGCGGCGTCCGATCCACATCGATCACAACGGCATTGCTGCGCGCCGACTCGTTACCCGCATGATCGAGCGCGCTGACCTCATAGCGCAGCGATCCACCGGGCACGTTGGCATCGGTATAGGCCTGACCCTGCACCAGACTCGGTGTGATGGCGGAGCCATCACGGTAAACCCGATAGCCGGCAAGATCTGCCGGCACGCTGTGCTGCCAGGCGAGCGCGACATCTGCGTCACCCTGACGATGGCCGACCAGGGATATCGGCGTGGGCGGGGGCGTCGAGTCCAGACGGATGCGAATGCGCAACGTGCTGCGCTGCTGCACCTTGTCGGTCGCGACGAGCTCAAGCAGATAGTCGCCATCGGGGACCTGCAGGTCGACGATGCCGAGTTCTCCATCGACCACGGAGGCGTGCTGGATCAGCACATCGGACCACAATCCCAGGCTGGCCTGATCGGGCGTCGCCAGACGCAGCCGATACTCAGCAAGGTGAGCATCCTGCGCGGTGCCGGCAACGCGGAATCGGGCCGAGACGTAAGCGTTATTCGCGGGTTCGGTAAGCGCAGCAACCGGTGCCGTGTGATCGATGTGGATCGCACGCGCAACGCTTGCTTCATTGCCGGCCTTGTCGTCCACGCGCAGGGTGAGCAGATAGGCGCCATCCGGTTGGGCCAGGGACAGATTGTGCAGCTGACCCGCGCTGACGGCGGTCGTCGATTCGGTCAACAGCGTTTCCGTTCCGGGTGATCCCGCACTGGAAATGCTGAGCCGGAATCGTTCGAAATTGAGATCCGCTGCGGTGCCGATGACGGCGGCTTCATTGGCGGCGCCGCCGAGCACCGCGGCTTCTGCCGGATTGGCGATGATCGATGCGGGCGGCGTACGATCCAACGTCAGCGGATGCTCAAGCCGCGCCGAATTGCCGACGCGATCGGTGGCGTTGACCACCAGCAGATGGCTGCCCTCTTCCACCGATGACAGCTCGATCAGGCTCCACTCGCCAGGGCCGGAGACTGCGCCCTGATGCGCGCCGAGCTGCCAGGTCGCGGTCTGATGGTGCACTTCGTCCACTCGCAGACGCAAAGCGCCGTCGCCGCGAACATAGGCTTCGGTTGGGCTGAGCACAGACAGTTGCGGCGCTGAAACATCCACGTTCACCGCAAGCCTGAGACGCTCCTGGCGCAGAGGATCAGACGGATCGATGGCGAGCAATTCGATCAGGTAGGCGCCATCGGCAGCTGTCGGCGGCAGCCCCTCACCCAGCCATTGTCGGTAGTGATTTCCGCTGGGCTTGGGCTCGGCGTTCTGCAATACCGTGAGCAGGCTGCCATCGCCGCGCAATACGCGGATGCTCACTTCGGCGCTCGTGGCCAAGGCGTAGCGGATGTCGACCCGATCCAGGGTGCCATCGGCATTGGGCGAGAACAGACCGGGCAAGACCGAAGCATCATCGAACAACTGCGCCAGGCGTGCCTGCAACTGGATCGTACGCACGGTGACGCCGGTATTGCCAACCAGGTCGGTCGCGGTCACGCGCAGAATCACCGGGCCGCCGATGACGCCACGATTCCAACTGGTCGCAAAGTCACCCGTGGGTTGGCTGTCGCGACGGATCGGCCCGCTCAGCAAGGGGATCGAACTGGCGGACTCGACGGTCAGGTCGAAGGCACCGCCGCTGGCATCGATTGCCGTGCCTTCGATCGCGACCAGGAGTTCATCGATGGTCGCGCCCTCATCTGGCGCAAGGAATACAATCTCTGGAGCCGCGGTGTCGACAAGGACAGCCGAACCGCCGATCGCCTCGTAGCCGCAATCATCGGTGGCATAGATGCGCACGCTATAGGTGCCATCGGGCACCAGGCCACCCAGTCCATCGGTGCCGTCCCAATTGAAGGAATGAACGCCCGGAACATAATCGGCCGGCGGCAGAATTTGCGAAACAAACACAGCGTCCTCGGCACTGCCCCCAGTCGTTTCACGCCACAGCTCCACGCGCGCTTGCACCGGTTCATTGACGCGCATGCTCAGCCGCAGGCTGCGATGCTGTTCGGCGCCTTGCGGGTTGATGACAGGTAACCGATCCGAGTCATTGGTTCGGACCGTGCTCGCATCCAGCAGAGTTTCCAGTGTGACATCCAAGTCGGCGTAGAACTCGATCACCCGGCACTGCGGCGCGCCGCTCCAGTTCAATGCCAGGAATTGCGCCTGCACCTGGCCCTGCATGGGACCCAGGGCCAACACCTGACCGGGCGCAATGTCCAGTTGCAGCGGATAGCTGACCTCGGACGTCGGGCGCAGCTGAGCGCCCGTATCAATCAACGCATCCTCGTACTGCAGCGGACGCGGATACAGGGCCCAGCTTCCGCGTGCAATCGAGGGCCATTGCGCAGGCAGCTGTTGCGGAGGGATCGGCGCGAAGCGCAACTGTGCGCTGACGCCTGATGCATCGGTGATCCGCGCGTCCACAGGAAAGCGCATGCGGTTCCTGTTGACGTCGAGCAGCACGTCATGGGCGACACACTCGCGTCGACCCGCACGTGGCGTGCGGATATCGAGCAAGGCCGGCGTGCGATCCACATGGAACCGCCGCAGACGTGAAGCCAGAGTTCCATCCGAGTAAGTCAGCTCGAACTGAAAGTCATAGCGAGTGTCGGGCAGATCGGATGCATCAAAGGTGCCAGTGATCAGACGTTCGGCAACACACACTGGATTGTTGGCACATTCCACAGTGATCGGTGGCGGGTCGACGCGATTGAACACCTGCCGGCGCGAGCCATCAGAGAAGAGAATGTCGCCCCGAACCTGGGTGATGCTGCGACCGTCCAGCGGGACGAACGCTGCCTGGTAGCGCATCAGATGGCGCGGCGTGACATCACAGGCTTCCTCGATCTCGGGAAACACGCGAAGCAATTCGAGCACCGTGGGCGGGTTGGCGGTACAGCTGGACCGCGACTGATACTGTCGGCCCGACGCGCTGGTGGCACGGGCGATCAGCTGCAGGCAATTGCTATCAGGTATGTCGAACAGCACGACGCCGTCGGTAATCCGAACCGGGACCTGCACGGCGCGGACATTGCCATCCAGCCCGACCACCGTCAACGTCGGCGCGCTGACTAGGCCAGGCAGACCTTCTTCGACACAGACCCAACTGCCCGGAATCGCGGGCGCCGGCAGGCCGGTTTCTACATCGGACGGCGAGCAGGTCAGCCCCATGAAGTAGGCGCGCGGCGCAGAAATACCGATGTACTCGAACGCGGCCGATTCCGAGTAGAGGATCGAGCCGTTGCCAAGTCTTGTCCCCGCCTGGATCGCAATCTGCGATCCCAACGGCAGGCCCGGCGCCAGCGCACGCAGACGCAGCTCGCTGACATTGCGATCCGCAGCATCGATCGTGAGGCTCTGCCACGGACCATCTGTGACGGGAGCGCCGGCTCCGAAACGGCTGACCTGGTAGCGCAGCAGCAGCTCGCTGTCCGGGGTGCCTGGCGCCAGGTAGTAGTCCAGCGCGATCGAAGCATCCGCTTCAATAGAATGTGCCGCCGACCCCGAATATCCAAGGGCTCCCCAGACACATCCTGCTCCGCGGTTTGCTATTGCGTCACATCCCCAAGTTGCGGTCGGCTCGGTGCCTTCCCAGACCCAACGGCCAACCAGCGCAATATCTGCCGGAACGAAACCGACAAGCGGACTGACCGACCGATTGCCTGCGCGATCCTCGGCGACCAACCGATAGTTGCCGTCGTCGCTCTTGGTCAGGCTGCGCTGCCCCATCGCCGGCAAAGTATCTTCCAGCGACATCCACGAATCGGGTTGTGCACGCGTACTGCGCTGCAATTCCAGAGTCAGCGAATTTTGCTCGGTGCTGCTCCACTTCAGCCCCATCGACACCGTGCTCGCAGTGATCCTGGCAACCTTTCCGTCAGCGCGGCCGGGCGTCCGGCTGATCTGGAGCACGGGCGGAGTCGAATCGATGGTGAAGCTTGACTGAAACCAGGAATTGATCGCGATGCGATAAACCCCATCCGGGGCAATCTGGCCCGAACTCAGCCGACCGTCCCAGCTCCAGTTGTAGGGCGCGCCGCCGATCTCGGTGAAGACCTGGACCGATTCGGATACGAGTGCAGCACCCTGGGCATTGCGGATCTCAAAGCGCAGTGTCGTCGGCCGCAAGGCCTGCAATGACACGCTCAACGCATCCCGGATGCCATCGCTGTTGGGCGATACGTAGCGCGAAGCGAGCCTGACATTGTCGATATCCGAACCGCTTGGCGACATTGCGCGGGTGGTTGCCTGGCTTCGATTGCCAGCCTTGTCCTCGGTACGCAGACGCAGTAGGTACTGCCCTGCATTCGGCGGCGTCCATGACATCAGACTGCCGTCCATGACGGGGTCGGCGACTGTCGGTCCGACCGCATGCCACTGCTCAGGCTGATCGGGCGACGCCCATTCAAGATCGAACTGCTGAAAATTCTTGTCCGCAGCGATGCCAAGCAAGTCGATACCGGTCGAAGTGCCGCGCGCGCGCAGCTTCGTGGGCTGGTTGGCGAGCGAAGAATAAATCCACACTTGGTCGGCAGATCCGGGCTCGCTCCCTAGCAGGTGGCGCTCAGAATCCCACGCGGCTTGCAATGAAGTCGCCCTGGGAAACGATGCGCCAGTGAAGTAGCCGCCAGAAAGGAAGACTCTATGACCCGCCGGGTCTCCATAAGGCGGCACGCGTGTTATTCCACTGCCATCGCCCAATAAGAGCAGCGGATCGCCGACTGCAAGAAGTGCCGCCGGCACACCATCAACTGGATCTTGCGGGCCACCCTGGAAGTAGGCGTACCCATAGTCCGAGGTAGGAGGAAATGTCGACTGATCGCGCGGATCAAGGAGCGGCCAGAATGAAGAGCTTCGCAGGCGTGTGACCGAACCGGTGGCACGCTCTACTAGAAAAACACTCCCGGCGCCAGAGACATCTACTTCCGACTGTGAGTAGTGATTCAGTATCCGGACCATCTCTGTGTCATACGCGAGCGACACCGCCGGAGCGGTACCCGTCATGCCGCCTGGATTGAGACCCGCACCCAACTTGCCGATTTCAGACACTGCCTCGGTAGATTTTTCACCCGTCGCGCCGCGCTGGATACCGACATCGTTGAAGCAAGGTTGAGCCCGTTGCGCTCCCAGAAAGCTCGCTTGGAAGGAATACTCCGGGTCGTGAACCAAGGCACTGGATGCATATGCACCGACACGATCAACCACGGGCAAACTGAGTGTGCGCGCATTGCGATCATCGACGGAGAAAAGCATGACATTGCGGCGCGCATAGTTGTGAAGCAGGGATTCGCCACCAAACCATTCGACTTGCTCGTGTCCGAGGACACACCAACGGTTCTGCAAGGCAAAATCTGGAATTTGCTCTTGCATTACGACCTGAGTCTCGCTCCCACGCAGACTGCGCCAGATGATCGATTCCTGCGCGCCGATTACGCGGTGGAGCAAGACACCCTGCGCTCCGCGGTGAAAAATGTAGCCATTGCCGGGTGCGGAGAGAATGGTGTTTACAGGTTGCGCTGGGTTGAAGCTGATGAAGTACAGCAGCGACCTACCATCTCCGACCAGAAGACCATCCTCCAACACTTCAAGCAATCCGCCCCAGGCGTCTCCGGCCTGCAGGAGCACCTCGCCTGGGACATCCAACCGGTACCGACGCGCGGACGAATTCGGTGCATTCGAATTCCAAACAACCACGTGCTGCGGCCCAGCGTCTTGGATGACCGGCGAATACATCTGCGGCATCGGACCCGCCAGCCGAGTGGCGACATTCCGGCCATCCACGCGAATGCGCCACAACGAGTCCTGGCCGCTGGCTTTCACCAGGATGACCAGATAGTCGCCACCCTCGGCCCAATGCATGAGTGAAATCTGCGGGGACGTACCCTGCGCTATGAGCCAGCTACCATCGAGCACCGGATCGAGGGTGCCGAGCAGTACGTCGAAGCGGTAAATGCCGGACAGTCGATCCAGCGGATCTGCAGTCGCCAGATTCAGAGGATCTTTTAGCAGGATGACGTCCTGATCGGCGTACGCTGCCGGCGGCAATGCCATCGCCCATGGCGCGTAACGCTCGGACAGGATGGTGAAACGCTCCAGACCGGTTCCCACCGCTTCCAGAATCGAAGATCGATTGGTATCGACGACCACCGCAACTTCAGCAAGCACGCTGGCATCAGCGGACACCGCCTGTACGCGATAGCGGCCATCGCCAACCACGCGGCCTTCGTTGTCGCGGCCATCCCAGAGTACGGCGATGCCGTTGCCCGAGACGAACTGCTCGGGTGGATAACTACGCACCACGCGATCGGCGATGTCACGGACATCGATCAGTGCAGGTGTCGACGCGAGATTGCGGAAGACGATCTGGGTGGATTCCTTTACACCGTCGTCGTTCGGCGAGATGTACGGCTCGGTGGCGTAGTGATCGCCCAGTTCCTGCAGGCTCAGCACGGCGAGGTTATTGTCCTCGCGGATCTCGCTGATCAGATTGTCGGGATCGAGTTGCACGCTGAGCGATCGCGGCCCCGACCCGGCAGCGTAGGTCCAGTTGAAGCTGAGCTGGGCAGTGCCGCCGCCGGGAATATCTGCTGCGACCTGATCGGCCGTGACCGCGCTGCCCTGCGGCGGCGCGCCGTCGAGCAGGCGCACCTGCAGGCCGATCAGTGGCTGCTGACCAAAGTTGTGGACGGTCACCACCGCATGCGCCAATGCACCGGGCACCAGATTTGGGGGCGACAGGCTGATGCCGGTCACCGTGACCGAGGCATCCGGAATGCTTCGGACCATGCCCTGGGCGAACGCGGTGTTGTCGTTCTCGCTGAGCTCGACGAGAAGATTGTCCGGATCGGCGACAACGAAGAAATAGCGCAAGCCTGCTGTCGGCAAGGGCGGCAACGCGATGCTCAGATCGGTAGTTGCAGTCGCCGCGAGTCCTTCGGCTATGACGGTTCGAGCCAGTTCGGTGCGTGCACCGGTTTCGCCGCCGGTGCTGACGGCCACGGTCCACGACCCGGCGAACTCGGCACCGGCATTGCGCAGACGCACCTGCAGAAGGGCAGCTTGTGCCTGGTCGAGCGGGCTCGGTGTGAGCTGGATCGACTGCGCCTCGACAATCAGGTTGGGTGCGTCGGCATCGATGACCTCGAATGCCAACGTTGCCATATTATTGGCGCGATCCGTTTCGCTGATGACTGCCGCCGGATCGAGCCTGACTTCGAGTATGGCTGCACCGAGCACCGGGTTGTTCCAGACCAGTTCGCGCTCTGTGCTTGCGCCAGCGTCCAGTTGCAAGGTCAAGTCGCCAAGCGGATAGGACTGCGCACCCTGACGAATCGCGGCAGACAGAACGAAATTCGGTGATGCACTGGCGCCATGATTGTGCGCGGTGACACGCAGGCGCACCGGATGACCGACCAGGGCAGGCTCGGTGAGTAGGACCAGATCATTGGCTGCGATGGCGAGATCGACACCAGCAGAAGATGAGAGCTGGAAGCTCAGCTCATTATTGGTTTCGCGAATCTCGGCGAAGGCGTTGTCGGGATCGGCAACCAGCAGCAAATCCAGTGGCTCACCGCGCTCCAAGGTAAAGCCAAGCTGCAGCGATGCGCTGGACTGTGCCGCGATATCAACCAGAACGCGCGCGCGCTCGGCCCGTATGCCATTGCGCACGGTGTACAGCACAACGGGAACTGCCGTCAGCCCGGCGCCACCCAGATTCTCGACTGTGCCTGCAATGGCAATGCTTACCGGATAGGCGTTCACTGCAGCGGGCGTGACGACGATATTGGCCCGAACCAACGCCGCGTCCGGAGCGTTGGGTACTTCGGTGACGAACACTGTCAGCGATTGACGGTTGTCGGTCTCGTTGAGCTCATCGATGCTGTTGGCACGATCCAGTACGGCCCAGATCTGCTGTTCACCGGTCAGGCCCGTCGTGTTCCAGTCCAACTCGACGGCCAGAGATTGCCCGGCGCCGAGCGCGCCCAGCTCGATGTCACTGCCAATCGGCGTACCACCAGCATCCGGATCTCCGAGGAACCAGGTCAGTCGTGCGGCGAGAAGCGCCAGGCCGTCGTTGCGCACGCGCGTGCGAATCCGGACGAGATCGCCGGCGATCGGCGCCGCAGGGCTGGCACTGGCCGGGGCATCGAAGGAGAGGTTCGCCTTGTTGATCTGTTCGAGCACACGTACCACTTCGGCGGTGGTGAATACGCTGCCATTCCAATCACCGGTCGCCTGGGACTGGCGTGATCGGAGAAATGCAATCGATGCCGATACGTCCGCACCAGCACCCCTGCGCACCAGACCGGCGATGGCCCAGGCCGTTGGCAGCACCGCCTCGGCACCGACACCGTAGCTGCCATCAGGATTGCGCTGGGTCAGCAGCCAGGCCACCGCGTCGCCGGCAATCTGTTGCGCGATCGGTTCGGTTCGTGGCGCCAGTTCATTGAGTGTCCAGGCCGTTGCGGCAACATGGCTCACGCCGCCGGGACTCACGCCGAATCCGCCATCGGCGTTTTGCAATTGCCGCAGTGCCTGCAAATAGTTGTCCCGTTGTGCAGGCTGCAGATCATAAAACTCGGCCGAGCTGACCAGGGTGACGGCATCCCAGATGCTGGGCGACCAGGCTGCGCCGAGTCCCTGCGGCCCGCTCAACAGGCTCTGATGACGTACCTCGGCGAAGGCGAGTTCGGCTTCGGATTCCGGTACCACACCGGCTGAATTCTTCCAGGCCAGATCGTCGAATTGTCGGGATCCAAACGCTGCCAGCCACGCCGCGACTGCATCCGCCTGGCCGGTCGACCCAATCGTTGTACGCCGCATCGCGCGAAGCACAGCGGCGCTGGCGTGAAGCCGATTCAGACCCTTGTCGGTGAATGATCCATCACCTGCATGCTGTTGCGCGGCCAACCAGACCCTGGCCTGGGCCAGATCCAGATTGCAGGTTGTGCACAAAGCGCCACCGGTGACGCTCGTCGGAGCGCCAACCGGCGCAATTTGGGCAGGCTCATTGCGGATGGAAAACGAGGCGCGGCCACGTGTCATCGCGGCAAACCGGGCTTCGAAATCGCGCGCGAAGCGCTGCAGGTCGAAAATCGCTTGCTCGTTGATTGATTGCCCCGGACGGACCAGCAGCACCAGGCCCGCGGTCAACTGCTTGGGACTCTGCATCACATCGGGAATGCGCGCACCGTTGGCGGCAATGATCTGATCAATCTCGATCGATTCAGAA
>JAYSZM010000175.1:0-34751 GCA_043738015.1 Lysobacterales bacterium
TGCCAGCAGCGAAGTCGCCAACGGCACCTGGAACCTTCGGGTGAACGACAACGCGAACGCCGATGTCGGCTACATCAACAGCTGGTCGATGCAGTTCTAGCCTGAGCTTTGCGGCCGAGCGCCGCGCAGGTTGCAAGAGCAGAACCCCGGCGCAATGCCGGGGTTCTGCTTTCAGAGGGATGCGGGTGTTGGCAGGCAGAGGGGTGCTGCGCGCTGGCGCGATCAGTCGATCGGTTCGAACCGGTTGGCGGCGACGTTCTTGCGTACCTTGGCCGGATCCCAGATCCGCCCGTTCATCGCGATGTAGACGCCGTCTGCCAGGGTCTGCACGGCGGCCACCGCACATCCGATATTGAACACCGCGTCGGATCCGACAAATCGCGCCGGATTGAGTGCGCCGGTGAGCACGATGACCTTGCCGCTGATCGCGCGCAATACGGCGGCGGTCTCAACCATGCTGTCGGTGCCATGGGTCACCAGAACGTGACGCGCCGGCTGGGCTTCGATGGTGCGCCGGATGAGATCGCGGTCGTCATCAGTGATATGCAGGCTGTCCTTGCGGATTACCGGGATGACATCGAAGCGGAATCCGACGCCGAGCGCCTGCAGGATTTCACCGATCTGCGGCGCGCCAATCTGGTAGTCCGACTTGTCGTCGAAATAGACTTTGTCGATGGTGCCGCCGGTTGTGACGATACAGAGCTGGTCCATGGAATCTCTTGCGACTTGCGAATGCGACGAGACGAAGAATAGCAACCGGGTGCCTGTCCGGTCCGCTGATCTTCTGAATTTTGCCGAGCTGATCAGCGGTTGTTGGGCAGACAGCTGCGCCCAGGTGCCTGGGCCAAGGCAATTGCAGATGCCCACCCACAGGCTTCAGGCGTAAATGTCACTCGACAACATCCGGGCCTCACTCAGCCCGCCATCGGCCAGCCGATTGATGCCAATACGGGCGTAGCGCCGCGCTGCATTCATTGGCCGCGGATCGTGCTCGGCGCGGAAACTCCAGTCGGCATGACGCGCCAGCAGCGCCAAGGCCAAGGTGCGGCCCAGTGTCAGTGCGAGCCCGCGGGCCCCGGCCTGCAGTTCCTGCTTGGTACTGGAGCGTTTCTGTATCCACTCTGCAGCGGCGGTCGTCGACTCACGTATCTGCTTCACGACGGGCTCCAACTCGGCCAGGCTGACCTGGGCGGTAAGTCCTCGGATCGCTGTCAGGTAGGGCTGCAGACCACCATTCTGGCGCAGCACTTTGAGCACATCGAGCGCAAGCACATTGGTGGTGCCTTCCCAAATCGGCAGTACGTGCGCATCGCGCAACAGAGTGGGTAAGCCACTATCTTCGACATAGCCTGCGCCGCCAAAGCACTCGATGGCTTCACTGACGCCGGCGACCGCGACCTTTGCCGTGGTGAGTTTGGCGATCGGTGTGAGCAGGCGCAGCAGCTGTGCCGAGTTTTCGTCGGCGTCAGGCTGCTCGGATTTGCCCAGAAGTTCGGCAACATAGAAAGTCAGATGAAAGCAAGCTTCGAGCTCTGCCTGCAGATCGGCAAGTGTCTGTTGATGAAGCGGTTGGTCGATCAGTGGAACGCCAAAGACGACCCGTCGTGTCGCGTAATCGCGCGCCAGTGCCAGTGCCCGACGCAGGAAGCCGGTTGCGCAAACGGCATTCCAGAGCCGCGTGACGTTGAGCATCGGGGCGATGGCGCGCACCCCGTGCTGGCTTTCGCCGACGAGTTCAGCGGGAGTTCCCAGCAAGCGGATCTCGGCCGTCGGCAATTTGCGCGTACCGAGCTTGTCCTTCAGTCGATCGATCTCGATATTGCGGAAGCGACCATCGGCCTTGCGTGGCTCGACGTAGAACAGCGCCAGTCCGTCTGCACCGGGTGGATTGCCTTCGGGGCGGGCCAGGGTCAGGGCTATATCAGCCGTGATCGCAGAAGCGAACCACTTGCGGCCGTGCAGGCGCCAGCGTCCGCGCTCATCCTGCTTGGCGACGGTTTCGCTGCCGCTGACGTCGGAGCCGCCACTCGTCTCGGTCATCCACTGTCCACTCAGCCAGAATTCCGTGGGATTGCGACTGGTCAAATGCGGGATCGCGCGATCGATCAAAGTCTGATTGCCAGAGGACAGCAGGCAGCGCGCTGCACCATCGGTCATCGCCAAGGGGCAGGAATAAAGCTCGCTGGAAGGATGAAACAGATACGCCAACGCAAACTGATGCAGGCGCGCATGTTGCTGATACTTCCTGTCGTAGCCGGCGGCGATCAATCCGCTTTCTGCGGCAATCGCGCCTGCCTTCTGCCAAAACGCCGACAGTGTGATCCGATCAATGCGATTGCCGAAGGCGTCGAAGTGGATCAGCTCCGGCTGGAACGCATAATCGGTGAGTTGGCCCGGATGGAATTCGCTGGCGACGCGCTCGCCAAACTCAGTCAGATCCGATTCGATTTCCTGCAACATGCTGGCCGGCAGAACACGCCGCAGTAGCGAGCGCAGCAGGCGATCGTCGAGATACTGATTGGCCAGGGCCGGCGGAGATTGCGTGAAGGCCATTGGATTTTCCGAAGTCCGGTTCGTAATTGGAGCGGGTCCTGATCGCGGCGCATCTCGGGCACGCACGCGAACTGCAGCAGCCGCGACTTTAACGGATAAGCTCGGCATCGGAGCAAGTGACTACAGCTTCATCAACGCGCCCGGTGATCTTCGTCCTGCCCAGCTTGCAACTTGACATCTGCTTCACGATCGCGCCTGCGTTGTCGCGCACGTCGCCACGAGGGCAGTCCGGCGAACCCGACAATGGCGACCGAGAGCGCGATTTCGATCGAGGCAGGCAAGCGCGCCGGCGGATTTGCGAAGACTTCCATGACGCCGTGTGAGAAATAGCCAAGGGCTATCAGTGCGCCGATCAACAGGCCGCGCTCGGCATCAACACGCGCAGCCAGCAGCGGCAGGGCGAACCAGACCAGGGCCAGTGATACGCCGGCGGCTCGGCTGATCTGCACCGGCGGTAACCACCAGCCATACCAAAGTATTTGCAGGGCGGCGAGCGCGCACAGCAGCCAGGCAGCACGTTGGTGCTGGATATCCAATCGTCCGGCGCTCATGAGGGATTCTTCAGGCGCAGCGCGACCGCGGCAAGCCGGCGTCCGAGGGCGCGGGCCAGTTGTTTCTCATCGGCCGTGATGGTTTCACCACCGCGGCTGCCGGCAAGATGACTGGCACCATAGGGTGTGCCACCGCTGCGCGTCGACGACAGGGCGGATTCGGTATAGGGCAGTCCCATCACCAGCATGCCGTGGTGGAGCAGGGGCAGCATCATGCTGAGCAGGGTGGTTTCCTGACCGCCGTGCATGCTGGCTGTCGAGGTAAAACAGGCCGCAGGCTTACCGGCCAGTGTGCCCGACAACCATTCGGCAGAAGTTCCATCGATAAAGTATTTCAGCGGCGCGGCCATATTGCCGAAGCGGGTAGGGCTGCCGAGGATCAGGCCATCGCACTGGTGCAGATCTTCAATCGTTGCGAATGGGGCGCCGGATTCGGGCACGGACTGCTCTGCAGCCGATTCCGCGACACTGCGTAGCGCGGGCACGGTGCGCAGTCGGGCCTCGGCACCGGGTTCCTCGGCGACACCACGGGCGATCAATCGTGCCAACTCGGCGGTCGCGCCGTGTCGGCTGTAGTACAGAATCAGGATCAGGGCAGGGGACATAGGCTGGGCTCAGGCTCGATGTGTGATTATGCCCGTTCACCCGGTCATCAACCGTGGGAACCGAAACTGCGCGCCGGGGTCAAAGGCCCCATCAGGTTCCGGCGGGAGCGAGTGGCAGCGCCGAGACAGATTCGGCGGCCGTCGCGTTTTCAATGTATCGAACAAGCTCAGGAGTGTTGAACGTGAAGAATCCGCGACTGAATCTGGCCCTCGTCATGCTGCTCTTTGCCGTCAGTGCAGGGTGCGCGCTTGCCGAAGAGACCGTCAGCAAGCCCGCTCTGGTGGTGCAGACGATCGATGGCAGCGCCTATGATCTTGCCAGTCAGCGGGGTCATTGGGTGGTGGTCAATTTCTGGGCGACCTGGTGCCCGCCTTGCATCAAGGAGATGCCCGAGCTCTCTGCTCTGGATGTCGAGCGCGATGATGTATCGGTCGTTGGGCTTGCCTTCGAGGAGATCGATCCTGCCGAGCTCAAGGCCTTTCTGAAGGAACACCCGGTGGCCTATCCGATATCCCTGGTCGATGTCTACAATCCGCCAGCGGATTTCAGCACGCCGCGTGGACTACCGTTGACCTATCTGATCGCGCCCGATGGCACTGTTGCCGACAAGGTCATGGGCCCGGTGACGCGCGTGGAGCTGGAGAAAATGATCGACGCCAAACGGAAGTGATGTGGCAACCACGCGATTCTTGATTGCTGGCCGCGTGCAGGGTGTCGGTTTCCGGGCAGGGGTCCGCCGCCAGGCCGAGGTGCATGGGATTCTCGGCCTCGCACGCAATCTCGCCGATGCTCGGGTTGAGGTGATTGCCCAGGGACCGAGCGCGGCAATTGAATCGCTGGCGCTCTGGCTCGAACGCGGGCCCGCGCATGCGAGGGTCGACCGCGTCCAGCGCAGCGAGCTCAACGACGCGCCTGCGTACAGTGAATTCGAGATCGAGTGAGCCGTGTGCCGCGCGCACCAGGGAGCTCGGCAGCGAATCCTCGCGCGCGCTTGTGAACGGCACCCCAACAGCTCGGCGCGCGGCTTGCCCCCTGGCAAGCGTGGCCGATAGCATCCGTTCATGCTGCTTCGCTTCGCACTGCTGATCCTGCTGCTGTCCTCTGCTGCCCGCGTCCAGGCGGCGGCGTGGATTGATGTGCGCTACGACGCAGCCAGCGATGCGCGACTGGATATTCACGCGCCGGCAGCGGCGGGTCCGCACCGGGTCATGGTGTGGTTTCACGGCGGACAATGGACGCAGGGCGACAAGAGCCTGCGTGATCAGCAAGCGGCGCTGTTCAATGCCCGCGGCTATGTTTTGGTCAGCGTCGACTATCCCCTGCTGCCTCAGCGTCATCCGGCCGGAGTCAGCCAGGCTGCCGCCGCGGTCGCCTACGTGGCGCGCAATATTGCGCGCTATGGCGGAGATCCGGGGCGCATCCATCTGATGGGCGTCGATGCCGGTGCGCATCTTGCGGCACTGCTCAGCGTTGATCCGCGTTGGCTGGCCGTGCACGGCTTGAGCCCGGCGGCGATTCACGGCCTCGTGTTGGTATCAGCCGATAGCCTGGATCTGGTGTCGCGCATGCAGGAGGGCCGCGCCGACCTTGCAAGTCGTCTCGATGCCGTCTGGAGCAATGACCCCGCACAGTGGTTGGATGCCTCGCCGCTGGCGCAGCTGCGACCAGATGCCCGCATTCCGCCGGTGTTGCTGCTTGATCGTCGTGGCGGATCAGCCCAGCGTGCGCGTCAACGCGAACGCTTTTCCGATCGGCTGCGCAGCGCCGGCGTACCGACTCAGAGCTTTCTGCTGCCGGTCGCTGGTGATGCCGAACTCGCCGTGGGTCCGGCGCTGGACGGCCTGGGTCGCGACGCCCTGCTGGCCTGGCTCGATGCTTTGGAATTGCCGCGCGTTGCGCGCTTCGAGAATCTTGGCTTCAGCACGGAGCGGCTATCGGCACCGGCGGCTGCTTCGCTCAACGGCGCCCGCCGTGACCTGGAATTCCTGACGCCATTCGACGGCGCACTCTGGGCAGCGCAGAGCGGTGACGCCGGCCGCAGCGAGATTCTGCTGAAGCCAGCGGCCGATGCCGACTGGCAGGCGCAGGCCAGATTTGCCGAGGGCGCGCGCTTTACCGAGTTGTCGGCTTGGCGGCTTGAGCGTGATGGTCTGGGTGCGGCGCTCGCGACTGCGGTACAGCTCGCTGTGACCGGGCTGGTCCAAGCAGATGGCAGTCCCAGTTGGCAATGGGCGCTTGGTGATGCGCGCTTCACTGAATTGGCCGCGACCCCGGACAGCGCATTGCGTTCGGTCCAGCGCCATCGGGATCAGGTCAGCGGCGGTGAACTGCTGCTGCTTGGCACGGGCGGCGCAGGTATTCGCAGTGCAAGTTGGCAGTCGGCCTCGCGGACGCTGGCGGTAAACCCGATCAGCGAGATCGGGGGCGCTGACGTGGTAGCGATCGTGGTCGCCGACGGAACTGCTTACGCCGCGATCAACGGACGCAGCCCCGGCTTGTACCAACGTGTCGACGGCCAGGCGCCACGCTGGTTGCGTGTATCCGATACCGAAATAGAAGGCGCCGTGCCGGCGCAGATTGCCGCCCTGGTTGCAACGCCTGATCCGGCGGGCACCGGGCACGAGGTACTGCTGGTAGCCCACGCCGGAAGCGGTCGAATCGTCCGTATCGATCCACAGGCGGGATTTTCCCGCCATCTGGAAGTTGATCTGAGTCTTGCATTCGCCGAGGTCTGGCATGGTGATCAGCGCCGCGTTGAGTTCGGATCCAATCGGTTCGTGGCCCTTGTGCACCCGGAAACAGCGGATCAGGTCCTGGCGATCGGACTTAACCTCAGCCATCCGATGGCAACGGAAATTCCGCACAACGGTTCCTGGTTCCTGCTGCGCCAGGCTGATGGCAGTTACAGCTATGGCACCGCCTACGATTATGCGCACCCGCCGGCGCCGGGAACCCGCCTCGGTGCCCTTCGCGCAATCGCTGCGTCACCGTTCCTCGATGATCAAGCTGCCGTCTATGTTGCTGGCGCACCGGATTCGCCCGGAGCCGGCGAAAGCGCCTGGATCTATCGCGGAGCGCTGGATACCTCGGCACCGCGACGCGGACTCTGGTGGGATCGCACGCACAGTGGCCATGGGCTTGATCTACAGCCGGTTTCCGGGCGCTGGATGCTCACCCTGTCGACCTACGAAGCATCCGGCAAGCCAGTCTGGTATGCCGCACTGGGTGACCTGGTCAACCGGCGTTTCGTTGCTGACGGTGGGCTCACTCGATACGACTACCGACTTGATCGCAATCCTCCGCAGCGGCGCAATGCAGAGCGCTCGGGCGAGATCGAACTGCGCTTCGGTCTGGCCCACGGCGAGGCGGCCTGCGCCGATTCAGCGCGCGATCGACCCGATGCGCTGGCGCTGGCCGAGTTGCAATTGACGATCGATGGTCGCCGCTCGAACTGGTGCATTGAACCCATGCGTTTTGCCGAAGCGGGCCTGCCCGCGGCCGATGCGAATGGTCTCTGGTATGCCGGTCCGGCGGATCCCGGTTGGGCCATTTCGATCACCGAACGCGGTGTAGACGGTCGCAGTCTCGGCGTCGCTCACGTCTACTACTACGATGACGAAGGGCAACCACGTTGGGCACTCGGCACGGCGCCCGTGGTCGAGGGCAATGCGCGCTATCAGTTGCGCGCGTTCCGCGGTTACTGTCCGGCCTGTGCGCCCGCGAAGGTAAGCAGCCAGCCCACCGGCGAATTTGTCCAGCGACTTTCCGGATACTGTGGGGCATTGAGCGGCTTCGGCAGCCTGGATCTGCAGTCGGCTGCTGATCCCGAGGCCCACTTTGTGCGCAGCCGCTTCCCGATGAACCGGGTCAGTACAGCTGCCTGCTACTGATCCAGGCAGCGATAAAACGGGAGTGCCGGGCGCATTGAGTCGTTGGCGTTCGGAGGTCCGGCCGCGGCCCAGCGCAAATCAGTATTTTTCCGGAACCATGATCGCTTTGGCGCCGATCACGTCCTTGCCGAGCCGCTTGCGTTTGAGTGGGGGAAGCTCGAGCTTCTCGTCGGGCACCTTGAAGTCCGGCAGGGTGTGTAAAAGGTGCGCGACCATATTGAGTCGGGCGCGCTTCTGATCGTTGGCATCGACGACATACCAGGGCGCGTGGCGGGTATGCGTGACCTTGAAGAACGCATCGCGGGCTGCGCTGTAATCATCGTATTTGGAGCGTGCCGCGATATCGATTGGAGAAATCTTCCAGCGTTTCATCGGATCTTCGACGCGTTCGGCGAAGCGTTTTTCCTGTTCCTCCTGGTCGACCGAGAACCAGTACTTGAGCAGGGTGATGCCCTCATCGACCAGCATTTTTTCGAACACCGGCACCTGGGCCAGAAAACGCGTGTACTCGGCATCTGTGCAGAAGCCCATCACCTTTTCGACACCTGCGCGGTTGTACCAGCTGCGATCGAACAGGGCGATTTCGCCGGCCGCGGGCAGATGCGACACGTGGCGTTGGAAATACCACTGGCTGCGCTCGCGTTCGGTGGGTTTGGGCAGTGCGACCACATGGCAGTGGCGCGGGTTGAGTACTTCGGCGATGCAATTGATCGCGCCGCCTTTGCCGGCGGTATCGCGGCCCTCGAAGAGCACCACGATCCGCTGGCCACTGTGCTGAACCCAGCGCTGCATTTCGGAAAGCTCGACCTGGAGCGGCTCCAGATGCTTGCTGTATTCCTTCTTCTTCATCTGGCCCATGCGCGCGGCTCCTCGTCGTTGGAGTTCCGAGGGTAAGTGCTGATCCTGAGACCCGCAAGCGGCCGGCAGCGCGCCGGACTGGCCCGCAACCCCGCTCGAGGCTTGCCAGTCGCGGGCGCATGCAAGACCATGCCGGTCTTTCCCGCGACCGAGCAGCGCTTGCGCAATCGATACGAATCCCAGCTGCAGGAGCTCCTGGCGCGCTATGGCAAGCGCCTGCGCCTGCTTGTAGACGGCCATTGCGGTCGTGATCGGGGCCTTGATCCCGACGATATCGAGCAGGAAGTACACATCAAACTGTGGAAAATGCTCGAAAGTGACAAGAATCTTGACTTCCCTGCGTCTTATATACAGAAGGTGGTGGCGACCACGGTGATTGACGCTTTGCGGCGGGCCGAAGTCAGGCACGCTGAATCGCTGCAAACTGATGTCGAGCCGGCGGTGGATCCGAGTTATGTCGGCCCCATGCAGCCAGATCGACACGCCGACCACGGCAACTGGGGCGCCCTGCTGCTCCGTTGCATCGCTGAACTGCCAGAGCGGCGCCGGATGCCGGTGCAACTGGCACTGCAGGGGTTCAAGGCCGAAGAGATCGCGGCCCTGACCGGATGCTCAGTGGCTGCCGCGCAGCAACTGAGCTACCGCGGAATAGAGGATCTGAAAATTCGACTGAAGGAGTTGGGCGCTGATGAAATTGATCCATGATGAGGCCTTGAAGGCGCTCTACCAGAGCCTGAGCAGAGGATTGCCGGGCAATGCGGATCAGCGCGTTGGCGTTGATGAGCTGCTTCGTCTGGCCAATGGCGAACACCTGGGTGCCCGCCATCAGGACGCGCTCGCTGGTCTTGCCGCTTCCTCCGACCAGGCGCTGACCCTGCGCCTGCTGGCGGGCAATGCCGAGCCGGCTCAAGAGCTTGCCCAGCAGCTTGCTGCAGCGCGTCGTCCTGGCCCGTTGGCTGTGCTGTCGCAGTGGTGGCGCTCGGCTGCAATGCCACCGATTTTTGCCTCAGCGGCAGTTGCCTTGATGGCGGTAATGGGATTCCAGTTTCTCGGATCGGCACCGTCGTCGCTGCCGCCGCTGGCACAACAAATAACGGTCGAACAACCGGTGTTTGACGGTGCCTTCGAAGCCGATGATCAGTTGTTCGCCGCCTCGCTGGAGAACGCTGAAGCCGCTGACCGGATGTTCAACGGCGATTTCGACAGCTGAGCGCGGGGTGCCTACGGCAGGCGCCCTTCGTTGCTTGCACTTTTCTAGTCGACAGCCACCGCGCTGGCATGCTCGCGCGTCGTGGCGAAGCGCACCTCGGGCCAGCGTTCCTGGATCAGTTGCAGATTGACCCGTGTCGGTGCGATGTAGACCAGCTCGCCGGCGGCGTCGATGGCCAGATTCATCGCCGCCTTCTCGCGGAACTCGGCCATTTTCTTGGCGTCGCTGCAATGCACCCAGCGCGCGGTCGCGACCTGCACGTTCTCGAAGGCGCATTCCACGCTGTACTCGTCCTTGAGGCGGTAGGCGACCACTTCAAACTGCAGCGTGCCGACCGCGCCGAGAATCAGGTCATTGGACATCAGCGGACGAAAGAACTGGGTCGCGCCTTCTTCCGAGAGCTGGGCCAGGCCCTTGCTCAGCTGCTTCATCTTCAGCGGGTCCTTCAAACGCGCGCGACGGAACAATTCGGGCGCGAAATTCGGAATGCCGGTGAACGCGATCGCCTCGCCCTCGGTGAAGGTGTCGCCGATCGAGATGGTGCCGTGGTTGTGCAAGCCGATCACATCGCCAGGGTAGGCGCGTTCGACGATCTCGCGGTCCGATGCCATGAAGGTCAGCGCATTGGCGAATTTCATTTCCTTGCCGGTGCGCACTTGCAGCGCTTTCATCCCGTGCTCGTACTGCCCGGAGCAGATCCGCATGAAGGCGACGCGGTCGCGGTGATTGGGATCCATGTTGGCCTGGATCTTGAATACAAACCCGGTCATCGGTTCTTCGGTGGCGACCACAGTACGGCTGGTGGTCTCGTGGGCTTTCGGCGGCGGTGCGTATTCGACGAAAAAATCGAGCAGCATCTGCACACCGAAATTGTTCACACCAGATCCGAAGAACACGGGCGCCTGCTTGCCGGCGAGGTAGGCTTCATGATCGAAGGTCGCCGAGGCGCCCTCGACCAGTTCGAGTTCTTCGCGCAATTCGCGCAGCATTTCGCTGCCGATGCGACGTTCGAGTTCGGGGTCGTCGAGTTTGAGAATGGTCGAGTCCTGGCGGGTGAAGTTCTTGCCGGGTTCAAACAGATGCACTTCACCATCGAGCAGATGGTAGACACCCTTCAGACGCGAACCCATACCCACCGGCCAGGTGATCGGCGCGCACTGGATACGCAAAACCGACTCGATTTCGTCGAGCAGATCGATTGGCGGACGTCCCTCGCGGTCGAGCTTGTTGATGAAAGTCATCACCGGCGTCGCGCGCATGCGGCAGACGTCCATCAGCTTGATGGTGCGTTCCTCGACGCCCTTGGCAACGTCGATCACCATCAGTGCGGAGTCCACGGCCGTAAGTACCCGATAGGTGTCTTCGGAGAAGTCGGCATGCCCCGGCGTATCGAGCAGGTTGATGATGCGACCCTCGTAGGGGAACTGCATCACCGATGAAGTAACCGAGATGCCGCGTTCCTTCTCCAGCGCCATCCAGTCCGAAGTCGCATGACGCGCCGCCTTGCGCGATTTCACGCTGCCCGCCATCTGGATGGCGCCGCCAAACAGCAGAAGTTTTTCGGTCAGAGTGGTTTTGCCGGCGTCGGGATGCGAAATGATCGCAAAGGTGCGACGCCGCATCGTTTCGCTGATGTGGTCGGTCATGATCGGGTCGAGTAGTGATGCGCGTCAGGGCGCGAGTCGGGGCGCGATTATAGGGGAACGGCGCGCGCCTGTACGTCGCTTGCGCGCTGCCATTTGCCGTGCCCTGCCCGAACGGCCGCCGCTTGCTGGATTAACCCGTGCAGGCCAGCGGTGTGAAAGTTAGAATCGGCCGGTCCACCGGAACCCTTCATGCGTCTGACCGCGTTACTGCAACTGCTGCGACCGCACCAGTGGGCCAAGAACCTGCTTGTATTCGTGCCCCTGATCACTTCGCATAGCTGGGCGCGCAGTGAGGCCTGGCTGGGCGCTCTGGCCGGTTTTGTTGCGATGTGCCTGCTCGCCTCGGCCGGCTATGCCCTCAATGACGCGCTCGATGCCGAGCGTGACCGTGCCCATCCCGAGAAATCGCGTCGACCGATCGCTGCGGGTGTATTGACGCGCGGAACCGGATTGATCGTCGCGCTATTGCTGGCTGGCCTGGCGCTGGCCGGGATAGCTGCGCTGAAGCTCGGTTGTCCCGATCTGCCGATCTCGGATTCCATGCTGCCTGCACTGCTGGCCTACCTGGTTGGGACCTTGTCCTACAGTTTCTGGCTGAAGCGACATGCGATCGCCGATGTCTGCCTGCTGTCCTTGCTGTACGTCGTGCGGATCGTGGTTGGCGCAGCCGCGATCGGCGTACCCTTGAGTCCCTGGCTGCTCGCGTTTGCCGGTTTCGTGTTCCTCAGTCTCGCCCTGCTCAAGCGTGCGATCGAATTCCGCCAGCGCGGTGCGCACACCAGTTCGGATCGCCCCTATGAACTGGATGATCTAGCGTTGCTTGAGAACGCCGGGATTTCGGCGGCGATGGGCTCGGTTCTGGTGCTTGCGCTGTACACCCAGAGCGAGGATGTCCGCCGGCTCTACGCGAGTCCCGATCTGGTCTTCCTGCTCTGTCCGGTCATGTTGTTCTGGTTGCTGCGGACCTGGTTGCTGGCCCGGCGCGGCCTGCTCCCCGGCGATCCGGTGCTGTTCGCGATCCGCGATCCCATCAGCTGGCTGTGCGTGAGCCTGATGTTGCTCGTGGTGCTATGGGCAATCTGAAACCCGAGCGCGCAGCCTGGTTGCGCCTGCTCGCACTGGGCTTGCTCGTTTTCGGTCTGCTGAGGGTGGCGAGTCTGGTGCTGGCTGAGCCCGTCGTCGGCTTTGCCAATCAGTACGATATGCAGCGCAGTTCGGCCTGTCTGGGGCTGTGGCCTGAGGCGGTTCCCATCGGCGCGGCCACGCCTGCCGCGCCGCAGCCCTGGTATGTGGTCGGTACGACGCGTCCTGACGAGTGCTATCCAAGCAGCCAGGTCGCGGTTGCCTGGCTGGCGCTGCAGGTCAGCAGCGCATTCGAAGCTTCGAGTCGCAGCGAGGGTCGGCGTGTTTCGTTGCGCTGGATCGGCGGCATCGGTCTGCTGATCTGGTTGATCGGTAGCCTGCTCGTGGCCCGCATGTTCTGGTCGCGGCCGGGCATGCTGATCGCTCACGCACTGCTGTCGGCCCTGCTCATCGCCGATCCGTTCAATACGCTATACCTCAATACCCTGTACACCGAATTTCCTGCACTGCTCGGCGCTTACTTCGCCAGCGCGATCATTCTTTCGTTGTTTGTGCAGGCCGAGGCGCCCACGCAGCGTCTGTTCGCCCTGGTGCTTTGCCTGCTGCTGCTCGGTGCGTCGCGCGTCCAGCATCTGGCATTGCCGATTGCGCTGGGCATCTTTGCGATGCTGGCGCTGTGGCGCAGCGTCCAATGGCGGTCTCGCGCCCTGATCGTATTGGTCGCCTGCTGTGCGCTCGTCGTCGGCGCGCAAGTCAGTCAACAGACGCGTTTCGCAGCGATCTCGCGTGCGAATCTGGCCGATACGGTGCTTGGTGCAGCGATGCCCGCAGCGAATCCTGAACGGCTGGCGCTCGCGCTTGGTCTGCCCGCAGAATGTGCCGAGCATGCGTACTCGACTTGGTATCGCCAGCATGGCGTCGATGTTTTCGCTGTCTGTCCGGCCTTGGCCGAAGTCTCCCGGTTGCGCCTGTTGATCCACTCGCTGCGCGAGCCCGAGATCCTGGCGCGTATGCTCGCGCGCGGCCTGCTGATGTCGCAGCATCTTCGCCTGGGGTACCTCGGGGAGCGTGCGGGTGGCGATTTCACTGAGGTGGGCAGCGAGGATCAGCCGCTGTGGTTCAGCGTCGCCAATGCGCTCAACGCACTGCCAGCAAGCTGGTTTCTGATCGCCTGCGGATTCACGCTCGGCCTGATCCCGGCATTCTGGTTGGCTGTCCTGTGGCCGCGCCGAGCCATCAGCGAACCGATCGGCGTCGATAGCGTTGCCATCGCGCTTTGCGCGCACCTGTTCGCATTGACGCTGATGAGTAGCGTATTCGGCGACGGTTACAGCGAGGTTGGGCGCCATATGCATCTGGGTCTGAATGCATTGCTGGCCCTGTGGCTGCTGCTGCCAGTGTGGTTCTGGCAGCGGCGTGGGCGACTGAATGCGCCTTGGCGCGCTGGGCCGATCGCAGCCGGTGCCGTGCTTGCGTCCGCACTTGCACTCGCGATCATCGCGACTCAGCGCTTGCCGCTTGCTTTCGGCGTACTCGGAACACCGGCACAGGCATTGCCGGTGCAAGGAACGATCGAGCTGCGCGGTTGGGCGCTCGATCGATTTCCGATCCAGCGCCTGTATGCGCAGGTCGACGACGGCGTCGAGTGGCCCCTGTCACGCAGCCGGCATCCCGGTCTCGAGCGCGTGTTCCCCTATCTCGACGAGGCCGCAATGGGCGGCTTCAGCGGCAGTATCGACGCCGGGCGATTGCACGGCGGGCGCTATCTTCAGGTGTTTGCCGTGGATGCTTTGGGTCGGCCAGTCCTGATCGAGCGGCGGCGTATACGCTAGTCAGCGCGGGGTCGCATGCCCGCGCGCGGGCCGCGGCTGCTGCTGTCGTCGGGCCGTGGCATCGGCCGGCGCGCTGGGCCCGCCTTCTCGCGACGCCTGCTCGTCATTTCGTCGAACTGGTGCAGTTGGGTCTCGCTCAGCAGTTTCGCCAGCTCGTTTCGATTTGACTCGTGCAGGCTCTCGCGCTGCTCCCGCATGTTGGCATCGAGAATGCGCATCTTCTCGCGCTGAGCGGCGAGCAGCTTGCGGACGGGTTCTCGTTGCGTCTCGCTCAACGCCAGCGCTTGGGGCGAATTCGGCAAACGAAGGTGGCGGCGGCGGATGATGCGGATGTTCGGGACGTTCAGCGCGTGCTGCGGTCGTGCCGAGTAAGAGCAACAGGACAAACAGGAAACGGCTCATGGTGGACTCCAGAAGGGATCGGCGATCCCATGGACAGATGCTGCGCTCGGATTGCGCATCGAGCGCGCAGCAATCGTGGAGAAATTGCGCAGTCGCACCCTCCTTCGGGTATGCGCCCGCGCCCCGCGTATAGTGCGCACACCTGCCCCAACATTTTGGACCCGATGCGCCTGCGGCTGCTGCACCGACTCTTTCTGGCCTTCGCCGCGCTCAGCATGGCGGCGCTGGCGGCCTTCGTGGTGCTGCAGCAGGATGGTTTCCGCCGTGGATTCCTCGACTATCTTGATGGTCTCAGCGGTGAGCAACTGGAAGCAGGCAGCGTCCGCCTGGCCGAACGCTATGCACTGTATGGGAACTGGGATTTTCTGCGTGATCGCCCACGCCTGATGATGGATGCACTCGGCATTGTGAGTGACGCGCGCGCGCAGGCTGGTGTTGATCCCCGCGCGCCGCCATCGCGTCAACCCGCGGCCGGTCGCTTTCCCGGTGCCGGTCCTCCGCCGCGCCCACCACCACCGCGCGCTGCAGGTCGACCGCGACCGCCGCCGGGTCCGATGCAAGGTTCGCTGCCGGGCCCACCGCCGCAGCAGGGGCGATCGCTGGCCGACGACCCGCTGGATATCGGCGGACGATTGACCCTGGTCGATCAGGACGGTCTGATCGTGGTTGGCAACCCGGAGATCGCGCGCAACGGCCGATCCTTCGATGTCGTACTCGAGGGCGAGCTGATTGGACGCCTGCATCTGGCCCCTCTGCCGCAATGGCGAGGCCGACTGGATGAGGCCTTCGCGCGCTCGCAGTGGCGTCGTGGCCTGCTCGGTGCAGCGGCGATCCTGGTTTGCGCCCTGGTCCTCGCCTGGTTGTTGGCGCGCTGGCTGCAAGGCCCGATTCGGGCGCTCGCACTGGGTGCTCAGGCGCTTGCTGCCGGGGACTACAGCACCCGCGTGCGCAGCGGCAGCGACGACGAACTCGGCGAGCTGGTCGCGGATTTCAATCGACTGGCACAGGCGCTTGAGCGCAATCAGCGAGCGCGCCGGCAGTGGAGTGCTGATATCGCGCATGAGCTGCGCACACCGGTGGCGATCCTGCATGGAGAAATCCAGGCGCTACAGGACGGGGTCCGATCCTTCAGTCCTGAAACCCTTGCCTCATTGCAGGCGGAGACCACTCGGCTGACCAGCCTTATCGAGGATCTGTACCAGCTGGCGCTTTCCGATATCGGAGGCCTCGAGTACCGATTCATCGAATTGGACCTCGGCGATCTGCTGCGCGAAGCGGTGCGCAGTCAGCAGGCCATTTTGCAGGACGCCGGCATCGAGCTCGATCTGACTCGGCTACCGACGACGCCCACGATGATCACGGGCGATCCGCGCAGGCTGGCTCAGTTGTTTGCCAACCTGCTGTCCAATACCAGTCGCTATACCGATGCGCCAGGGAAACTCAGGATCGAACTCTCGCGTGACGGCGCCCAGTGGTGCCTCTGCTTTGACGATTCGGCGCCTGGTGTGGCGGATGACGCCTTGCCCCTGCTGTTCGAACGACTCTACCGCGCCGATGGATCGCGCAATCGCGCCAGCGGCGGCGCCGGTCTCGGCCTCGCGATTGCGCGCAATATCGTCGAGGCGCATCGCGGAACGATTATCGCCGCGGCCTCGCGCCTTGAGGGGCTGCGCATCGAGATCCGCCTGCCGATCCTGGTCGAAGCAAGCCGATGAGCGGCGTCGCGCACATCCTGATCGTCGAAGACGAGCCCAAGCTCGCCAGCCTGCTGCGTGACTATCTGGTCAACGACGGACACCGCGCCACCATGCTGCATGAGGGCGGCTCGGTGGTCGAGTGGGTGCGCGAACACGCGCCTGATCTGGTGCTGCTCGATCTGCTGTTGCCCGGCAAGGACGGGCTCAGTGTCTGCCGCGAGCTGCGCGCCTTCAGTCAGGTGCCGATCATCATGGTCACTGCGCGTGTGGAAGAGATCGATCGGCTGCTCGGTCTCGAGCTCGGTGCCGACGACTATGTCTGCAAGCCATTCAGTCCACGTGAAGTGGTCGCGCGTGTGCGTGCCCTGTTGCGTCGCGCGCGTGCTGGAGCGGCGCCGCTGACGAATGCGCCTCTGCTGTTCGATGAGCAGCGCTTCGAGGCGCGCTTTCACGGCAAACTGCTGGCGCTTACCCGTGTCGAGTACCGGCTGCTGCATGCGCTGGCGGAACATCCCGGTCACGTGTTGTCGCGTAACCAGTTGATGAATTCCCTGTATCTCGACCACCGCATCGTCAGTGATCGCACCGTCGATAGCCACGTCAAGAACTTGCGTCGCAAGCTGTCGGAAGCAGCGCCCGGACACGATCCGGTGTCGTCGATTTATGGTCTGGGCTACAAGCTCGATTGGAACTGAGCGGCTACTCGAAGCTGTTGGCCATCAGCAGATCTGGCACCTCGCCGAACACCACGATGCGAAATGCCGGAGTGATCGCCAGGCCATTGGCCGCGGAGGGATCAGCGACGTAGAAGCGTCCAAACAGGGTGCCGCCAAGCAGTGCAGGATCGTTGCCAAGATCAACCTGCAAGGAACCGCTGCCCGCGCCCGCGCCACTGCCCGAGAGGCTGGTACTCAGGTTGGCAAAGGATCCTGTCGGAATGCTCGACTGCACGCCAGGATCGCTGCTGTGGACGACCAGGGTGGCGAGCGCTCCGCCCAGAGCAGCGCTGACCGCGACCGTGAAGTTGTCGTTTCCCAGCAGTGGCGGTTCCAGCGCGGTGATCGTTGGCGCAAAGCCGCCACTGCCAGCTGTGGCAATGCCGATGATCTGCGGAACGCGAGCGGATTCGGTATAGAGACCAGGGCGATCAAACGGCGCGCCTTCGGCGGCGACGCGAGGATCCGTCAGCGGTCGACGCAGAAAGGCGAGCAGGGCGCTTTTCTGCCCCTGGGTCAGATTGCGCGGGCGTACCCGTGGGTCCTTGTTTGGCGCGGTGAAGTCACCGCCGCGGTTGTAGAACTCGACCACATCCTCGAGTGTCGCCAATCGCCCATTGTGCATGTACGGCGCGCGCAGTTCGACATTGCGCAGGCTCGGCACTCGAAACGCACCACGATCGGCATTGTTGCCGGTTTGCCCGAATCGGCCGAGATCTTCGGTCACTGGGCGCACGCCGATATAGCGGAAATTCTCATCGGTGAAGCGATTGCCGGCATGGCAAGCAGCGCAGTCGTTGTTGATGAAGACCTGTTGGCCAGCCAGTTCCTGTTGGCTCAATACCTGCTGTCCGGCGAACTGCTGATCAATCGGTGCCTGGGTGGAATTTAGGCTGCGCTCGTAACTCGCCATGGCCATCGCGATCCGCGCGGGTGTCACGTCCGAGGTGCCGAATACTTCGTTGAAAAGCGCTGGATAGCTGCGCCCACTGATCCAGAGCGATAGCGCAGCGGGTACCTCGCTGGCCAGCGCGAGCGGCTGCAATGCAGCGAGCCGTTGTCCAATCGTCGCCGCCTGGGTGCCCATCGCGGCCATCTCGCTGGTATCGAGCAGGGGCGCCAGTGCCTGGTTTTCGAGGGCCGCACCCTGCAGAATCAGCACCTGTCCGGTGATCGGATCGACGAAGCTGGTGCCGGCGCGACCGTCCCAGAACAGCAGCGGCGAGTAGCCGGCATTGATCGCTGACGGTGACTTGCGCGCGCCAACCTGCGCCGCCATGCCAAACCGCGCGCTCGACTGGTAGTAGCCATCGCTGCCATGCGCCGGCACGCCCGCCGAGCCCTGGATATCGTCGGCATTGCCGAACACACTGTCAGGACCGGAGTGCGTGCTGCCGGCATTGGCAAACGCGCTGCGCGGATCACTGCCCGCGCTGTCGGGGCGATGACAGGTGCCACAGGCGACGGTGCCGGTGACCGATAGCTGCTCATCCCAGAACAGCGCCTTGCCGAGATTGATCTTGGCCTCGGACTGCGGGTTCTGCGGCGGTACCGGCGGCGGTCCGAGCGGTTGCGGCGGCGCCTGCGCGGCCACCATCGCGCTGATCGAGAGTCCAAGGCCGAGGCTGAGCTGAAATGCGTAGCGGGACAGAGACATGATCGTGCGTGCTCCTGATGCGGGACTCAAGACCGGGGATCCGGGCTGGTTTGTGCTTGATGGTCACTGTCTCCCAGCAATGTGCAAACAGGATGGAGAAATGATGAAGGACTTTCTCGCGGCCGCGAATCCTGATCAAGCGGGATCCTGTTTGCGCTGCGCGGTTGCTGATTTGCGCCAGGTCGAAGCCTGATCCCTTGGACGGCTGGAGCGGATTGGTTAGGGTGTGGTTTCGACACGAATGGAGCTCGACAATGAGGATGCGAATTGACCGCCGGCGGCTGCGCCGCTTCGCGATTTGTGCCGCGTACTGCGCTCTGCTGCTCCCCGGTCTTTCGCTGTGTGCGCCTGGCCGGGCCGATGGCGCTACACCAGACCGGGCAGTATCAACGCGCGCATTTGAACGGCTTGCCGGCCTGGTCGGAGACTGGCGTGCCATCACGCCAGAGGGAAGTACGATCTCCGTCAACTATCGTCTCAGCGCAGCAGGCTCGGTGCTGGTCGAGACTTGGGCGATGCCCTCGGGGCGCGAATCGATGACGCTCTACCATCTCGACGACGACGCCCTGATCGCGACCCACTATTGCCCGCAGGGAAATCAGCCACGATTGCGTCTGCGCAGCATGGACGATGCCGGCCGGATGGAATTTGCGTTCCGCGACGGCAGTAACCTCGGTGCCACGGATGCGGCGCACCAGCACGCGATGTGGCTGGATATGGAGACGCCGGAAAAATTCCTGCGCAGCGAAACCTATGTCGGCAATCGGGCTTCGGCAGAGGAAATCGCCGCGGCCGAGGCCGGCACGGCGCAGTTGTTCGAGCGCGTCGTGGTGGACGCGCCCGCAAGGTGAGTGCCGGACCACTCCCCTGGCCTCCTCACCGCCCGCTGCGGCCCCATCCCGTCGGCATCGCCTGACCGTGCTCTTGCCCTGGCGGTCCCTTTGTATTCGCTGAATAGCTTGGCATATTCGACCCGCGCTACAGGGGTATTCGAGATATCTTGGGATATCCCCTTTTAGACATCGAGTACGCCCATGATTGACCGAGCAAGCGGAGTGTGCCCGCCGAGCAGCAGGTGCCGTGTTCCTGCCGTGCCAGCGCCTGTGGAGCAGGGCGTCGCCGGGTTCGCGGGGTCCGGTGGCAAGACCAGGGATCGACAAAGTCTGCTCGCCGGTCTGCTGCTGTCGATTGCGCTGGTTGGCTGTTCAAAGGCACCCGAGACTGCGCCGTCAGCGCCGAGTTTGACCGTATCGGTCGGCACGCTGGAGCAGGTCGATCTGGTGCGTGACATCGATGCTGCCGGCTCGGTGCGTGCCTGGGAAGAAATGAGTCTCGGCGTTGAGCTCTCCGGCCTACGGGTTGCCGAGGTGCTGGTTGAGGTCGGTGACGCCGTCGGCAAGGGTGATGTGCTGGTGCAGCTCGACCGTCGCACACTTCAGGCCGAGTTGCGCCAGCACGAAGCGATGGTCGCCCAGGCTCTGGCCAACGAGGTACTGGCCCGCGCCAATGGTGAGCGTGCCCGCGCGATGCGCGAACGCAAGCTGATGGCAGCCGGGGACATCGAGCAGATGATTGCCAGCGAGCGCGTCGCCGAAGCCGCCGTGCTGAACGCGCGGGCGGCAATGGCCTCGGCCAAATTGCGATTGGAATTTGCCAGTTTGCGTGCGCCGGACGATGGGCTGATCTCGACACGCAGTGTGCAGCCCGGACAAGTCGTGGCTGCTGGTGCCGAGCTGATGCGGCTGATCCGTCAAGGTCGACTGGAATGGCGCGCTGAACTTTCGGAAGCCGAGTTCTTGCAACTCAAGCTGGGTGCCCGCGTCGATGTGGCATCTCCGAGCGGCAAGGTCGAAGGCCGCATCCGCGCGCTGTCGCCCGGCCTTGACCCGATCAGCCGGACCGGTGTCGCCTACGTCGATCTGCCCGAGCCGGGCGCGCTTATCGCCGGCATGTTCGCGCAGGGTCGTATTCACCTGGATGCCACACCGGCAACGATGTTGCCGTCGGAGGCAATCGTCGAGCGCGACGGTTATCGCTATGCCTTTGTACTGGACGGGAATGACATCGCCCGCCAACGCCGGGTGGAAGTCGGTCAGGTGTCAGGGGAGCGCATCGAATTGCGCAACGGAATTACCGCTGTTGATCGGGTGGTGGTGCGCGGGGCCGCATTCCTCAGCGACGGAGATCGTGTTCGCGTGGTCGCCCAAGCCTCAGGCACCACGGAATCCTGAGCCATGGCGATCAATGTTTCCGCCTGGTCGATTCACCGCCCGCTGCCGGCGATCCTGATCTTCATCCTGCTTGCAGCGGCTGGCCTCATCGGCTTTCACAAGCTCGCCGTCTCGCGCTTCCCGGACATCGCCTTCCCCGGGGTGACCGTGCAGGTGATCCTGCCCGGTGCGACGCCCAATCAGCTGGAGACCGAAGTCACCCGCAAGATCGAGGATTCGGTGGCCAGCCTGCCGCAGATCAACAAGCTGATCTCCACGGTCATCGAGGGTGTCTCGACCACATACATCGAGTTTCGCATCGGTCGTGACGTCAATGAGGCGCTCGACGAAGTGCGCGATGCGGTGACCCGTGTGCGCAGCGATCTGCCGCAGGAAGTCGAAGAACCGATCGTGCAGAAGATCACCATCACCGGGGGCTCGTTGCTGACCTATGCGGTGGCCTCGGACAGCATGGGCGAGGACGAGCTCAGCTGGTTTGTCGACAATGAGGTGAGCAAGTCCCTGTACGCCGTCAACGGTGTTGGCCAGGTGCGCCGCAGCGGTGGCGTCGATCGTGAAGTCCGCGTTGATCTGCGTCCCGGTGTGCTCAATGCCTATGGCCTCACCGCTGCCCAGGTCTCGGATCAGCTGGCGCGTTCACAACTGGAACGCTCCGGCGGCCGCGCGACAATCGGAACCGGCGAGCAAGCCATACGTGCCGTTGGGACTGTTGCGATCGCACAGGATCTGAATATTTTCCCGATTGTATTGCCGAGCGGCGAGCAGGTGCCGCTGCAGGCGCTGGCAGAGATTCGCGATGCACATGCCGAGCGCAAGCAGCTGGCCTTGCTCGATGGCAAGCCGGTGGTCAGTTTCGATATCACCCGGACCGTCGGCTCCAGCGAAATCGATGTCGGTGAACGTATCGAGGCGCGCATCGCCGAACTCGCGCTCAGCCATCCGCAGATCCGCTTCAGCCTGATCAGTTCGACTGTGGAGGAGGTGCGCGAAAGCTTCAACTCCTCGATGATGATGTTGTTCGAGGGATCGCTGCTGGCCGTACTCGTGGTCTGGTGGTTTCTTCGTGACTGGCGCAGCACATGGATTTCAGCGGTGGCCTTGCCGCTGTCGATCATTCCCACCTTTGCTGTGATGTGGCTGTTCGGCTTCAGTCTGAACCTGATCACCTTGTTGGCACTCGCCGTTGTGGTCGGCATCCTGGTCGATGATGCCATCGTCGAGGTCGAGAACATCGATCGCCATCTGGCGATGGGCAAGACACCGAAACAGGCGGCGCTCGACGCCGCTGATGAAATCGGGCTCGCGGTGATCGCCACATCCGCCACCCTGGCCGCGGTGTTTGTGCCGGTCGCTTTCATGCCGGGCATCGCCGGAAAATTCTTCCTTGAGTTCGGTTGGACCGCGGCGACCGCCGTGCTGTTTTCGCTGTTGGTGGCGCGCCTGCTGACGCCGATGATGGCGGCCTATCAGCTGAAGGCGAAACCACACAATGAAAGCGACGGCCCGATCATGCGCTGGTATCTCGTCTGGGTCGAGCGCGCATTGCAGCGACGTGGCCTGACCCTGTGGCTTGCGCTCGGCATGTTTGTCGGATCGCTGATGCTGGTGCCGCTGATTCCGGCCACCTTCATTCCCGGCGCGGATCTCGGCCGCAGCAATCTGAGTATTGAACTGCCACCAGGGACGCGCCTTGACGAGACCACCCGCGTATCCGAACAGGCACGTGCGCTGATCGAGCAACTGCCGGAGGCACGTCAGATCTACACGACCGTGGGCGGCACCATTGATGTCGGCGATCCTGCGGTCAGCGGTGTCGACGATGTGCGCCGCGCGGTTCTGGTGATTGACTGGGGTTTGAAAGGCGAACGCGATCGCTCACAGAAGGAACTCGAACGCGAGGTGCGCAGCCTGCTGACGCGCATTCCGGGTATTCGCCAGCGCTACCTCAGCAGCGAGCCGGGCGAGCAGATGCAATTGGTGCTCACCGGCGACGACCCGCGACGCCTGTACGAAGCAGCCCAGATGTTCGAGCGCGATCTGCGCAGCATTGAGGGGCTGGGTACGATCAGCTCGACTGCTTCGCTGCTCAGGCCGGAATGGGTAATTGTGCCCGATGCCCGGCGCGCCGCTGATCTTGGCGTTTCCACCATCGCGATTGCCGAGGCTGCGCGCATCGCTACCAGTGGCGACTACCGTCAGCGACTGGCCAAATTGAACCTGGCCGATCGTCAGGTGCCAATTCGCGTGCGTCTCACTGATGCGGCGCTGAGTGAGCAAAGTCTGTTGCAGTTGCTGCGCGTGCCGAGCGCGCGCGGGGGCACCGTGCCACTGTCGGCGGTGGCGAGTATTCACCGCGCCAGTGGTCCCTCGCAGGTGGCGCGCTTCGGTCGCCAGCGCAATATCACGTTCTCCGCCGAACTCAATGGTCAACCGCTCGGCGATGTGATGAACCAGGTCGAGCAGTTGCCCTCGCTACAGCGTCTGCCTCCCGGGGTGCAGGTGCTCAACACGGGCGACTCGGAAATTTTTGTTGAACTGTTCGTCGGCTTCGCGCTGGCAATGGCAGCCGGAGTCTTCTGTGTCTACGCCGTGCTCCTGCTGCTGTTCAACAGCGCCAGTCATCCGCTGATCATTCTCGCCGCGGTGCCGCTTTCGGCGGGTGGCGCTTTCGGCCTGATGCTGATCACCGGCACCCTGCTGTCGCTGCCGGCCCTGATCGGACTGCTGATGCTGATCGGCATCGCTACAAAAAATTCGATCCTGCTGGTCGACTACGCGGTGATCGCCGAGCATGATCAGGGCATGAACATGCACGATGCGGTGATCGATGCCTGCCGCAAACGCGCACGGCCAGTGTTGATGACCTCGATTGCGATGACCGCCGGCATGTTGCCGATTGCCCTCGGCTTCGGTGCCGACGCCGCATTCCGTCAGCCGATGGCGGTGGCGGTGATCGGTGGTCTGATCACCTCGACCCTGCTCAGCCTGGTGGTGATTCCGGCGGCGTTCGCAGCCATGGAAACCTTCACCCGGCGCTTTGGCCGTGGCAAGCTCACCGCGTCCACCCAGCCCTGATCCGATGTCCACAATGACCACCGAACAGAATGCCGTTGCCGCCGCGCGGATTGCCGAGATCAGAAAGCAGGTCGCGCTCAACGACCATCGCTACTACGTGCTTGATGAGCCCGGCATCAGCGACAGCGAGTACGACCGACTGATGCGCGAATTGCGCGAACTGGAGGGCGTGCACCCGGAGCTGGCAACAGTCGATTCACCCACCCGTCGCGTCGGTGGCTCGGCCGCGCGGACCTTTTCTGAAGTCGTGCATCAGGTGCCGATGCTTTCGCTCGGCAATGCCTTCAGCGAGCAGGACGCCGCCGATTTTGTGCGCAAGGTGGTGGACGCCACTGGCGAGGCAGAGCCGCAGTTCTCGGTCGAGCCCAAGCTCGATGGCCTGGCGATCAGCCTGCGCTACGAGGCCGGAGTGTTTGTCCGTGGCGCCACCCGCGGTGATGGTGCAACCGGCGAGGACGTAACCGCCAATCTGCGTACCGTGCGTTCGATCCCGTTGCGCTTGAACAGCGAAACGCCGCCAGCCGTGCTCGAGGTGCGCGGCGAAGTGGTGATGCCGCGCAAGGGATTCGAGGCATTCAATGCCGCGGCGCGCGAGCGCGGCGAGCGCACCTTGGCTAATCCGCGCAATGGTGCCGCCGGGTCGCTGCGTCAGTTGGATTCGACGATCACCGCTGCGCGACCGTTGATGTTCTACGCCTATGCGCTGGGTGTGGCCGAAGGCTGGGCCCTGCCGGCGCGGCATTCGGAATTGCTGCAGAATCTGCGTGCACTCGGCTTGGCGGTACACCCTGAAGCGCGCAGCGCGCGCGGCCTGCAGGGGTTGCTCGACTACTACGCCGCGATCGGCGCCAAGCGCGGCGCGCTCGATGTCGATATCGATGGCGTGGTCTACAAGGTCGATCGTCTTGATCAGCAGGCCGAACTCGGTTTCGTATCGCGCGCACCGCGCTGGGCGATTGCGCACAAGT
Organism: Lysobacterales bacterium; assembly: GCA_043738015.1. GTDB lineage: Bacteria > Pseudomonadota > Gammaproteobacteria > Xanthomonadales > Ahniellaceae > 0-14-3-00-62-12. Next base: position 24,976 of record JAYSZM010000175.1, read on the forward strand.
TTCCTGCGCTGGAAGAACAAACCGTGGTCGAGGCGATCGATGTGCAGGTCGGTCGCACCGGCGCGCTGACGCCGGTTGCGCGTCTGCGGCCTGTGCATGTTGCTGGTGTGGTGGTCACCAATGCCACACTGCACAATGAGAATGAAGTACGTCGCAAGGATGTGCGGGTCGGCGATACCGTGATTGTGCGGCGCGCCGGCGATGTGATTCCGGAAGTGGTTTCGGTGGTCCTCGACGCCCGTCCCGCGGTCAGCTGCGCGTGGCAGCTTCCCGCGCTTTGTCCAGAATGCGGTTCGCATGTGGTGCGCGAGGAGGACCAGGCGGTCGCGCGCTGCAGTGGAGGCCTGATCTGTCCCGCCCAGCGCAAGGAGGCGATCCGTCATTTCTGCTCGCGCCGCGCCATGGATATCGAAGGGCTTGGCAGCGAGACGATCGACGACATGGTTTCCCTCCCCTTCCTGCAACGCGACACGGTGGCGCGGCCATTGGCCACCGTTGCTGAGCTCTACACGCTCAGTCTGGAGGATCTGCTGGAGCTCAAGCGGCTGCAGGATGAGCGCGAAGGCATCGTTCCTGATCCGAAAAAGAAGACACCAACCAAATGGGCGGAGAATCTGCTCGAGTCCCTCGCCGGGAGTCGCAAGACTACGTTGCCGCGACTGCTGTTCGCGCTCTGCATACCACAGGCCGGCGAGGGCACCGCCAAGGACTTGTCCGAGGCGTTCGGCAGTCTTGACGAGGTGCGCCGAGCCGATGCGCTGGTGTTGATCGCGGTCACCAATATTGGTCGCACCGTGGCTGAATCAGTCGCTGCGTTTTTTGAGGAGTCGCACAACCAGGACGTGATCGATCAACTGCTGTCTGCGGGTGTGGTTGCGGCAGTTCGTGGCACGCCGTCAACGGAATTTGTGGCCCGACTTGATCTGGCCTTCCTGCTCGACGCATTGAAGACCTGCATGAAGGTTGAAGGAAACGCTTTTTTCCCGAGTATCGCTGGCACCGTGTTCCGCAGTACCGCCGACCGCGCAAAGAATTTTTCCGAACTTGCCGCCCTTGATGCGATTGATTTGCGTAGTTTGGGATGGAACGATGTGGCCATCGCGCAGCTGCAGGCACTGTTCGCCGATGCCGTCGGGCGCATGCGCCTGGCCAGGGTAGACGATCAGGTCGCGCGGCTGCGCGAATTTGCACCTGCGGCTGCCGAGCGCGGACCGCTTTCCGGCCAGACCGTGGTGTTGACGGGTTCGCTGTCCGGCATGACGCGCGACCAGGCCGGCGCACGACTCGAGGCGCTGGGCGCGAAGCTCTCGGGCAGCGTATCGAAAAAAACCAGCTACGTGATTGCGGGCGCCGAAGCGGGCTCCAAGCTCGACAAGGCCAGGGAGCTCGGCGTACCGGTGTTGGACGAGGCCGCGCTGATCAAACTGCTCGGCGATCATGAGCGATGAGCGTTGCCGATAGCGCGCACGAATTGCCTCCATTGCACGTACTGCAGATGCGGGCCCGGCTCAATGCGGAGATCCGCCGTTTTTTTGCCGACCGCCAGGTGCTTGAAGTGGAGACGCCGATGCTCTCGGCCGCTGGCAATACCGATCCCAATATCGAGAGCTTCTTCACCGAATTCAGCGGACACGCAGATGCCGGCGCGCGCCGCCGTTGGCTACGCACTTCCCCGGAATTTCCGCTCAAACGACTGTTGGCAGCGGGCGTTGGCGATTGCTATGAACTTGGGCGGGTATTTCGCAATGGCGAAGCCGGCGCGCGGCACAATCCCGAGTTCACGATGCTGGAGTGGTATCGGATCGGCTGGGATCATCGCCGGCTGATGAGCGAAGTTTCAACGCTGATTGGGTCGATGCTGGCCTTGTTCGAGCGCAGGGCCGAGTCTGTCGAGATCAGCTATCGCGGCTGGTTTTTCCAGTCCCTCGGCTTCGATCCGCACACGGCTTCCGTTGCGCAGTTGCAGAACGTATTGGGCGATGTGCGTATCGATGGACAGGGCTTGATGCGCGACGATTGGTTGGACCTGGTCATCACGCATAGGCTGCAAGCGGAAAATCCTGAATCACGCCTCCTGCTGGTCTACGACTATCCGGCCGCTCAATGCGCGCTGGCGCGAATTCGCTACGCCGAGACGCCGGTGGCGGAACGCTTCGAAGTTTTTTTGGGCGCACGCGAACTGGCCAACGGCTATCACGAATTGAATGATCCGGCGGAACAACGTCAGCGTTTCGAACGTGACCTCAGCGTGCGTACCGAGCGCGGCCTCGTACTTCCGGATATTGACGAACGACTGATCAAGGCGCTTTCGGGGCTGCCTGATTGTGCAGGTGTGGCGATGGGGATAGATCGATTATTGATGTGCTTGATGGGCGTGTCTGATCTTCGCGAGATACTGGCTTTCGATTTCGCACAGGCTTGAGGCAACCCCAAACCGCCTCGAGCCGATGCGCTTGCTTTGGCCCTCGTAGAGCGGGGCTTGCCCCGCTGCCGTTGATCTTTGCCCTTGATCCTGTCCCCGAGGGGACAACAGCCTCTACAACAGCAAGATCAAATTCAAGAGCAGCGGGGCAAGCCCCGCGCTACAAAGGCGACAGCAGCACGGGGCACGCGCATGCGCGCTTCGGTGGTCCATGGCCCGCTGAGCCATTTCCGTCCGCGGATAGAGCACATCGCTGAATGCCCTCCACAAGAACGTCGTACTCGGCGATACTGCACAACATTCGATACGGAACCACCATGGGGCAACGACAGTATTTTGGCACCGACGGCATACGCGGTCGCGTTGGTGAGGTCCCGATCACCGCCGAATTCGCTCTGCGCCTGGGCAATGCGGCGGGTCGCGTGCTGGCACAGCAGAATCAGCGCACGGTGTTGATTGGCAAGGACACCCGGCTGTCCGGCTACATGCTCGAAGCGGCCCTGCAGGCGGGATTGATCGCTGCCGGTGCCAATGCGCAATTGCTCGGCCCGATACCGACTCCGGGTGTGGCGCAGTTGGTCAAGCAGACCGGCGCCTGTGCCGGCATTGTGATCAGCGCTTCGCACAACCCGCATCATGACAATGGCTTCAAGTTCTTTTCTGCTGCCGGCGAAAAACTCAGTGACGCCGTCGAACAGGCGATCGAGGATGCGCTGGCCGAGGAGTTTTTCAATTGTCCGCCGGAGTTGCTCGGCAAGGCCTCGCGCATGGTCGATGCCGGGGCGCGCTATCTGGATTTCTGCCAGGCCAGCGTGCCTGAAGGATTTCACCTGCGCGGTATGCGCCTGGTGCTCGACTGCGCGCATGGCGCTACCTATAAATTGGCGCCGCAGCTGTTTGCCGGACTCGGCGCCGAGGTCTACAGCACCGGCGTCGCGCCCGATGGTCTGAACATCAACAGCGACTGTGGTTCGACCCATCCGCGCGCCCTGCAGGCGGCCGTGCTGGAGCAGAATGCCGACCTCGGTATCGGATTCGATGGCGATGGCGATCGGCTGATGCTGGTAGACCGCGCCGGCGGCATCCTCGACGGTGATGACCTGCTGCATATCCTCGCCACGGTCTGGCATCGCGAAGGCCGCTTGCGCGGTCCGGTCGTCGGTACCCTGATGAGCAACTTCGCGCTGGAGAAGCGCTGCAATGAGCTGGGCATCGCATTCGAACGTGCCAACGTCGGCGATCGCTTCGTGCACGAGCGGCTGATGGCGCTTGGCGGCATGCTGGGCGGCGAAGCCTCGGGACATATCCTCTGTCTGGATCGCTCCGGCACCGGCGACGCCCTGGTAAACGCCTTGCAGGTGCTTGAAGTTTTGCAGCTGAGCGGACGCTCCGCGGCCGAGTGGCGCGAAGACTTGCCGCGTTTTCCGCAGCACACGGTCAACGTGCGCGTGCCACGCGGCGCGCGGCCGTTGCAGAGCGAAAAGGTGCTCGCCGAACGTGCCAGGATCGAGCATCTGCTGGCGGGGCGCGGTCGTCTGGTGTTGCGCGCCTCGGGTACCGAGCCGCTGATCCGGGTCACGGTCGAGGCCGAATCGGCCGACGAAGTGGCTGAACTGGCGGGTGCGCTGGCTGAAGCCGTATCATCTGCGGCCCAGGTGCCTCCAGCGGGCTGAACTGGTTCGCCATGCGGGCAGCGCAGCGAGACAATGGATCGAGTTCCCCTACACGAGCACAGGCCGTCCAATGAGCAAGCATGTACCCACCCTGGATATCCGCCGCTTCGACAGTGATCGCAGCGCCTTCGTTGCCGAAATCGGCAGCGCCTATCGCGAATACGGTTTCTGCGGAATCAGCGGCCACGGCATCTCCAAAGAGCTGATCGATCGCTCGTATCAGGTTTTCAAGGAATTCTTTGCCCTGCCCGAAGCGGTCAAGCGCACGTATCATCTTCCCGGTAGTGGCGGCGCCCGCGGCTACACCGGTTTCATGGTGGAGACCGCCAAGGATTCAAAGTATCCGGACCTGAAAGAATTCTGGCATTTTGGCCGCGAGATCCCGCGCGACTCCAAGTACGCCGATGTCATGCCGGCCAATCTGTGGCCGGAAGAAGTCGCCGGCTTTCGCGAATACGGCTACGGTCTGTATGAGGCGCTGGATCAGTTGGGCGCCCGTGTGCTGCGTGCGCTCGCCTTGCACATCGATCTTGCCGAGAACTACTTCGACGACAAGATCGATTTCGGCAACAGCATCCTGCGCCCGATCCACTATCCACCGATCACGGCACCCGAAGTGCCCAATGTCCGTGCCGGTGCGCACGAGGACATCAACTTCATCACCTTGCTGGTCGGTGCGAGCGCGGCCGGTCTGGAATTGCTGACCCGCGAGGGCACCTGGCTGCCGATTACCACCGAGGGCGATACCATCGTGGTGAATATTGGCGACATGCTGCAGCGGCTGAGCAATCATGTGTACCCGTCGACCACGCATCGAGTGGTCAATCCGCCCGGTGAACTGGCCCGCCAGCCGCGTTACTCGGTGCCATTTTTCCTGCACCCTAATCCGGATTTCCTGATCGAGACCCTGCCCAATTGCATCAGTGCGGATCGGCCCAACCGCTATCCGACACCGATCACTTCGCACGAGTATCTGATGGAACGCCTGCGCGAAATCAAGCTGGTCTGATTGGAGGGCCGCGCTCCTCAGGCTTGCCTCGATGGAGGGCCGCGCTCCCGCGCGGCTGCTGTGGCTTGATGGAGGGCCGCGCTCCCGCGCGGCTGCTCTAGCTGGAAATTCGCGTATGCGGCTGCAATGACCCGTTGGCAAAATCCTGTCTTCAACAGTCCTGCTCAAAACAGCCCCGGCTCCATCACCGCACGTACCGGCGCAAAACTGCGCCGGTGCTCTGGGCACGGACCGAGCCGCCGCAGCGCATCCAGATGATCGGGCGTTGGATAGCCCTTGTGGCGGGCGAATCCATAGCCCGGATGCAGCGATTCCATTGCGACCAGTAGACGGTCACGTTCGACCTTGGCGAGGATACTGGCGGCACTGATGGCCGGCTCCAGCGCATCGCCGCCGATCAGTGCGCGCGCCGGGCAGGGTAGATCCAAGGGCAGCCGGTTGCCGTCAATCAGGGCCAAACCGGGGCTCGGTCGCAGGCCCCGCAGTGCGCGCGCCATGCCGCGCAACGTGGCTTGCAGGATGTTGTGCTGATCGATTTCGGCGCGCTCGACGACTTCGATGTGGTACGCGAGCGCGTGGGCGCGGATCAGCGGTGCCAGCCGTTCGCGTTCGGCTTCGCTGAGTCGTTTCGAGTCATCAAGGCCAGCAATCGGATGCGCCGGATCCAGGATCACGGCGGCGACCACCACTGGACCGGCGAGTGGGCCACGACCGGCTTCGTCGACACCGGCGATGCGCTCGATCATTGCGATTGCCGGTCGATCAGCGCTGGCTTTGTCGAAGCGATTGTGCGCCGCGCTGGCCATCTGTTTGGGTACTGCATCTTGCACCGCGAAGTAGTTGAAGTCATCGTTCACCATTCTACGTCAGGGTGGCCCATGGCCAGCGAATTGGATCCTGTGTCGGAAGCTGCGACGCCAGCGCGATTGACCATGGCCGCGTTCTGGCGCGACTTTGGCGATGAGGTGCTCAGCCTGGATCGCGGACTGCCTTGGACGTTCTGGCAGATGCTGGTGCGTCCTGGTGCCACGGTGCGGCGCTATGTGCAGCAGCGTGATGCCAGGGTAGTGCGCCCGCTCCGCTATTTCCTGATCGGCTTCGCCGTGCTGGCCCTGTTCTCGCAAATCACCGGCGCGGGATCTGCTGCGCTGGGTGGATTCGAGCGGGGTTTTACCGGCGCGCATGGGCCCGGGCCCGAAGGCGGTGCCATCTTGGCGGTGATGAGCCAGGTGCAATGGCTCCTGCTCGGAACCTGCATGCCGGCGATGGCCTACGCGCTGTACCGACTCTATCGGGTGCACGGCCCCAACTTTGCCGAGATGTGGGTACTGGCGATGTTTGTCACCGGTCACTGCCTGCTGCTCTGGGCCTTGCCGATCACACTCGGGGATCATCTCCCCGCATTTCTGTTTGTGCTGATGTCGTTGTTGCCGCCGGGATGGTTTGTGGCTACCGCAGTGGGGTATTTTCCGGGGCCGCTGGGCGCACGATTTGTGCGCGCTCTTGCTGCCATGGCATTGGCTGGCTTTCTGATGCTGCTGTTTCTGATTGCCTGCGTCGCCGTGACCTCGATCGTGTTGCGCGTCTGGTTGGGCTGAGCTGTCCCTGATTCACTGTAGGCGTACGTCAACGATCGTTCGGACCGCGTACGGCTGCGGATGCAAGCAGGTCCGCGACAGCCGACGCAGCGGCGCCAGCACCGCCGCCCTGCAATGCCCGGTGCTGGGCAACAAAGCCCTCGATCTGGCGCGCCGCCTCCGTCGATCCGGGCATCAGCCGCAGTAGCGCCTCGGCCAGTCGTTCGGGCTGGCAGTCGTGCTGCAATAGCTCGGGCACCACGGCACGCCCGGCCAGGATATTGGGCAGGGACACCGACGCAGACTTGAGCAGGCCGAAGGTTTTCACGATCCAGTAACTGAGGGCGGCGATTTTGTACGCGACCACCATCGGTCGTTTGCTCAGCATGACCTCGAGTGCGGCCGTGCCTGATGCGACCAGCACCACATCGGCGGCACACATCGCGGTCTGCGCGCGACCATCAATCACGCGAACCTTGGACTGCGCGTGCAGTTCGCTCAGCACCTGCTCGAAGGCCTCGCGGCAAGCTGGTGTCGCCATCGGCGCGATCAATTGCAGACCAGGCCGGCTGTGCTGGCAGATCAGCGCGGCGCCGACAAAGTCGCGCGCCAGCCGGTGGATCTCGCCGAGTCGGCTGCCTGGTAGCACGGCCAGTACGCTGGCATCGGCTGGCAGGCCCAACTCGACGCGGGCGGCTGCTCGATCGGGCTGCAGTTCGAAGCGGTCGGCCAGCGGGTGTCCGACAAAGCGTGCGTCAACTTGATGCCGCGCATAGATCGCCGGCTCCATCGGAAACAGGCAGAGCACGCGATCGGCGCTGGCTCCGATCTTCGCTGCGCGCTGTTCGCGCCAGGCCCAGACCGAGGGGCTGACATAATGCACCGTGGCGATTCCTGCGCCGCGCAGCTTGCGTTCGAGGCCAAGATTGAAATCGGGAGCGTCGATGCCGATGAAGACATCGGGTCGCCACTGCAGCAGTCGATGATGCACCTTGCGGCGCAATCGCAGCAGCCGCGGCAGATGCCGCAGGACCTCGACCAGGCCCATCACCGCGAGTTCGTCGGCGCGGTGCCAGGCGTCGAGGCCCGCCGCGATCATTTCGGGCCCGCCGATGCCGGCGAACTGTGCATCGGGATACTGCGCGCGCAGGGCCGCAATCAGCGGCGCGCCGAGCTGGTCTCCCGAGGTTTCACCGGCGATCAAAGCGATCCGCATGGGTGAGTTCTGACTCATTGCGCGTACTCTGCGGCAACGCTGGAGTCGCCCATTGCGGTCGCGCTCATCCGCTCAATGCCTGGGCGCGCATCAACGGATCAGGCTGCGCTCGCTGCGATCGATGAACTCGACCAGCATGCGCAGCTCTTGCTCACCACCGGCGGCCTCATCAATCTGATTGCGTGCCTCGGCGAGTGGAAGACCGGCGAGATAGAGCGTCTTGTAGGCGCGCCGGATCGACAAAATGGTGTCCGGCGTAAAGCCGCGGCGCTTCAATCCTTCGGCATTGATGCCCTTGGGCTCGGCAAAATTGCCGGCCACGGTGACATAGGGTGGTACGTCGCGATTGATCACCGAGCCCATCGAGGTGAACGCATGTGCGCCGACCTGACAGAACTGGTGGATCAGGGTGAAGCCGCCGAGGATGGCGTAGTCATCGACGCGGACATGGCCGGCAAGCGACGCGGCATTGGCGAAGATCGTGTTGTTGCCGATGATGCAGTCATGGGCGACATGGACATAGGCCATCAGCCAGTTGCCATTGCCGATCCGGGTGATGCCGCCACCGTCATCGGTACCGCGATTGAGCGTGACAAACTCGCGGAACATGTTGTCGTCGCCGATTTCGAGTATGGCATTCTGCTCGCCATGGAATTTCTTGTCCTGCGGATCGGCGCCGATCGAGCCAAACTGATAGAACTGGTTGCGCTTGCCGATCCGCGTCGGCCCCTGAATTACCACATGCGGTCCGATCGTGCATTCGTCGCCGATTTCGACGCCCGGGCCGATGATCGAATAGGCACCGATTGCGACCTTGCTGCCGATTTTTGCGCCCGGATCGATGATCGCTGTTGGATGCACCTGGCCCGCTTCGGTCATACATTCTGCTCCGGCGCCGCGCACAGGATGTCGGCGCTTGCGACCTCCACGCCGTCGACCGAGGCGCGGCACTGGTACTGCCCCATGCGACGGATCATGCGCTTTTGCACCACGTCCAGGACCAACTGATCACCGGGCACAACGGTGCGCGAAAAGCGCGCATTGTCGACCCGCACCAGGTAATAGAGCTGATTGGCCTTGGCCTCGAAACCATTGGACAGCTGGGTCAGGATGCCCGAGGCCTGCGCCATCGCCTCGATCACCAGCACGCCCGGCATGACGGGATGGCCGGGGAAATGGCCCATGAAAAACGGCTCGTTGCAGGTGACATTCTTGATCGCCCGTACGCGCTTGCCGGCTTCGAACTCGATCACCCGGTCGACCAGCAGGAACGGGTAACGGTGCGGCAGAATGGCGGCGATCTGCCGCACATCGATCGGCAGCTTGATGGCGGGTTCAGTGTTCATTGCCTTGGTTCCCTGGGGGTTTGATTTTGCGGGCCAGTTCATCGAGGTGACGGAACCGCGCGGCATTCTTGCGCCACGCGCTCTTTTCCTGGATGGGCGTCCCGGAACAGTATTCGCCGGGTTCGCGCAGGTTGTGCGTGACCAGACTCATGGCACCGATCACCACGCGATCGGCGATTTCGATGTGGCCTATGATACCGGCACCGCCACCAATCAGGCAGCGCCGACCGATCCGGGTACTACCGGCGACAGCGGCACAGCCGGCGATCGCCGTATGCGCGCCAATGAAAACGTTGTGTCCGATCTGGATCTGGTTGTCCAGGCGCACGTCTTCTTCGAGTTCGGTGTCGTCGAGCGCGCCACGATCGATCGTGGTGTTGGCGCCGATTTCGCAGTCGTCACCGATGCGCACGCCACCCTGCTGAGGCACCTTGAGCCAGCGCCCGTCGTCCATGGCGAGGCCAAAGCCATCGGCGCCGAGCACCGCACCAGGATGAATCAACACGCGCGCGCCGAGGTGCACGCGCTCGACC